>NZ_JAMYVF010000023.1:0-96913 GCF_040323735.1 Mesorhizobium sp. M0029
ACGCATAAAGCCCCGCAGCGAGCACGACGAGCCCCACCAGCGTGGATACGCTGCCACTTGCCAGAACGCGGTCATAGACCTGAAGCATGAACAGCGGCGAGATGAGCGCAAGCACGTTGACCACGCCGCTGATCAACACAATGCCCCAAATCGCGGAAGTCAGAGGGAAGGGTCTCAAAGCTGAATCCTTTAAGGAATGGTTGTCACGTAAGTCTCCGGAGGCTGGCGACCCAGCTCCCTATATTGCTCCCCGACCGGCAACCGACTGCATCCGCTCGCTGGTTCAGGATCAGTGCTCCCGCCGAATATGTTTGGTCCTGGCATTTAATGGAGCGGGTCAACAACACCGTCCGGCTGAAGGTTTGGAAGGGATTCATCGTGGTCGGCCGCAAGGGCCCGAACAGGCTTCCGCCTCCACACCTTCAGGCGCGTTCATATTCGTCATCGGACAATTGCAGAAATCGATTGCTTGGATAGGCACACATTTACGAAATGGATTCACTCTCGTTCGCTTCGCCCTTCTGCTGAGCAGTTGCGGGGTCGCAGGCGGCGGGGGATCGCCATCCATGCCTCCTCTCATAGTCGAGGGGGGGGCAGTTTCTCAATTTGGGGACAACTGAGACGTCCGGTGCTCTTAGGCAGAGGAATCATACGAGATCCCTCCTGCAACATCATTTCCCGCATCCACAGGCTTGCCGGATCACTATTGTGGAGCGCAGGCCATTGAACGGCCTCCGTGAATGCGGGAGGAAGTGGCGGCGGAAGTTTGACAATCCGCAGGGGTGTTGTTTTTGCGAAATGCTGCGCCAGCCGTAAGGGCATGGTCCCGATGCGGCTGGTGCCTGATACAACGGGCGGGATCAGGCTAAAGCCGTGTACGACAACTTCGATACGTCTCTCGAAACCGTGCTCGAGCAAATACCATTCCTCCATGGAGAGCTGCCGGGTGTCCCCGAATTTGAACACAACCTGCCCCATCGATAAGTATCGCTCCAATGTAAGTGGCTCTGACAGCTGCTTGTTCGTGCCGCAGCCTACGCACACGAGCATATCTTCGAACAGGGTTGCGCGAGGATGTTTCGACATGAATACTTCCGGCATGATCAGAAAATCAACGTCGCCGCGCCGGAGAAGCTCCTCGGGGTCGTCGGAAATAGGGAGACATTCAAAGCGGACGGCGGGAGCTTCCCGCGCAGCACGTTCTACGATCTTCTTAAAAAATACGAGCGTGATGTAATCGGAAAGGATAATCCGGAAGCGACGATCCGATTGGGCTGGGTTGAAGGCGTCCCAGGAAATAATCGATAGCTGGATGTGGAGCAATGCCTCCCTGACTGCTGGGGCGAGCCCCTCAGCGCGAGGTGTCAAAATGAGCTCGCGGCCGCTCATCGTAAATAGCTCATCGCTGAAATAGGCGCGTAACCGAGCAACGGCGGCGCTCATTGCCGGCTGGCTCAGGTTAATACTGCGGGCCGCCGCGGTGACTTTACGTTCCCTGACCAGAGCGTCCAACACAACGAGGAGATTCAGATCGAGTCCCTTAAAACGCATGTCTTGATCTAGGCGGCGTGTGAATGGGTTGCGACCAAACATTCAATTCGAATGGTGAGTAGCGTCAACGCATCAGCCTTCGACGAAAAAGAGCAATCGAAAAGAAGAAGGGCAAAACTGTGTATATGCAAAGCGCGCCGATATGCAGGCCCATTTTGTCAATCGGACGGCCAAGCATCGCTGGACGAATGAGGTCGATTGCATGTGCGAGCGGTAATAAGGAGGCAGCATACTGAAAAGCGCCGGGCAATTGGTTGATCGGAAACATCGCGCCGCAAAGGAACAGCATGGGTGTAATAACAAGCGTATTATAAAATATGAAATATTCATAACTGGGCGCAAGCGCCGTGACGACCATCGCTAGACTCGCGAAGGCGAGGCCATTGAGAGCGATGACTGGCAGCAAGCAGAGGATGGATGGCCACGATGCGTAGCCGAGCGTGGTGGCAACAATAGTGATTGCTGTGCCCGCCATGAGGGCCTTCGTGGCTGCCCACGCCAATTCGCCGAGTAAGATATCGCCGAGCGTCAGCTGAGTGCATAGCATTCCTTCCCAGGTGCGCTGGTCGCCCATGCGGCCGAAACTCCCGTAGACCGTTTCAGCGGTCGCCGATGCCATCACGCTTGTGGCAACCATGCCAGCCGCGAGAAACGCAATGTACGAAGAGCCCTCAACAGGACCTATCATTGTTCCGATGCCAAAGCCGAGACCGAACAGATAGATCATCGGATCGGCGAGGTTGCCGAGAACCGATGCAAGCCCGATTTTCTTCCATCCAAGATAGTTGCGGCGCCAAACCGCGACCCAATTCCACGCATTGGCGGGCATGCCCGCCGCATAACGTTCGCCCATTGTTCAGTCCTCCATCTCGCGCCCGGTTAACCGCAAAAACACATCCTCGAGATTGGGGGGACGCTGCAGAAGGCGTAGACCCGTGCGCCCGCGTAGCTGCGCCAGCACCTGCTCCGGATCGGGTGCATAGCAAAAAAGCGTCTCACCGCTCACCTCGATGCGCTGTGCGTACGGCCGGATCAGCGCACCCAGTTCATGCGGATTGCCGCCGTAGACCTCGACCACGTCACAGCCGATCTGCTCGTCAATGAGTTCGGACGGGCGACCTTCGGCGATCTTGCGCCCCTCCTCCATAACGCACAGCCGATCGCACAGCCGCTCGGCCTCTTCCATGAAATGGGTAGTCAAAAGAATAGTCTTGCCCCGCGCCAGCAGCGATCGCAGCCGATCCCAGATCAGGTGGCGGGCCTGCGGATCGAGGCCGGTGGTCGGCTCGTCCATCACCAGCAAGTGCGGGTCATTGATGAGCGCACGCGCGAGCGTCAGGCGCCGCTTCATGCCGCCGGACAGTTCGGCGACGCGCGCATCCGCTTTGTTCTCGAGGCGGGCGAACTCAAGCAGCGATGGTATGACCGCATCGATCTGGCGTCTGCTCATCCGGAAGTAGCGCCCGAACACCAGCAGGTTCTCGCGTACAGTGAACGCGGCATCAAGATTGTCGAACTGCGGGACCACGCCGATGCGCATACGTGCCAAACGCGCGCGCGCCGGCACTGGAGCGCCGAGCACAGTAATCTTCCCCGCATCAGGCGATGTCATGCCGAGGACCATACGCGCAATCGTGCTTTTGCCCGCGCCGTTCGGTCCCAAGAGCCCGAAGCATTCCCCCGCCGCAACGCGGAACGACAGCCTGTCGACAACGAGCTTGTCATAAGTTTTGCTTACGTCAGTAAGGTCGATCGCTATCATGGACATGGGTTCATTTTACCGAGAGGGACGACAAAACTGGCGGTTGCTTGGTTCCCTGCCGACCTGAAACTGTGACTCGTCTTCGCCATCCCCGCCGTCGATAACGAACTGATCGACATCACAAGGATCTAGCCGCTGCTCAGCTAAAGCGGCGACAATTGCGTCGAGATTATCGATGGATTGGTAACGCGGATCGTTGTGCCGCTTTTCCTGGTCATCGCAGAAGACGAGCCGTCCATCCTCGACCAGGGCGATCGCCCCATCATGGGTCAGCTTGGTACCACAGATGCGCATAGTGTCTCCACGTTAACGGCGATAGATTCGAGATTCATCAGGAAGCGGAAATCGGGTTCCGGAAACGGACGAGCAAGCAGTCTTCGTTGACGGACTCGCCCCGACACTCAAGCCGCTCTACCTCGATCAACGTTTCGTTCAGCATGGCCATGACCGGCTCAGCACCAGCGGCGTGACCCCAGCGACGGCAATTAGCATCCCTTGCCGATCCGAAGATCAGATGCCCGCCTGGCGCAAGCACCCGCACCAGGTTTTTGATGGCCGCGCGCATCTCGGCTATGTCTCCGAGGTAGTAGAGGACCTCCGCCACAACGATCACGTCAAACAACTCGTCGGTCGAAAACTGTTGAACATCGCAGACTATCCAGTTGATGCGCGACGGCTCCTTTATCCGTTGACGTGCTCGAGCAATCGCTTGCGCCACGACATCGATGACGGTGAGCCCTTGGCAGTAGGGGACTAGTTTTTCCGTGAATGCGCCGGCAGCGCACCCGACTTCGAGGGCATTTGTAATGGAGCCTTGGGCAAGCGCCAGCTGGAGCATTTGCGTGTGGCGCTTCCGCTCGAATGGATTGCCGTCGAGGCGCCACGGATCGTCAGCGGCCAATTCCCGATCAAGCAACTGATGATTCACGTTCTGGGTCAAACTCGTGCACCTCTCGTCCATTAGGTATTTGCGGTCAGTCGTCGCCGCAAATGTTGTCCGACAGGACTAATTCCGAAGAATCCCGCGCAAGATTGAGCCTGCGAAGCGGAGCCGAATGGGGCGAGAGTTCTGCCCTGCTGGAACCAGTGATCGGAGCTTGGGTGGGGGCCTGTTTTCCCCCAGTGTTCGATGTAGCGACAGCAGAGCTTCGCGACAGCCAATCGCTATTGCTCAAGGTACACAGCGCGTAGGCCTTCAACGGAAGCAAGAGAAAGACGTTGATGAACGTGTGCAGCGAAAAGCCAAGAAATCGAAATTGTCGAGCACGAAATGCTACCACGCTGCATCGGAGCATGGTCATGGACACAATCATCAGTCCTGTCCACCAAGGCACAGTGCCTGTCAGTGCGAAATGTGCGAGGCCCGTTAATACCGATAGGGCGAGGAGTAGCGCGCCGAGATTCTGTCCGACCACGTCCAACGTGAGATAGCTATTTAGGCTAGGCAGCAAGCGCAGCCCAAGCAGCGTGTCCCGGAATGTGCTTCGTGCCCAACGGAGTTGTTGGCGCAGATACGGTCCGAGTCTGTTCGGAACGACTGTGGCCGCGATGGCGCTCGGAACGTATTCGGTTCGAAAGCCTGCTTTCAGCATCAGGATAGTGAGATGGCGATCCTCACCGAAGTCGCTTGGCTTGCCCCGAAAAAATTGCGACTCGTACTGGTCCAGTAACAAAAGGAGCGCAGACCGGCGGTACATGGCACATGGGCCGCAACAGCACATAACGGCACCGAAGCGAGCCTGTGCCGCGCGCTCCTCGTTGCAAGCCAGCCAGTACTCCATGTCTATCAGCCTGGTCAGCCAGCTCTCGGTTCGGTTACTGGCCGTCAATTGACCCATGACTGCGCCGACCGCTGAATCTCGCATCTTCGGTACAAGCTTGGAAATGACGTCGGGCGCGAGTACCGTGTCTGAATCAACGTTAAGCACCAGATCCCCTGATGAGCGTCGTATCGCGGCGATCTGCGCCTTGCGCTTTCCAACATTCTCGGGAAGCAAAATGATGTCGAACCTGGGGTCGCGCGCGTAGTCTTCGTGGACAGTTCCTAAGGCTTCGCGATTTCCAGAACCGTCATCAACCAAATAGACCCGAAGTCTTCCGGCGTATTCTTGGTCTGCAATGGAAGCCAGGCACTCTGAAAGCGTGCGCGGATCCTCGTTGAAGCAGGGGACGATGACATCGACGCTGGGCAGTTTGTCGGAGCCGACGAGAACCTCCAACCCCGACGAATCCTTTGTCGGCATAGCATAAAGCCCTTGCATGCTCTTATAGGCAGTCGAGAGCAGTGCATAAAGCGAAATGGCCACAGTGCTGGTTGTACCAAGAAGAGTCATGGGATCTCGTTGTTCAGTGATGTTGAGGAAGTGAGCGGATTACAAATCCGCGCTCACGCAGTGCTGGAATCAGCCGGGACAGCGCCGTGACCGTCTGGTCGCGCATGCCGGCGTGAGCGCCCTGGCTCAACTCGCCGGGAGGGCATCCGTCGTGCAAGAGTACAATTGCGCCCGGCCGGACGGAGGCGAGCACTTTATCGATAATCGCCTCGACTCCAGGGCGAGACCAATCTCGAGGGTCGACGGACCAATGAAGGGCCGCCAGCCCGGCGATCTGTGATGCTGTGCAGACTTCTTCGCTCCAGGCGCCGTAGGGCGCGCGAACAAAGCGGACCGAGGCCTGCGGGCACGCTCTCATGATGGCGTCGTTCGCTTCAAAGACCTCACGTTGCACTTCGCCGAAACCGCATTGGTACAGATCCGGATGAGACATCGTGTGGTTGCCTACCTCGTGCCCTTCTGCGATCATCCGTTGGATTAGATATGGGTGCTCTAAGGCGTAGGCGCCGATGACGAAGAAAGTCGCCGGCACTCGCTGCTCTGCCAGCACGTCGAGAATCTCCGGTGTGAAAAGTGGATTGGGACCGTCGTCAAACGTCAGATAAACGCTTCGACGGCCGGTGCCGTCAGAGCACTCACGGCGCACTTCGTACAAGCAATCGGACCGGCTCATAGCTCTGGTCCGTTCCGATCTATCATCGTGCCCGTGGGCCATTCGCTGATCGGCCGTCCAACTGGCAGAACAATTGTGAGTGCGTCATCGATGCGTGTGGGCGGCAGGTCGAGGCGGGCCTCTGGTCGGGTGGAGCGCACGCGAATTCCCGACAAAACGGCCATAGGGCTGTATCGCCGTCCGAACCTCTCAACATGATTCCGCAGCGCGTCCCTGACCGTTCCGAAAGCGAATGGAACGCCAAGCTCCTGCAGTATTGGAAGCATGACATGGATTGAATGGGCGATTCCCAGACCCTCAAGGTCCGGACGTACCCCGTACAGGCCCAGTTCAGCCACCAACAGGTCGACCGCGTCGACCTTGATGAAACGGCGCAGTATGCCCATGTGAGCCGCTACACCGCTTGAATCATAGGCGATTACGCGGAGTTCAGGCCTGGCTCCGGCCCAGCTTCGACTACCTTCGAACGGTTCTGCGTTGGACGCCCCAGTCGGCCCGTACGTATCACGAAAGAACTCGGCGAGCTTAACGTGATCGGAGAGCTGCAACTCGTTTTCCCAGCACAACTTCCACTGCACCTGATGGCGCATTCAGGACCTCTCTTCATATTGGTTTTTGCGGCCGCATTACTCGACCAAAGCGGCGTTGTTGGCTGCACTCAGCCGTTGTCGTTGGCGAAGGTGAGCCAGACACTCTCTCGAAGTTCCGGCCCGTGTCGTCGATTTGAGCTTGACGTCGCTCATTTACGTTCCTCTAATGCATGGCTCGTAAATTCGTAAAATTGATTGTTTGAATGATACGCATCCACACGTTGGATAGAACATGACATGCGTTTTAAAGGGCTGGATCTAAATCTCCTCGTTGTGCTGGACGCTCTGATGAGGGAGCGTAAAGTCACTGCCGCGGCTCGCAGTATCAACCTGAGCCAGCCGGCCATGAGCGCCGCCGTTGCTCGGTTACGCGCCTATTTCAACGATGAGCTATTTACGATGAACGGCCGCGAGCTCATTTTGACACCGCGCGCCGACGGGCTCGCTCCAGCAGTCCGGGATGCATTGCTGCACATCCAGCTATCGATTATTTCCCCCGACGCCTTCAACCCGGCCCAATCGGATCGCCTCTTCCGAATCATGCTTTCCGATTACATCACGCTCGTATTTTTTAGGACGATAGTAGAGCGCGCTGCGCGGGAAGCTCCCGCCGTTCGCTTTGAATGTCTGCCTATTTGCGACGACCCCGAGGAGCTTCTCCGGCGCGGCGACGTTGATTTTCTAATCATGCCGGAAGTGTTCATGTCGAAACATCCTCGCGCAGCCCTGTTCGAAGATAAGCTCGTAGGCGTAGGCTGCGGCACGAACAAGCAGCTGTCGGAGCCACTTACATTCGAGCGATACTTGTGCATGGGACATGTTGTGCTCAAATTCAGGCACACCCGGCAGCCCACCATGGAGGAATGGTATTTGCTCGAGCACGGTTTCGAGAGACGTATCGAAGTTGTCGTACAGGGCTTTAGCCTGATCCCGCCCGTCCTGTCAGGCACCAACCGCATCGGAACCATGCCCTTACGGCTGGCGCAGCATTTCGCAAAAACAACACCCCTGCGGATTGTCCAACTTCCGCCGCCACTTCCTCCTCCTGCATTCACGGAAGCCGTCCAATGGCCTGAGCTTCACAATAGTGATCCGGCAAGCATGTGGATGCGGGAAATGATGTTGCAGGAGGCATCTCGCCTGGCGCCTTTGCCTGAAATCATTGAGCGTCTCGGGCACGCCGATCCGACCTTTCGTTTCTTGGTACCGACTGCCACCTCGAAATCGCGTGCGAAGTCCCGGAAGATGTTGAGCCCCACCTAATCACCGCCTGTAAGACAGGCTGATCAGCATGTTCGACAAGCGCCGGCGCGGCGCGTGTTACCTACGTTCTGGGGCTGATCTCAGGCGAGTTGCTCGTCGAGGATGTGTGGCAGAGTGATGCCAGCTGCCTTGATTGCCCGCTTTGGCCGTAGGTGGTGACGACGCGAGCATTCTTTTCGATGGCGGCTTCTGGAGGCGGACGCGATCGCGTAGGAGCGGTTGCCCTTCGGGCGTCGGGCCTTTGGCCCGGCAGAGCGGCGCAGTTCCTTGCTAAGTGCGAGGGGCCGGAACGAGCAGAACACACGCCCGGGCTGCTACTGAATTGACTGCCGCCTCGATTTGCGTGCGAAGTCCCAGAAGATGGTTAGCCCGGTTAAATTCCTACCTTGCCGGCTGTGCCGCGGCTTTTCACGTGCAGCCAGGCGAGGAGATGGCGGTCGACGAGGTCGACGCCAAATGGACTGTGCTGGCCTCGCTCGGCTCCTGCCGTGCGGGATCATTGACCACACCCCCTGCACGAGAACGTGGGGCATGTTGGCAAGGAAGCCGGTGGAGGTTGACGCTGCGGATCTAGGCAATCTACCTCGCGCTTCCGCCTTCATATATTTTCCGGCAGATGGATGTCGAACGGCAGAAATGTCTGTCCGGGTGTTTCGGCGGTGCCGGTCTCGATAGCCCGTGTCATCAGCGTTATCAGCTCCTGGCAAAGCCGGCGCATTGGCGTGGCGACCGCCATCGTGACGATGTTATCTGCAAGCGCTGCCCGAGACTCAGGTGTGATTTCATTCACGATCGCGACGAGATCCCGACTTTTGCCCTCTTCTCGGAGCGCGGAGATGGCGCCCTCCATGCCGCCGCCGGCGACATAGAAGCCGACGAGCTCGGGCTCCCGCTGCATGAGATCAAGCGTTGCCTCGTAGGTGATCTGCCGTTTCTCGAGGTTCATGACCGGATCCAGCACCTCGAACGTGGGCGCGTTCTCACGGCAATAGGAGCGAAAGCCGACGTCACGGAGCTCGTGCCCCTGGAAACGATGGCTGCCGACAAACACCGCCACTTTGCCGGGCCGTTTTGCGACCTTGGACACCATCCAAGCGGCCGTGCGCCCCACCTTGCGGTTGTTGAGGCCGATATACCCCTGTCGCACGCCGGCGGCGAAGTCGGAAAGCAGCGAGAAAACCGGAATGCCCTTGGCCTTGAGGTCCTCAACCGCTGCTGTGATTTTCGGGTGGTCCGGTGCCACCATCGCGATTGCATGGCAGCGTGCGCCCAACTCCTTGAGCGGCGCGATCAGGTCGCTCGGCATATGTGACGGGGCGAATTCGACGAGCGGAATGCCGTGGAAGGACTGGGCCAAATTGACCGATGCTTCGACCTCGCGCGCAAAATCTTGGTAGAAATGCTGGGCCGGTTTTCTCAAGATGAAGCCCAGACGGTAGTGCGGTAGGTCTCGCCGCAACCGCTGCTTGATTAGCCCGGCAGCATGATAGCCGATCGCCTGGGCGGCGTCGTGGACCCGCCGCGCGGTCTCCTCGCGCACCGGATGGCGGGCGTTCAGAACCCGATCGATCGTTGCTACGCTGACTCGGGCTTCGCGGGCGAGATCGGCAATTGTGGGGCGCTTGGTCATAGGTCCTATTCTGATTGGTTTTTGACGCGGGCCGGCTCTCTGTCCGCCTAACGCGTTTCGGTTTCGGGTGGCAAAGTGAAGACGTCCCCATACGAATGGGCACAGCGTGTTGGACGAACATCATTGCAGACGTAAACCGGCCGGGTATACTGAAAGGCTCATTCGCTTAAAGGGCGGTGACGATTTGCACTCACACATTTAGCGCTTCTGATACATGGTCCGTGAGGAGCCGTTTAGAGGCTGCGGGTCGGTCGTTCAGTTATGTGACCAGCTAAGCGACTTCACAGGTCGTGGGCCGCCCACCTTACTTGCAGGAGGGTAGCCGGTTTGATGCCTCGGTAAGCTGATGACCGCTGAAGGCAGCTTTCATCTGTGCTCGGTCCAACTCTCCTTCCCAGCGTGCGACGACGAGGGATGCCACTGCGTTGCCGACGCAATTCGTCAGCGCCCGGCATTCGGACATGAATCGGTCGATGCCGAGTATCAGTGCCATCCCAGCAACGGGAACACTCGGAACTACCGCGAGCGTAGCCGCCAGGGTGATGAAGCCCGCACCTGTCACACCTGCAGCGCCCTTGGAGGAAAGCATTGCTACGAGCAGCAGCAGCACCTGATCGCCGATGGACAGATCCGTGTTCGTCGCCTGTGCGATGAAGAGAGCCGCTAGCGTCATGTAGATATTCGTGCCGTCCAGATTGAACGAATATCCGGCCGGGATGACGAGACCCACAACCGAACGCCTGGCGCCCGCCTTCTCCATTTTCTCCATCAGCGACGGGAGCGCCGCCTCCGAGGAGGACGTTGCGAGGACAAGCAGCAGCTCTTCCTTGATGTAACGAATGAGAGAACAAATCGAAAAGCCGTTGTAACGGCAGACTGCGCCGAGAACCCCGAACACGAAGAGGAAGGCGGTGAAATAGAACGTCGCGACCAGCATCGCGAGGTTGACTACCGAACCGATGCCATATCTGCCGATGGTGAAGGCCATCGCGCCAAAAGCGCCGATCGGCGCGGCCTTCATCAGAATTCCGACGAGCTTGAAGACAGGCACAATGAGCGCCTGGAGGAAGGAAACGACAGGCTTGCCCGTCTCTCCGGCCATCGCAAGCGCCATGCCGAACAGAACCGAGAAGAACAGCACCTGCAGGATGTCGCCTTCCGCGAAGGCACCGACGATCGTTGGCGGGATAATGTTCATCAGGAAGCCGGTGACCGACTGCGCTTTGGCTTTTGCGGCATAGGTATTCACGGCCTGGACATCGAGCGAGGCCGGATCGATGTTCAGGCCGTCGCCAGGCTGGACGACATTGGCGACGATGAGGCCGACGATCAGCGCGAGCGTTGAGAAGGTGAGGAAATAAACCATTGCCTTGCCGGCGACCCGGCCGACCTTATGAAGATCGTTCATGCCGGCAATGCCGGTCGCAATTGTCAGGAAGATGACAGGCGCGATGATCATCTTGACCAGCTTGATGAAGGCATCACCCAGCGGCTTCAGGCTCTCGCCGGTCTCCGGATAAAAATAGCCAATTGCGACGCCGAGCGCGATGGCGGCAAGCACCTGGGCGTAGAGCTTGGTGTAGAAGGGTTTGCGGGGGGGCGCGGGACTCGCGCCGCGGACTTGTGCAGCTGACACTGTTTCTCTCTCCCTGACCGGATCGAGGTGGCGTGACTTCTCCCGGGCTTCTCCCTATCGCGGCGCTCCGGTCGAACGCTGCACCAACGCCGCCGCAATACCCATGCCAGATGAATCCGCATCACCTGAACTGATGTGGGCTCGCCAATGATGGAGGAGCGGTGTCAGACCAGCGGGCAAGGCCGCGGTCCGAACGCCCTTGATGGTCTCTGGCAGAGTGCTGCCGGTCGATCCCTCTGGCTAGCGGTTTTGCTGCACAGAGCGTGGTGGGTTCCTCGTTAGCCGGCTTTGGACCGGGCCCCATCGTTGGCGCCAGCGCGTACCAATAGGTCGCCTGTTCAAGGCCGTCCAGATGACAGGCTAACTTACCCCTGTTCGGAAGCGCTCGTTTCTAGACAGCCTACGACCATGCAGCCACTGCAATCACAGAATAAATTCGGACGGCCTTTTGGACGACCCATTTTGCAAATCAACGCCCGCAGCAGGGGCAGCCGTTTCCAAGCGGTCGCATCGTAATCTGTTCAGACTTTTCGATACGCTCATTGAGTGTGCCGATTTCGGCCCCCAGTGATGATGCTGACCACGACGATGCGATTCATAAAGTTGCGAGCACCGCCTAGGAAGTCGTACTCAACGCCAGCTTCGCGCCTTCACACCCGACATCGCCGCCGCCTGATCAACTCGAGAAAGATGGCGGTTGCCGCAACCGACCAGTGCCGTTGGCGGTTATTATCGCTCCCGACCCTCCTTCGCGGGCGCTGGTGAATGGCACGGCCCCGCATTTACACTCCGCGCGGTCAGCCGCTCGGGCAACGCATGGCCGGCCCGTATTTCTGCTTCAACGCAAGATAGAACTGATGAATCCTATCATAGGCCGCGAGGTTTCCTTTCACAGATGAAAGAAAGCTCGATTGACTATGCCGCCTCGCTCCAGTCTTTTGAAAACAACGTGTGTTTGCCCGGGGCAAGCCAATAACATGGCCAAGCCTCGTGGAGGGAGTAGCCAAGCGATGCGTCAGGGCTAGACCCGCTTTGCACTCGACCACACGGCGGCGGCACGAGTTCACGTCGGAGCATTTTCGCGCGTGCCCACGATGTCGCGGCGCACATGCCGCCAGCCTAGATTTGATGGCGCGAGATCGAGGATCACATGCACCACAACATTAGCAAGTCAGAACAGAATGCCCGCGACTGCGGCATATCGCTGCCGAATGCGATAAAGGGTTGTCCAAAGTCCGACACGAATCCTGCGAGTGTGGCATTGCACGAGCGCGCGCTAACCGGCATCTTCGAAATATCGAAAGTACTCGCCGATGCCGCCCGGCTCGAACTCAAGTTGGCCAAGGTAGTCGATCTCCTGCACTCGTTTGTGCAGATGCGGCACGGCATCATCGCTCTCTGCGATGCCGAGGGCGGACTGGACATCACAGTGGCCAGCGGCTGCGGCACGAACGGCAATGAGCCCTCCCGCTCGCGCCTGCCGCGCAACGCCATCGACCAGATTGTGACGACCGACACGCCGCTTGTCGCCGACGACATAGTGATGCATCCGACCTTCACTGCCGCTGATATCGAGGTGCTTGGGGCCTCCGACACCGTGTCGTTCATCGGCGTTCCCATTCGTGTTGATGGGAACGCCATAGGCGCGCTGACTTTGGACCGGGTTTTGGAAAGCAGGTCAAGCTATCGGCTCGACGATGATGTCCGGCTGCTTACCATGATTGCCAACATGGTGGGACAGACAGTCAAGTTGCATCGCTTCTCCGCGGTCGACCGCGAGCGAACGCCGGAGCTGGAACATCGGCTGCAAACGAAATTTTCTGATGTTAAGCACCCTGCACCCCGGCGCAAAAAGGTCCACGTCGAGGGGATGATTGGTGACAGTCCGGCTATAAGCGCCCTGCTGGAGAAGATCGCGGTCGTAGCGAAGGCAAAAACCACAGTTCTGTTGCGAGGTGAGTCCGGTACCGGGAAGGAGCTGGCTGCCAAGGCAATTCACGAGTTGTCGCCGCGCGCCAAGCGGCCCTTCGTTAAACTCAATTGTGCAGCGCTCCCAGAGACAGTCCTGGAATCCGAATTGTTCGGTCATGAGAAGGGTGCCTTCACAAGCGCATTCAATTCCCGCAAGGGGCGTTTTGAGCTCGCTGACAAGGGGACGTTGTTTCTGGATGAGATCGGCGAGATCTCGGCCTCGTTCCAGGCAAAGCTACTGCGCGTGCTGCAGGAGCAGGAGTTTGAGCGCGTCGGCAGCAATCAGACCATCAAGGTCGATGTTCGCGTGATTGCCGCCACGAACAGGAACCTGGAAGAGGCGGTTGCAAGGAATGAGTTCCGCGCCGACCTATACTACCGCATCAACGTGGTTCCCTTGCTGGTACCAGCATTGCGCCAAAGGCGCAGCGATATTCCGCTCCTCGCAGCTGAGTTTCTCAAGAAGTTCAACGACGAGAACGGCTGTACGCTCACCTTCGATCCGCGTGCGATTGAAGTGCTGATGAAATGTGAGTTTCCCGGCAACATTCGCGAGCTTGAAAATTGCGTGCACCGGACAGCGATCCTGGCCGAGGGACTGTCAATCGGGAGAAACGACTTTGCCTGCTCCCAAGGCCAATGCTTTGCCGAGGCGCTGTGGAAGTGCAGATCGGGCAAGGCCGCGCTGCAACCACCGCCGATCCTGCCGGAGTCAGCGAATTTGGCCACGCCCCCGGACGAGGCCGCCAGTTCGGCCGCGACTAACCCACTTGCCGGCGCAACCCACCCAATTGGCGCGAGGACGCCCGATATAGAGCGCGTCATTGCTGCCATGGAAAGATGTGGCTGGGTGCAGGCAAAGGCAGCGCGCTTGCTTGGGCTGACCCCGCGCCAGATTGGCTACGTGCTGAGGAAATACGGCGTCGAGATCAAGCGTCTTTGAAAGCATGACCCTGGGCATGAGCTGAGCAGCTTAGCGCCTTGGCGCCGCGCAGCGATGCAGATCCGCGTGCGCGTCAACTCGATTCGACCGAGGACAGGTGGCTGAATTCCCATGTCAGCCGGCGCTGCGACCATTGTGTGAAAGGCAACCCTGCCATCGTCCAATCCCGTCCGCCATGTTGCTCTCGTTGCGAGCTCATGCGGATGCCCCTGTGTGACTGAAACGGAGTTAAATATGTCCGACGCAAAACTGCAAACTGTGCTTTCGGCTCTTTCGCAAGTGACACGACAGTTGGATGCTCTGCCGTCCAACGGACCAGCGCCGGACGCAAATTTTATCAAGCTGAATACAAATGAGAACCCGTTTCCGTTGCCGCCAATCATAATGCAAAGTGCAGTGGCGGCCCTCAAGCGCCAGTATCTATATCCGGATGACGATAACTTCAGACTGAGGGAAGCAGCGTCCAGCGCCTATGGCGTTTCCAGGGATCAGGTCATCGCTGGCAACGGGTCGTCTGAACTGCTCGGACTGATCTACAGAGCTTTCCTCGCACCCGGCGACAAGGTTGCGATGATGTCGCCAGGGTTTTCGTTCAACCGCAAACTTGCCATGCTCCAGGGCGCTGAGTTCCTCGAAATCGGATGTCAAGCTCATTCCCTGCCAATGGAGCAATTGCTTTCTGGTCCGGCAAAAGACGCCAAGTTTATTATGTTGGCCAATCCAAACAATCCGACCGGAACATTCCTCCCGATAAGCGATATCGAACGCCTCGTAGCACAATCGGACCGCTTGATTGTCCTCGATGAGGCCTACGTCGACTTTGCACCCGATCACGGACTGCGCCTCATCAACCGGTATTCGAACCTTCTGGTCTTGAGGTCATTCTCGAAAAGCTATGCCGCCGCCGGCATTCGCGTCGGTTTCGGTTTCGGTCACCCTGAAATTATTGGAAGGCTGCGAAACATCCAGAACGTCTTCAACATGAACGTGATCGGGCATGCCGTTGGTATCAGCGTGCTTGAGCATCGCGGCGCCTACGCAGACAACCACAAGCACATCAAGGATGAACGAGAGCGAGTGACAGTTGCACTATCGCAACTCGGATTTTCCGTAACACCCTCCCGCGCAAATTTCTTGCTGGCCCGTGTGCCCGCGGGACAGGACGGCTCATGGTGGCAAGCAGCATTGGAGAGGCAAAAGATACTTGTCGCGTTTTTTCCGGACAAAGGCTTGGAACACTGTATCCGCGTCAGCATCGGCACAAAAGAGCAGATGGATGAATTTCTTGCTGCCGCTGGCGACATTGCTGGAAGCTTAACGGTGCCAAGCTCCAGAGGCAGGGAAGCGTCAGGCTCTGCTTCTTCGTTACGCTGACGCTAATCGGCGATCACACACATCTCTTCCGAATTGCTGGTGATCCCAGCAAGAAAACAGCCTGCTTTTAAAATCGGGGACTTAAAGAGTGACAAACGTCTTTCCTTCAAACCTGGCTTTCGGCATCTTCGATCATTTGGATGAGGATGGCCGCGATATAGGCCGGCAGTACGAAGATCGCCTGATATTAGCAGAGGCGTGCGATCAGCTAGGGTTCTATGCCTATCATCTCGCAGAACACCACTGTACTCCCCATGGGAGAGGTCCATCGCCGAATCTGTTCTTATCGAGCGTCGCCCAGCGCACCCGGCGCTTGCGTCTCGGACCCTTGGTGATGCTGCTTGCGCTTTATCATCCGCTGCGTGCGTTCGAAGAGATCTGTATGCTGGACCAGTTGAGCGGTGGCAGGCTCGAACTGGGCATAGGGCGCGGTGCTCTCCCGACCGAATTGGGCTACTTCGGGATTGGTGCGGACGCGGTGCCGGGCCGTTATGCCGAAGCCAGCGAAATTCTTATGCAAATACTTGTGGATTCGAGGGAGGTCGGCACGCTATGCTATCAAGGCCGCCATTTTGATCTCAATGACGTTCCTTTGACGCTAAGACCTCATCAGCGTCCACATCCGCCCACATGGGTCGCTGCCAATCGACCCGAGTCCACAGCTTGGGCCGCTGCGAATGGAACAAATATCGCGTGTGTAGGACCTTCCTCTTCTGTTCGCAAAACTACTGATGCGTTCCGCGCCTATCGAGAGGACAACGCAGGCGGGGGGGATCAAGGGAGATTTGTCGGATTGCTCCGCATGGTCGTGATTGGGCGTTGTGACACACATGCCTATTCGCTCGCGGCACCTGCTTACGCACGCTGGCTCAAGAGCTTCCAATTCCTTTACGAGCTTAACGCTATCCCCACTCCACCAAACTTGCCGCTAACCTTCGATGCGGCAGTCGAGAGTGAATTGTGCGTGGTAGGATCAGCAGAGTCTGTGCGAAAAGCTCTGCTAGATCAGTTGGAAGAGGCAGGTGCCAACTACCTGCTTTGTCAAATGGCATTTGGAAATCTGCCGCTAGATGCTTCCCTTTACACCGCGAGGACCATTCAGTCCGAAATCATGGCTCGACTTGGCTGACCATGTGCTCGAGCTTGCACGTGGTGGGGCGGGCAATCGGGAGGAGGCCAAACTGACGACGAGCAGGCGGCACAGAATACCAGCTTGTGCGTTGGCTGGCGTCTGGGCCATCGTGTGAACATGCACGATCCTAAGGAGAGGGTAGCCGAGCGCGTCACGATGCCGGCACGCGTCTGCTCGTCGCGCTGGCGCTAGTCGTTGCCCATAGCCAGCCGCAGGAGGTTCTTCTCGCCCGGGGCGGCGTCGGTGCGGCGCCCACTAATCCAGCTTCATCAGCGGCCCGTCGGTGGCAAAGCCGTCGCTCGCTACGGCGCTATTGAGGGCGCGCTCGCGAGCGGCTTTGCGACGCCCAGCCAACACCTCCAGCGAGCTCGCCCGATGATGGTGGTGCACCGCGGTCGGATACGATGCTGGAGGAAATCGTTCGCAGCCGGTCTTCACGAATTGCGAGGAGTGCTCGTTCTTGAGTGCTGGCTGCTGGCCGGATGCGGTGGCCTGAGTGGTCTGCCGACACGCCCGAAAGTCAACGCCACTACCACAAGGCCGCCAAGATGTCAGGTCTGAGAGCCAGCTTGGACGGTGGTATCGTGTTCGGGAAGGTCGTCGAAGGAGGCGTAGTTGAGATAGTAGAGTTTGGAATACAGGCCGCCCATGGCTATTAACTCATCGTGGTTGCCAGTCGCAATAACTTGGCCATTCTGAAGCACGATGATGCGGTCGGCCCCCCGGACCGTGGCGAGACGGTGGGCGATGACGAGGCCAGTCCGCCCTTCAAGCAGCTTGATCAGAGCCTTCTGAATCTGCAATTCCGTGTAGCTGTCGATATTGGCGGTAGCTTCGTCGAGCACGAGGATCTTGGCGTCAGCGACGAGGGCGCGGGCGAAACTGATAAGCTGGCGCTGGCCGAGAGATAAGTTGTCGCCGCGTTCGCCAAGTTGGGTCTCATACCCGTCGGCGAGGCTCATGACGAAGTCATGCGCGCCGACAGCCTTGGCCGCCTCGATCACCTTGTCGCGCGTGGCTTCCGTCTTCTGGTATCGAATGTTCTCGAAGACCGTCCCGGTGAACAGGAATGGCTCCTGCAGCACCATGGCGACCTGGCGGCCGAGCGATTCCTGGGTGAGGTCGCGTACATCATGTCCGCCGACCAGCACCTGACCCTGCTGAACATCATAGAAGCGGTGGACCAGGGCCATCGCACTCGATTTGCCAGAACCGCTCGGTCCGACTAGTGCGACCGTCTCGCCCGGATTGACCTTGAACGAGACATTTTTCAGAACCGAACGGTTCGGATCGTAGCCGAAGGTGACGTCCCTAAACTCGACCGAGCCGTCCATTTCGGGCGAAAGCACCTCGGCATTGGGTTTGTCCTTAACATCGATCTTGACGTCGAGCACATCCGTCAGGCGCTTGCCTGAGGCCATGGCGCGCTGCATGACCGAATATTGCAGGGTGAGTGAGCGGATCGGGTCAAAGAAGCGCTGGATGTAAAATAGGTAGGCTACCAACACGCCCACATCTATACGGCTATTCATGACCATCGAGCCGCCGACCACAATAACGGCGGCCAAGGCGAGGCCGGTGATGCCATCGACGATGGGCACCATGACCAGTGCATATCTGGCAGCGATCAGGTGGGTCCTGAGGTTGGCATGGGCCCGATCGTCAAAAAGACTGAAATTCACCTGCTGGCGGTCCATTGACTGTATGGTCCGCACGCCGTGAATGGCTTCGGCCAGCGCGCCATTGACGACGGAATTGGTTTCGTGTGCAGCCATGAAGGCGTCGCGGGCACGCGGCAACCAGACAATGCGGACGATCACCAGGATCGGCAGAACCGATAGCGTCAGGAGGCCGAGGCGAAAGTCGAGCCACAGCATTACGAAAACGATGCCGAAGAGAAGCGCAACATCGCCTAGGGAATATACCGAGGTTTCCAGGAACTCCTGTATGGAGTTAACGTCGCCTTGCAGGCGCGACATCAGGCGTCCGACCTCGGTCTTGTCCATGAAAGAGAGCGAAACCTTTTGCAGATGGCCAAACATGGCGCGGCGGATGTCGAACAGGACAGTTTCGGCCATTTTCCCATCCAAGGCTTCCTGCATGTAGCCGGCGGCGAAATTGACCAAAATCGCCGAAAGGAACGCGCCGACGGCCGCAAGCTGGGCTGAGCGATCGGGCCTTGCCGGGTTCATGCCGAGGTCGATCGCGTAGCGGATGATCAAGGGGATGAGAAGCTGCGTCCCGGTGAAGATCAGCATCGCGACAATCGTGACAACTACCTTTGCCCGGTAGGGATGGACGAAGCCCCAGATGCGACGGAGGATGCTCTTGTCGAAAGCCCGGCCGAACATCTCCTCCTCGATCCGGTGCGAGCCGACGACCGCGCGCGGAGGGCGTCTCCCGTCGTCAGGTTCGGCTTCGAGTTCGCCGCGGCCCTGGTCCATCAGCGGGCGCCCCCATCCTGGCTAATAATGCTATCACCCGGGCACGTCTGGAGATCGTAAAGGGCCCTGTAGCGTCCCCGCTTCGCCAGAAGCTCTTCATGCGTGCCGCGTTCTACGATTTCGCCTTTATCGACAAAAAGGATTTGATCGGCATGCTTAAGCGCACTCAGCCGGTGCGCGATGATGATCGTCACCCGATCCTTTGCGAAGCGCCGCATCGCCGCGCGAATGCGCAGCTCGGTGCCGGCATCGATCGCGGCCATCGAGTCGTCGAAAATGATGACGGAGGGGCGCAGCATCATGGTGCGAGCAATCGTGAGACGCTGGCGCTGGCCGCCAGAGAGAGAAACGCCGCGTTCGCCCACGACCGTCTCATACCCTGCCGGGAGCCCGAGGATGTAGTCGTGGAGCTGGGCGAATTCTCCAGCGCGTTCAATTCGCTGTCTCTTCGCCCAGGGATCGCCATAAGCGATGTTGTTCTCGATCGTTGTTGTGAATAGGAACGCATCCTGCTGTACAACCGCGACCGCCTTGCGAAGGCTCTCGAGGGTGACATTGCGTATGTCCTGGCCGTCCAACGTGATGGCGCCACCGGTCACGTCGTAAAAGCGGGGGACCAGATGAGCCATCGTCGATTTGCCGGAACCCGGCGGACCGACGATAGCGATCGTCTCGCCTCTCCGGGCCTCAAAGCTGAGGTTCTTCAGAATGGCGCGGTTTTCGGCGTTGGGGTAGGCAAATGAGACATTGTGGAAGCGCAGAGTGCCGTCACTTATCTCAAGCGGTCTGGCCTCGAGAGCATCCCTGATGGTGATCTCGTGATCGAGGAGACCGAAAAGCCGCGAACCGCAGCTAGAAGCGCGGGCAAACGCATTGACCATGAGACCGATCTGGCGGACTGGCATTTGCAGCATGGTCATGAAGGTCAGGAAGGTCGCCATGGTTCCGACGCTGATCTCGCCAGCGACGAGCTTGTTGCCACCGATCCCAAGCACCAATCCCATTGCGAAAAAGTAGGACAAGGTCATCGCCGACGTGTTGGGTACGTAGATGTCAACGAGATCGTTGGCGAGGTCGAGCGCGTTCTTGGAAGCGCCGTCGAACTTCAGCATCTCATAGGATTGAGCCGCAAAAGCGCGGACCACACGGATACCTGCGAGATTTTCCTTCATCACGCGGCTTAGTACCGAAAGGCGCTCATAGAGGTCGAGCCAGGTGGCGCGCAGCCTAAGCTGTGTGGTCGATGAGCGCCAAGCGACAAAAGGCACGAAGCTGAGCGCGGCCAAGCCGAGCATCGGATCGGTCGAGATCATCATGTAAGCGCCAATCCCGATCAGCATCGTCAGCAGGAGCACCCGCATGAGCCCGGTGGAAAAATACATCCGCACGCCTTCGAGATCGAGCATTCCGGCGGTTATCAGATCGCCTGAATGGACCCGGTCGTGAAAGGAAAAGCTGAGACGCTGGATCTTGTCGTAGTAGGCGAGCCGCAATTCGTACGCGACATGATGCCCGACGGCTTCGGCAAAATAGTTCTGCGCCATCGTGAAAACGCCGCGTAGCGCGCTGACGGCGAGCAGCAGGAGAGCCGGGGCCCAGAGCGCTTGTCCTGCCGCAGCCCCCGCGACACCGCCCCCGATAGCTGTCTGGGTCTGGTCGACAGCCCGGCCGAGAAGCTGGGGAATGAGCAACTGGAGGATTGCCGCCATGATCGTCGAGCCCATAGCGAGGGCGACCTGCCACGGATGGCGCAGATTCATACGCGTGATGCGCAACAGCGTACTCAAATCCCGGCCCCAGCGCGCCGCTTCAACATGGGCCAACGAATTCAGTGCGTTCGTTGCGCCGCTGACAGCTTCACTGTTCACGGGTGTATTCCCGACTGCATTTTGCGCCTTCGAGGAAAGCCGAAGCAGACATCATCAAAGGCATCCGCCATTGTTAATCCCGTCCTCAACCTGCAGCCGTGCCCGTTCCCACCAGCCGAGCCGCCGCTTGACTTAGTGGCATGTCGATCACCGTGATTCCGCTTGCCGCAAGAAAACGCGCTTCGTTTCTGGTCAGGGTTTCCGCGTCCATTACGGTGCAATAGGGACCGCGGGAGCGCTTCATGATCTGTCTGGCGTAGGTGCGCAGCATCTGATCGTTGAAGCGGCAGCCAACGAAGAAAAATCCACGGGTGATGCGCCGTTCCTTCACAGCGTCTGGGATCGGTGTCTGGATATCAATTTCGGACAGGACTTCGACGTAGTCGGAATCTGCGACGAGAAAGTTTTGCGCGGGCGTAATACTCCCGTGAGGTGAATAGAGAACCGTCTTGGCCCCCAATCGGGGGTCGAGCTCCCTCCCGGACAAATCGTAGGTTTTCGTCCAAATGTTGCCGATTTCATTCGCGCGCGTGACGCCTTGTATCTCAAGGACGTCCGTTCGACCGGTCTCTACCAGAGCCGTGCGCATCGCGCTGTCATACCAGCTGTCGATGATGAGGGAGAGTGGCAGCCTTGCGAGCCAGGCGTGGAAGGGGGTCGGCCCCACCGGCGCTGCGAATATGTCGGTCATCCAAGCTTGAAGCGTCCGGCGATGCCGGCGCTGTTCGATGAACTGTGCAACCGACCACATATTGGTGCGGATCCTGGAAGGGGCTGGAGCCCGTGCATTGAGTGCCGCGGCAACAACCTCCGGGGTATGCGGCACAGGCGGTTCCACACTGTTCAACTCAAGAAGACCCGGACCGAGATAGGGGATCACCTCATCGGCGGCGAGCGCTTCCTTCGCCAGGTCAAGCAGCTTTTCAGCAAAACTGTCCCGCACAATGACGAGGTGGCCCGATGTCAGGATCGTGTTCATCTCGTTTCCTCGCGACGCACCTAGGGGCAGCATCAGCCCTCTTCGGAAATCTTCCTTGCCTCGACGGTGATCGGCAGACGCGTATCATGTGGGAGATCGGGTAGGAGGAGCCGCCACCCGTTCCTGAGCGTGACCGTTCCGCCCCACAACTCTTCCTTCTCGAGTTTGATGATCGGCTCTTCGAGGTCCTTTTTGGGGACATACGCTGACAAACCAGCATCGGTCCTGCGGATCATGACTTTCATCTGGCCGTCCCTTCATTGGTATTGCTTTCAGCACTGCAGGGCGCCTCGGCCTCGTCGAGGCTCATCAGTTCACGCGCTCGCATACCGACTACGGTGCCACGGTCGATCCACTCGACCGCATAGATGAAGAACTGCTGGAGAAAGGTGCCAATGTCGCGCACATATCCCTCGTCCCCCTTCCGCACGAGATTTTCGCCGATCTCCCTGCCAGGATAGGTGCCGTCATTCTTTATGTGGCGAGTGGCACGTACCCGCTCTCCCGGCATGAATCGTGGAGGCCTGCGGATTTCGATCTCCTCTTCGCGTCCGAGCGACATGTCCGTTCCCTGATTTCTCTTGCGGCTGAGATTGCGAACAAGGCGCTCCAGGCGTCCTGCGTAGGCAGCCCCCAACCATGTCGGCAGTCCAATGTCCGTTACGCAGGAACGCAGGTCTTCGGCACCGGACATACCGAGGCACATTGCTGCGCATCGAAGACCCCCTCGCATTCGGTGCACTTCTGTGACTCGATCACGTAGCTCTCGCCTTTGAACTTGATCGCGCCGGAAGGACATTCGAATTCGCAGGCGCCGCATTGGGTGCATTGGGATGCGATGATCTTGAAAGCCATTTTAACTCCTGGTCCGAATGAATGAGACAGCTCAGGCCGTCGCCGCGAGTGTGGGGGTCCCAGATGCGGCGATGTAAATCGCGCTGATTGCTGTCTCGATATAGTCATGGGCACAGGCGTCGGTGGCTCTGATTCCAGCCTCCGCGAGCTGATCCTGCGGGCAATTTCCAATCTTGGCGCACAGCACGATATCTATGCCTTGAAGCGCTGCGATGACGCCATCGAGGGCGGCTTCTGCGCCCCAGCCGCCAAGGCAATACTTGTCCACCTTCCGATGCCCGACGAAGCTGATCCCTTTCAGCGAGGCTTGATAAACCTGGAATTCCTTCGCATGGCCGAAATGCTCATTGACGCGGCCGCCGCCCTTGGTCGCCACCGCGAAGAGAAGGGACTTGCCGGGGCTCGCTGCCTTGACCAATCCGATCGCTTCTCTCCTAGCCTCGACGTGATCACGGCGCTCCTCCGCGACCAGCTCCCGATAGGCCTTGCGTTTGCTGGCATCGTAGGTGACCTCGCCGGGAATCCGGTCGACTGTGAATTCCTGGCCACGATCTTCTCCGAGCAGGCCCACGGCATCTGCCCGGCACTGCCGGCAGTGGCGCATCAACTGGGCGCCGTTTTCGACACGATCCTGAAGAGCCTTCATCTCCATGGCGTTTGGGCCGCGCTGCCCGCTCAGACCGTAGTGCGTGCCGTGGGCCGGGTCCGAAATCAGCGGCATAAGGTTGTGCAGGAACGCGCCTCGCTCCTTAACCCATCTATTCACCTCGATCAGATGCTCATCGTTCACGCCCGGGATCACCACCGAGTTGATTTTGGTGAGGATGCCCCGCGCGGTCAGCATCTCCAGGCCCAACATCTGCCGCTGGTGCAGGATCCGGGTGGCTTCAATGCCGACGTAGCGGCGATGATCGTGAAAGATCCATGGATAGATCTTTGCACCGACCTCAGGGTCGACCATGTTGATCGTGATCGTCACGTGATCGACATTCATGTCAGCAAGCTCATCGACATGGTCGGGCAGCGCCAGCCCATTCGTGGATATGCAAAACTTGATGTCTGGGATTTCCCTGGCGACCCGGGCGAAGGTCGCCTTGGTCTTCTTCCAGTCGTAGCAGGCGTCGCCCGGTCCGGCGATGCCGAGCACGGAAAGCTGCGGCACCTCGTTGGCGACCGCGATCACCTTGCGTAGCGCCTGGTCGGGCGTCAGCTTTTCAGAGGCCACCCCAGGCCGGCTTTCGTTGGCGCAGTCATATTTGCGATTGCAGTAGTTGCACTGGATGTTGCAGCCCGGCGCGACCGCGACGTGCATGCGGGCGAAATAATGATGCGCCTCTTCTGAAAAGCAGGGGTGATCCTTGATCTTCTCCCAGACAGCCGGATCCGTGTCGTCGGGCTTTGTCGACGAGCCGCAGGACGAAGACGCGCAGCCCCCGAGTTTCATGGTGCCAAGCAACTGGTCACCGAATGTCGTGCTGAGGCTCTCAAGCGAAATTGCCGGTGCAGACATGAACGGCTCCGTTGCTGCGTGATGTCGCAGTTCAAAGCGCAAGAGCTATGCCAGCCCAAAGAGCTGTTTCGGTTCATGAATAGGCTTCCCGTGTCACATTCCTTCGGATTGCTCCGACACACCTGTCGGGCTTACGACAGTGGACAGGCAAATAGGGTCGCGAGGCTAGCAGCCTCGGGCGCGCAGAGTGTGAGCGAGACCACTCCGGGCTGCTTACGCTTGACGTCATCACGACGTCCCGAATTTCTTAACCTTGATACCATGCCGGCGCAGGGCGTAGCCGATTATCCAGGGCGTGAGGCCAGGGATACGAGCCGCCCTGGCAAAACCCAACCGGCCTTGTCAATCGCGTCGATCAGCCACTAGCGTTCCGTCAGATGCGGGCGACAAGCGGCATGGTTCGGACGCCGGCCGTAAGGGGAGATACCTTGCTGCGGAGGCGCCGATGCGACTGGCCGGCAGCCGCAATCCGCTCGATCTGGTACAGCCTGTGGTATGAGGCGGCGAGTGCCTGATTGAGGTGCGTGGGTGTTGCCGGCAGTGGCGGCAATCTCCGGCTCTCCTTCAGCGTCCAGACGACGACTTCTCCATCACCCGTCTGCAGAAACGTGGGCAGGACGTTCACGACAATTGCCCAGCGTATGGCGAGCGTAATCTCCAGCTCGCTTGGCGCGGTCAGCACCTTCACATATCGTAGAGTCCCTGAGCGCGGTATCTGCTTAGGGCATGCGTGCGCCGGTCATCCGAATTTAAAGAGGATTCCGAAACCGCCGCGTGGATAGTTCCACTCGATCTCACCACTCGTCCCGCACAAAATCCGGCAGGTGCCGCACTCCATGCAGCCGTCGGCAGTGATCTCCACTTGACCCTTGTCGTTCAACTCATAACATTTCGCCGGGCAGACGTGGGTCAGCGCGAGCAAATTCGCGCTCGGCTTCTGGTGCGGTCGCACTTTGATGTGCGGGCGGCCGGAATCCACCAAGTAGCGGTTCTGGTAAAGCTTGTCCTCGACACGTGACTTCGTCGCTGCGCTGGTCATTTCGTCTCCCCTCAGCGCCACGCCAATGCAAGGCGGACCGCGTCGCTGACCAGCCCCCAGCGCGAGCGCGCCTTGATGAAGGCCGCCGTGGTCGCCTTTTCCTTCTCGATCTTCGGCGTGCCGTCGACACGCATGAAGTTCTGCGCAGCTTGCGACATCAACCGCGGATAAGTCGTGAAATAATTGCTGGAATTGGTGTGGAGCAAGGCCGGCATGTCTTTGTATTTCCTCAGGTCCTTGACCACGAAGGACTTGTCCAGCATGGCTTTGTAAAGGGCGAGATTCCGTTTGTTCATCGGACCGTTGCGGCTCTTGACCTCGACGATTGCCTCAGCCGCAATGCGGCCGGAGGTCATGGCGAGGTTCGAACCCTCGCGGTGAATCGCGTTGTTCAGTTGCGCGGCATCGCCGACCACGACCCAACCATCGCCAAAGAGCTGCGGAATAGCCTTGTAGCCGCCTTCGGGAATGAGGTGTGCGGAATATTCTTTCACTTCCGAGCCGGCGATCAGCGGCCGGATCGAAGGATGGCTCTTCAAGGCATCAAGGAGAACGTAGGGGCTCTCGACCATCGCGGCAAAATCGGAGACGAGGCAGCCAATGCCCAGTGAGATGGACTCCTTGTTGGTATAGAGGAAGCCGAGCCCGGCCATGCTGCGGGAGGTCGTGCCCACCGCCTCGATCACGCAGCCCTCATCGCCCTTTACGCCGAACCGCTGCTCAATGACCTCTTCGGGCAAGAAATGCATTTCCTTGACGGCGAGGGCCACGGTTTGCGGCTTTGGCATCTCGCGCAGGCCTGCTCGAGTGCCAAGCAGTCCGCAGACACCTTCTGCGAGAACGACCACGTCCGCGTAGATGGCCCCGCCCGCCCGGTCTGTGCGGACGCCGATCACCCTGTCCTTGGCATCACGGATGAGTTCCGTCACGGTCGTCTCGCACAGAACGGTCGCGCCGGCCGCGCGCACCTTACGCGAAAACCATTTATCGAACTGGGCACGGATGATCGTGTATCGGTTGGGCTTCGCCTCATTGAAGTCGTCCGACCTATAGTGAATCCCGGTATGGGATGTGTCGTCCATCACCCAAAGCCGCTGTTCAACCAAATGCCGCTCGAGAGGCGCATCATCCCGGAAATCCGGGATGATCTTCTCCAGCATGTTCGCGTACATGATGGCACCCTGGACATTCTTGGAGCCCGGGTATTCACCCCGCTCCAACTGCAGCACCTTCAGGCCATGGCTGGCCATGGTGTAAGCAGCTGCGTTTCCGGACATGCCTGCCCCAACAACAATGGCGTCGAAGTTTTCCTCGATCATGTCCATCCCCTTAGCTCGAAAGCTTATCGCGACTGTGGGGCGACAGCCGCCGGGTGAAGGCTTCCGTCAGTGCGGGCAGGAAGCGGATCGCGTCGGTGACGATTCCGAGGTGAGCGAAATCGAAAATCGGCGCGTTCGGGTCGGTGTTGATGGCCACGATGAGATCCGCCCCCTCCACGCCAACCCGATGCTGGACGGCGCCGGAAATCCCGGCCGCTATGTAAAGCTTCGGCCGGATCGTCTTGCCAGTTTGGCCGATCTGCCGATCAGCTGGCATCCAGCTCTTCTGGACCAACGGACGCGAACAGCCGTGCTCGGCGCCGATTGCTCGTGCGAGGTTCTTCACAAGCTGCAGGTTCTCCGCCGCGCCAAGACCAAGGCCTCCCGCAACCACGACGTCGGCATAGGCAAGGTTTGCCTTCGCCGACTGATTGTCCGGCAGGAAGCCGAGGACTTTGGTAGCGATCTCGTCCTCGGCAAGCGAAAGCTTGTGCCGGATGACACGCCCGACCGGTTTATCCGTCCGCTGCGGCATGGGCATGACCCTCGGCCGCACGGTCGCCATCTGCGGGCGGAAATTGAGCGTATAGATCGTGCACAACAAGGAACCGCCGAAAGTCGGACGCGTGGCGGCGAGCGAACTGTCGGTATCCACATCGAGTTCGGTGCAGTCGGCCGTGAGCCCCGTCTGCAAGGTCGTCGCCACGGAGCCGGCAAGATCCCTGCCCAGTGTGGTGGCACCGAGAAGAAGGATTTCGGGTTTGTGGGTATCGACCAGATCCGTCAGCGCCTTGGTGAAAGGTTCATTCCGATAGTCGGCGAGCAGGGGCGCCTCGGCGATGTAGACAAGGTCAGCGCCATACGCGAATGCTTCGGCAACGGCGTTCCCGACGGCCTCTCCCGGCGGTCCAAGCACGACGCCTGCAAGCTGGACCTGAAGCTTGTCTGCTAAGTTGCGGCCTTCGCCGAGCAGTTCGAATGATACCGGATGGACCTCGCCACGTTCGAGCTCGATGAAAACCCAAACGTGCCGATAGTCCTTGAAATGGGCGGGCAATTCCTTCTTTATGCCGGCGCGGCCGGCGGCAGGGCGAGGGGTTTCTCCGTTCGCGGTCGACATCGTTTTGCTCCTTGCCGTCACGCGCCGCCGTTAAAGGCGAGCTCATGTTCCAGCGCCGGCTGGCGGGTGAAGATTGCGGTGATGAGTTCGTCAGCGACATCGCGCAAGGCCTTCTCGGCGGTGTCGATTTGTGCCGCCTTTTCAGCTCGAGCAGGAGGGGCGAAAACACGTTTGACGACCGTCGGTGAACCGCGCAGGCCGCATTTGGTGAGATCCTCAATGCCGGCGTCGGCCGCGCTCCATTTCAAGACCTGGCTGCGCGCGGCGCACAAGGCGTCCTGGATCGAGCCCCGGCGGATCTCGTTTGTGCCTTCCAGCATGGTGATGAGGCAAGGGAGCCTGCTCTTCAGCATCTGTGTGCCGCCTTCGGAACGGCGCTCGACCTTGATCTCGCGTGCAGCAAGGTCGACAGAAGGGATCTTCGCGACATAGGTCAGTTGCAGGAGTCCGAGGCGCTTGGCGATGCCGGGCCCGACCTGGGCGGTGTCGCCATCGATCGTCTGCTTGCCGGTGAAGACGAGGTCTGGCGTGCCGAACGTCTCGCCAATCTTCGCGATTGCCTGGGAAAGGGCGAACGAGGTTGCCAGCGTGTCGGAGCCGGCAAAATAGCGGTCGGTCAAGAGCACCGCTCGGTCGGCGCCGTAACCGAGCGCCTTGCGCAGCGCGTCCTCTGCCATGGGCGGACCCATGGTGAGCACAGTGACTTCGCCGCCATGTGCGTCGCGCAGTCTGAGCGCTTCTTCGAGGGCGAACAGGTCGTAAGGGTTGATGATGGTCGGAACACCCTGGCGCATGATCGTGTTCGTGACCGGATGGACCCTTATCTGTGCCGAGTCCGGCACCTGCTTGATGCAGATTACGATGTGCATTGGCGGTTTCTCTAGGCTCCTGTCCGGGTCCGGCATTGCGGTTATCTCCTTTGTCCGCATTATTCGTGCCAAGTCTCTTGCGCTCCCCCTTTCCTACAACTTCGGCTGGTTGCTTCTGACGGCGCTGTGGTGATGACCGCATTTGGCGGCTGCTCGACATTGTCGCGTCGCACCCTTGTCGCCGATCATTCCCGTCCGAACCGCTTCAGTACCGAGTCGAACGGAACAAAGGTGTGACCCGGCGCGGCAGGTTTGTTCGGATCGTGGTCCTTGAGCACCTTGAAAATCCGATGCGTGAGCGGCGAGGAAATCGCAAAGTCCTCGTAAGCGCGTTCGAGCGTCGCGCGCACCCTCGCGGCAATCACCTGGTCGGGCAGACCGGAGAAATCTTCTTCGGCGAGGTATTGGCCCACACGCTTCATGATATGGAGCCGCGAGACATTCAGTACCTTCGGGTCATAGGCGACGCCTAGGACTGAGAAGAATTCCTCTGCAGCCGACAAGCGCTTCAGTCGTGCGAGGATGTCGGTGACATCCATGGGGCGGCTGTCAGCGGAACAATTCATTGCATTCTTCCTGGTCGCAAAACTGTGGCCTCTGTGCGCTCGCGCACGGCTGACTTGGACCCGCACAGCTCGATGAGGGATGCCTCGCTGCACATTCCATCGTAGAGCTCGACCAGTCGAGTTGCAGTGACGGTCGATTTGGTCTCGGCCGCCTCGCGTCGGACGCGGGCCACCATCGCGGCTGCCAGATCCGGGTCGAGATCGCGACCGCTTTCGCTCAGCACATGGGCAATCGCAGTGGCGCCGGAATGCTTGCCGATGACGATCCGCCGGCAGCGGCCCACGAGAGTCGGATCGAGCCCCTGATAAGTACGCGAGTCCTTCAGCAGCCCTGCGACGTGAATGCCGGATTCGTGGGTGAATACATCGGCGCCGACGACCGGCTTAGTGGCTGCGGTCTGCCGGCGGGCGGCCCAAGCCACCTGGGCGGCGAGGCCGGGCAATGCGGTCAGCTCAATGCCGGTGTCTGCGCCGTCGAAGACTGCCATTGCGGCGGCCACCTCCTCCAGCGCGGCATTGCCCGCACGCTCGCCGAGCCCCAGGACGGTGACGGAGGCATGGCGCGCGCCTGCGCGGATCGCCGCCAGCGTGTTGGCGCCAGCAAGTCCGAGATCGTTGTGCGCATGAAATTCAAGGTCGATTGGAGACTGCACCACGAGCTGGGCGACAAGTTCGAAGGTCGAAAACGGGTCGAGAACACCGACTGTGTCGGCCAGCCTCACGCGGCTTGCGCCGGCGCGTGCGGCCGTCTCGATGACGCGGGCGAGATGATCCCGATTGGCCCGCGAGGCATCCTCGCAGCCCACCGCGACGAAGAAGCCGGCATCGGCGGCGCGCCTGACCATATGATCGATGACCTGGAGCGCTCCCGCCTTGTCGAGGCCGAGCTTGGCGGCAAGTTGGATGTCCGACGCAGGCAGCGACAAATTGACCGCTTGGACGCCGCTCTCGATCGCTGCATCGAGATCCAACGACGTCATCCGGCACCAGGCCATGAGCCGAACCGGAAGACGCCGCGATACCACGGCGCGAATTGTTTCCATCTCGTCGACGCCCATGACCGGCGTGCCGATCTCGATCTCTGTCACGCCAGCCGCCGCAAGAGACTCAGCGATCTCCAGCTTTTCCGTCGTGGTGAAGGCGACGCCCGGCGCCTGCTCGCCATCGCGCAAGGTCGTATCGTTGAGGGAGACATGACCGGTCATGACAGGCAGCCTGTTCTTCTGCGTCTCACGCATAGACCGGACTACCCGGCCCAGAACCGGAAAAGCTGCGCAGCTTCCCCACGATTCCCGGCATGACCTCGAGCACCCGGTCGATGTCCTCTTCGCTGTTGTCCCGCGCCAAGGAGAAGCGGACTGCCGCGTGTGGCGTTTTCATCGCGCTTAGGACATGGCTTGGTTCCAGAGAGCCGGAGGTGCAGGCCGAGCCAGAGGAACACGCGATGCCAATGCGGCTGAGGAGAAGTGGAATTCCATCACTTTCGACATGTTCGAAGGAGATGTTTGCGGTGTTGGGCAACCGTTGCAAGGGATCACCAGTGACACAGGTGCTTGGGATGCGCTGGAGGATCCCGCCCTCCAGGCGATCGCGGAGCGACTTTACCCGTGTGGTCTCGTCGTCCATGAATTTCAAGGCGAGTTCGGCCGCCGTGCCGAGCCCGACTATGCCGGGCGTATTCTCGGTGCCAGCACGCCGGTTGTGCTCTTGGTGACCCCCCTTGATCAGCGAATGGAAATCGACGCCACGTTTTACGAAAAGCGCACCGATCCCTTTCGGCCCGTGCAGCTTGTGGCCGGAGAGCGACAGCATGTCGATTGCGGTCGACTTCAGGTCCATCGGAAGCTTGCCGACCGCCTGCACAGCATCAGTATGGAATAGGGCGCCCACTTCCTTGGCCAACTCGGAAAGCCTTGTCACGGGGAAGATCACACCAGTCTCGTTGTTCGCCCACATTATTGACACGATTGCAACCTGTGGGGTGAGGGCGGCCATATAGGCGTCGAGATCGAGCCGACCACGGCAATCCACCGGGATCCTGTGCACCTTGAGGCGGCGGGTCTTCTCAAGATGCGCGCAGAGCGTCAGCACGGCGGGATGCTCGACCGCGGACGTCACGATCTCGGTTCGGTTGGGCGCCGCCTCGAGCGCTGAAAGAAGCGCTGCATTGTCGCTTTCTGTCCCACCCGAGGTGAAAGTGATCTCATCCTCGAACTCCGCGCCGATCAGAGCTTGCAACTGCCTCCGCGCCTTTCTCACCGCCGCACTGACTGAGGCGCCAAGAGCGTGTGCCGACGAAGGGTTGCCGAATTGATCCCTAAAGAACGGCAACATCGCTTGCACGACCTCAGGATCGACCCGTGTGGTTGCGTTGTTGTCGAGGTAGACAGGCTTCATAGGTGCGATCCTCAGTTAAACAGAATGACGCGAGCGCTAGACCGACTCGTTGAGCCTCTGGCGCATGCCGTTGATGATCATTTGAACTGGCAGCGCGCGCAGGCGCCCGGAGTGTTTGACGTAAACCGGATCTCCGTCGATATGGACATGTTCGCAGTGGCCGTAGGTCAGCCCGCAGGTAAGGACGCCCGAACGCGATAACGCTACCGATGAGCCGAATTTGGCGCAGCGGCGCGATTTGTCCGCAAGCAGCTCGGGTGCCACCAGGAACCGAGCTGCTTCGGGAGGCGACGTTCTTTGAATCCTACTGGGAGCGAATGGCGGTCCCGAGATCGGCTTTGACCTTGTCTTGTTTTTTAGGACGGGGACATCTGTTGTGCCGGCCATATAAGTCTCCTCTGCCGCAAAATCACTCTGTCGGCCGCACAGGCGCTTCGGGCGTTTAACTGAAGGACTTGCCGCAGCCGCACTTTTCGCGCGCATTGGGGTTATCGAAGACAAAACCGGAAGATTGGAGCCCGGTGAGGAAGTCGACGGTCATGCCGGCTACATGGGGTTGGGAGCCCGCGTCCACGAACAGCTTGACCCCATCTGTGTCAGTGATCGCGTCGCCCTCGCGCGACACGCTCTCCAGGCCCATTAAGTATTTGAAGCCGGCGCAGCCGCCGGCCTCGACCATAATGCGAAAGCCGTCCGCCGGCTCGCTGGCGCGGGAAAGAGCAGTCTTGAAGGCGGCAACAGCGTTGTCGGTGAGCGTAATCATGGCTCCATTCTCCTCAGTCCGGGACCTGCTTGCCCATCACGTCGCATGCACCGTGCCAAAGCCAAAAAACGTTTCAACACAGCGCGGCATCTCTCACACTGGTGCTTCTTGTGAGTGCATTGCTGAGAAGGTGTCGGCCAATCGACACGTGCTGTCGGGTTTGTCGGGTCAGCCACGAGGGATGTTGGGCCTGAGTTCTTGGTTGAACTCACATCACCAAATACAGAACTTCTTCTGAGCTTGCTCGGCGCAATTGGCACGGTTTTTGAAGCTCCGTTTGGCCAGACGGCAAGAGCATGCCGATCCACAATCATGCGATAGGTGCAATCGCGATGGATGGGGCGAAGCAGGGGACCAACATGTCAGGACCGTGGTCAGATACGCGTTGTTTGGCAAAGCAGCGCCGCCCATGGCATCCGAATGCCCGCTTGGCCGATTGCGACAACATCCACACTGGCTCACCACCGCCCAGTAGCCGCCGACCGGCTCGATGGCATGCCATCGGCATGTGGCTGCTCGCTGGTTTTCGCACGGGTGCGACGCCGTGCACGCTGTCCAGCGACACCTTGTTCATGGGCCAGCAGCAGATCAGGATCGAGCATTTCGGCGCGCCTTATCGGCTGAAGATTCCCGGGCAGGGCAGATGATCCTCACACGTCGTAGAAACAGGGGTAAGCATGGACCAACGCGAGAAACCGTCGCCCGACGAAATCCGGCGGGCGTGCAAAGACAATCCGAAGATCCGGGAGCATGATCTCGCCGCTCGATTGGGCATTTCGGAAGCCGAGTTGGTCGCGGCGCATTGTGGTCACGGCGCGGTGCGCATCGAGCCGCGAGTCGATGATCTGCTGACCGGCCTCGAAGCGGTCGGCGAGGTGATGGCGGTCACCAGCAACGAAAGTGCCGTGCACCAAAAGATTGGCGTCTACGGCAAAGTGGTCACCGGCAACCAGCATGCCATACTGCTCGGCGACGAGATCGACCTGCGCATCTTCCCGAAAGCGTGGGCGTATGGCTTCGCCGTCGAGAAGCGCGAGGGAGCCGAGATCCGCCGCAGCCTGCAATTCTTTGATGCCACCGGCGAGGCGATGCACAAAGCTCATCTCACGCCCGCCTCGAACCTGCAGGCGTATCAGGATCTGACGGCAGAGCTTGTATCTTCCGACCAGGAGCCGATCATATCGCTCGAGGCGAGCGGGGCGCGCGATAATGCAGTGAGTCCAGACCACGCCACCACGGTCGACGACCTACGCGAGCACTGGGGCCGGCTAAGCGACGTGCATCAGTTCTACCATATGTTGAAGACACTGAAGCTCAGCCGCTGCCAGGCGATGCGTATGGCCGACGAGGATGACGCCTGGCTACTCGACAATGATGCCATCGGCGCCCTGTTCCAACAGGCGGCCGAAGACGAGATGCCGATCATGTGCTTTGTCGGCAATCGTGGTTGCATTCAGATCCATTCCGGCCCGATCAGGTCGGTCAAGCAGATCGGGCCGCGGATCAATGTGCTCGAAGAGACCTTCCATCTGCATCTTAGGACCCATCTCATCCGCGAGGTCTGGGCCGTGCGCAAGCCGACGAGGGATGGTCACGTCACGTCCATTGAAGCTTATGGCGCGGACGGCAAGATGATCATCCAGTTCTTCGGCACGCGCAAGGAAGGCGAACGCGAGGGCAGCGACTGGCGGTTTCTGGCCGAGAGTCTGCCACGCGTTCCCGGTCCGACCTCCAGGGGTGTGTTGACTGCCGACAGGTCCTCGGATTGAACCGACCGCGATAGGACTCAGCACCACGTTCCGACAGCGGCTCGCGAGCAAATTTAGGTCCATGAGCGGAAAGGACTGCCGTCGTAGCGCATGCGCATGGTCAGGTGATGCACGCCGGAATGGACCGCATCTATACAGTCAAGCTGGTGGCCGGCCGGATCGGTGCGCACGAGTGCATCGCCGTCTGACCGAAAAAGCCTTGCAGCGCCTGCGATAAAACGCATACGCCATCAGCGCCGAACCGAAGCGCGGCTTGACCTTTTTGATACTCGCGCAAGCGCCGTCGGGTCTTCTCGGACCGCACCCGATCCTTGCGCTGGATCGCGTCGTTGCTCAATCCGGGCCGTGCGGGCGATCTACTCGCTCGTCGACCGGCAGGCTGTGCAGCAACAGCGAAGCCGAACAGCCCGATGTCGCGGGCTCGACAAAACCGACCACGGATGTCGGTTGTCGGACGTTGTCACAAGAATGATGGACAGGTGATCATCAGCGGCAGACCCAGCGCAGGCTGGCATTGCTTGGTGCAGCGCCATGGCTACCCCTATCCGGCACGCGACTTGCTTCGACAATTTGATCAGCAGGGCAGAGGTGATTGACCAGTCTCTCAACCCTAACGGGGATAAGCGGCCGCTTTGCTTCATGACCGGAGCGCGGCGGTGATGCCCCTCTGATCGACTTCGCAACCCATCTCATCCGCGGGTGCAGGTGGGCTGTATCAGGCGACAGAATCTAGAAGGCGCCCGACAAGAGACGTGCCCATGCTGGAAATCGACTTTATGAACAGCGGGTGCAATCTCAATCGAGCCATGAACGCCAATGTAGAGAAACAAAATGGCGACAAACCCCGTTCCAGATCATGTCCCGCCCGAAATGGTGAGGGATTTCAGCCTGTTTACATCGCCAGGGATGCCACCAACACCCAACGGGGATCCACACGCAGCTGTCGCTCGCGTACATGACGGGCCTCCGATCTTTTACTCCCGCTACAATACGCAAGATGGCCGGGGTACCTGGGTCATCACCCGTGCCGCGGACCAGCGGAAGGTGCTGCAGGACGCAGAGACTTTTTCCAGCCATCGCAGCATCTTCTCCTCCATACTGGGTGAAAACTGGCCGACGATCCCGCTTGAGCTCGATCCACCGGCCCATGGCGTCTTTCGCTCACTGCTCAATCCGCTGCTTTCGCCAAAGCGGGTGTTGGCTTTGGAACCGGCTGTCCGCGAACGGTCGGTCGAGCTGATCGAAAGGATCGTCGCGTCGGGCACAAGCTGCGACGTGATGAAGGATTTTGCCTTTCCTTTCGCGGTGAGCACCTTTCTTCGCTTTCTGGGGTTGCCTGATGACCGACTCGATACATTCGTCGGCTGGGGGAAAGATCTGCTCCACGGCGACGATAGGGAACGACCTGTGGCTGCCCGGACGATCGTGGCATTCATCGACGAACTTGCAGCCATGCGCCGCGACGAGGCGGTTGACGATTTCATGACCTTTATCGTGCAGGCACAGGTCGAGGGCCGCCGGCTGACGGACACCCAAGTCCGCGGCATCGGCGTGCTTGTCTTCGTCGCTGGGCTCGACACGGTCGCAGCAGCTATAGGCTTTGACTTGGCGTACCTCGCACGCAACAGCAAAGATCAGCAATTGCTGCGGAGCGAACCGGACCGCATCCCGCTCGCAACCGAAGAATTGCTGCGGGCCTATCCGCCCATTCAGTTGATCCGCGTGGCCACGAAAGATATCGACTTCGAAGGCGCGCCGATCCGGAAGGGGGACTATGTTTCCTGCGCCACGATGATTGCCAATCGCGACCCGGCGGAATTCGAATGCCCCAACACGATTGATTTGGAGCGGGAGGACAACCGCCACGCAGCGTTTGGCTATGGTCCCCACCGTTGCCTTGGCTCACACCTTGCCCGGCGGGAGATTGTCATTGGCCTGGAGGAGTGGCTGGCGCGCATCCCGGCTTTCAGGATCAAGAGGGGTACGGCACCCATAACCTCTGGCGGCCATGTGTTCGGGATCGAAAATTTGATCCTGGACTGGTCTTAGGCCCGCCCCGAGCCCGGGCACAGACAATGGAGGCAGCGCCATGCGCATCATCGTCCAAAAGGCCAAATGCCAGGGCCACGCGCGATGCGCGGCGCAAGCGCCGGACATCTTTAAACTCGATAATGACGGTTACATCCTGCCTGGTGACATTGAAGTTGCGGAAGGGGAGGAACTGCCTGCATCACGAGGCGCGCGATCCTGTCCTGAACGTGCGCTGGAACTCACTCGCTGACGCTCTGGATGAGACGGCATTCAACCGTGAGTCTTGCGGCTTGAACCATGTGGCCGCACTCAGCACGCGACCTCTGTCCCGCACGGTTCACGTCCAACTCTGCGGGGCAAATTCCGGCGCCAGTGTTCCCCGTGAGGCGCAAACGGCAGGGCCGGGGTTCGCGAACCTCTTCGAATCACAGAATTTGCGCCAGAGCCGATGGACCAGACGAGAATTGCCGAACTACTCGACGCGAGGCGACCCGGAGTGCCGTACCGAAGAACTGCCCGACCCATGTTGCGGCAGGCCGGGTCTCTGCATGATTTGATAGGGCGAAACCAGGAGAACGCACCATATTTGCCCAACATTATGCCCGGCTCAGCACCGGCCAATGGCCGCAGCTGGAGAGAAGGTTCGACCAGCATGTGCTTGCCTGTGTGCTTTCACGTGCGCTCGAGGAGATCGAGGCCGGCGAGGCGACGGCGACGGAGGCAACCGGACTCTCGCGCGCCGAGTTGCGCGATGTCCTGTCCCGCTGTTTCCCTGCTTTTCCTATCAACGCGTTTGCCTTGGAAGAGGGGAGCGAGCCCGAGCCGGATCTGGAAGAAGAACTTCTGCGCGGACTGCTGCTGGCGCATGCCCGGCCCGACGACAAGGCAAGCGCCCGCTTCGCCAAGATGATCGCCCGGCGTGCCATGCGCAATGACCACCTCTGGCAAGACCTTGGCCTTTTTAGTCGAAGCGACCTCGGCCGCCTGCTCGCCTCGCATTTTCCGACGCTGGCGGCCGGCAACACCCAAAACATGAAATGGAAAAAATACCTTTACCGCAAGCTCTGCGAGGCCGAAGGCTTTTCGCTGTGCAGCGCCCCCAGTTGCCGGGACTGCAATGATTTCGAAAGCTGCTTCGGCCCGGAAGAAGGCGAAAGCCGCCTCACACGGACCAAGGACAACGCCCAGGATTGAGAGCCGCTTGCGTCAGTCATACAGCGTCAGCGCTCGCGCCGCGCCATGTATCTCTTGTCCATGTCGGCGGACACCTTCGGGGATTGAATGCTGTGCCTTCTGTCCGATTACTCGCCATACTCGTTTCGGCGGGCGCCGTCATGATGGCGGTGCAGGGATGCGACCCGCACCATCGCTGCCGAGCAACTGGGTTCCCCGGGCCGTTGCTGCCCGCCTGCCTCGCGGTTGCTGCGCCTGGGCGGCTGCGGTTCACCGACGTCAGTGTTCGCGCTGGTGCACAGTTTCGCCTCGATCACACAATGAGGCCTGATCACTGGAGCCTTGTCCGGCGCAATCGCCGTACCGGGGCCAGATATTTGGTGACCCCCATACCGGGGTCAGATATTTGGTGACCTTTGGTGAGTCTTGGTGTATTCTTGTGCCGAAGCACTTCGGGGTATACGCGATATGACAAAGGACGAGCCGCGGCTCACCGTCACGGTCGAGCCTAAGATCTATGAGGGTTTGTTAGATCTCACCGACCGTCGACACCCGCGGCTGACGAAACGCTACGTGATCGAACTCGCCCTCACCCGACTCTTCGAGGACGTGAACCGCGGGCAATTACAACTTGGCTTGGAGGTGCAGAGTGGCCGACGCAATTGACGCGCCGGATCTTCCGGTCATCTCGCTTTTCTCAGGGGCTATGGGGTTGGACCTTGGCCTGGAGAGGGCTGGCTTCCGTGTGGCTGTGGCTCTGGAGTGCAACCCCTATGCGGTAGCAACGATCCGGAAGAACCGGCCGGATCTGCCGCTGATCGACCGTCCGATCGAGGGCGTGTCGACAGAGGAGATCCTAGAGGTAGCCGGCCTAAGGCCGGGTGACGCTGTTGTGGTTGCTGGCGGCCCTTCGTGTCAGGTTTTTAGCACGGCCGGAGCCCGCGGCTCGCTCGCTGATCCTCGCGGGGAGCTCTTCGAGCATTTCGTCCGGGTGGTGCGCGAGAGCCAGCCGCGGTTCTTCGTCATGGAGAACGTTCGCGGGCTTCTGTCGGCAGCCGCCCGGCACCGGCCGCTGAGCGAGCGTGGTCCGGGACACCCGCCCCTTGCACCTGACGAAGAGCTCGGTTCGGCATTCCAGGTCGTCGTGGAGCACCTGCGAGATTTGAAATACTACACTGTCTTCGACATCCTGAACTCCGCGGACTACGGGACTCCCCAGACGCGGCAACGTCTCCTGTTGCTGGGGAGCCGCGACGGTGAAGCCCTCAAGATGCCGGTGCCGACGCATATGCGGGACGGTGCGGAAGGCAAATCCCGATGGCGCACTCTACGGGATGCCGTAGGCGGCCTCACGGATCCGCTTCCAGAATTCTACACGTTCTCCCCGGCCAGGGAGAAGTTCCTGAAACAGGTGCCTGAGGGCGGTAACTGGCGCGACCTGCCACATGAGGTGCGCAAAGAGGCGCTCGGTCGCGCGTTCGACTCATGGGGCGGTCGGTCTGGCTTCTTCCGCCGCCTTGCCTGGGATCGACCGAGCCCGGCTCTAACGACCCGTCCCGATAGTAAAGCGACGAGCCTCTGTCACCCGAACGAGCTGCGTCCGCTGAGTGTACGTGAGTATGCTCGTGTCCAGGAGTTCCCCGACGACTGGATATTCGCCGGCCCAGTTCGCAAAAAATATGAGCAAGTCGGTAACGCTGTCCCACTCGGCCTCGGCGAGGCAGCCGGCCGTGCACTCCGCAACATCATGTCTATGCCTTCGATTGCCGGACGGTTTGGGCACGTCGAGTGTTTCAACCTCGACCTGTTGACAAAGCTCATGAAGCGTCCTCGGACAATCGTGAACCCACCGCGTATGCGCAACGATACCGAGACAGAGACGATCACTGGCTGGTACAAAGAACCAGGCCGGCTGCGGCGAGATGCGCTTGCATACGCGGCGCCTGAGATCGAAGATGAACTCCGCGCGCTTATGCGCCTGCCCCCAATTGCGGAGGTACCTGAGCGGTACGAGGAGCCGACGAACTGTGACGGAGAAAGCGCGGCGGGAGACTGGCCTGCTGAAGGCGAGATACCGCTAGCCGCGGCTGAATAACAAAGACGACGCTCTCGACGAGCTCTTTTTTATCCTCTTGTCCCAGATTACGACAGGACCGAGCTATGAGCGTGTCTATAACCGGTTGAGGGCAGCTGTGCCTAACTGGTCGCAACTGCTGAAAATGGATCTGACTGTCCTAAAAGCGCTCATCGGAGATGCCGGTCTCGCCAACCAGAAAGCGCCACGTATGGTGGCTATCGTCAACCAACTCGCCCGAGACTTTGGTGAGGTCACACTCGAACCGCTCCGACGGATGACGGACAGAGACGCAGGCCGGCGTCGGACTGAAACCGCGAAGTGCGTGCTCATGTACAGCCTCAGTCGCGAGCTGCTCCCGGTCGATACGCACGTTGCTCGCGTGTCCGGCCGACTGATGCTTGTTGGAGATGCGCCGAGCCGGCTTTTCGTCGCGAATCTGGAAGCAGCGGTGCCGCCGGACTGTCGGTACGACTACCACGTAAATGTACTCCAGCACGGTCGAGAGCTGTGCTGACCCATGCGTCCCAAGTGCCCAGAGTGTCCCCTTTGGGCACTATGTCCGGCCAAAGCAATGCTGGTTGACAAGTTGCTGGTCGCACCAAGCCATCCCATGCGGAGAGCCGCGACAACCCTTCTGCCCGGGCGGACGTACAGGTGTATGCGAAGCGCGGGAAAGGCACGGTTGCTTAGTCTAGATTTAGGAGCCTGTCGCGATTTAATGGATTCAGGATTCCCATAGATTTCAGTTCGTGATTCATTGCGGTTGAAGGGAGACCGCGATGGGCAAGCCTCAACCGCTTGAGTTGCGTCAGCGTGTTGTTGCGTATGTCGATGAGGGGCATGGTCACCGCGAGGCAGCGCGCCATTTCCGCGTTTCGCCTCGCTTTGTGAACAATCTGATCAACTTGCGGCGGCAGACCAGTTCGCTTGAAGCGCGCCGGCAGGGCCATGTGGGCAGTGGCAAGCTTGAGCCGCATGCCGAGTTTGTGCGTTTGCGATTGGCCGAGACCAGCGAACTGACGCTGGATGAGCTTTGCGTCGAATTGGAGGTGCGTGGTGTGAGCGTGCACCGCTCCAATGTCGGGCGCCTGCTCCATCGCCTTGGGCTCAGTCATAAAAAAAACTCTACTGGCCAGCGAGCAGCAGCGGGCCGACGTGCGCCAGGCGCGTGAGCTGTGGACCGGGCGGCGAAAGCGCTTCTTCAACAAGGCTTTGGCGCGGCTGATCTTCATCGATGAGACGTCGACCAACACCAAACTGACCAAACGCACCGGCTGGGCGCCGAAAGGCGAGCGCTTCAGGACCCATGCGCCCTTCGGCAAATGGCAGACGCAGACCTTCATCGCCGGGCTACGATGCCACGGTCTTGTCGCGCCGTGGATCGTCAACGCGCCGATGAATGGCGCCTCTTCGAACACTACTTCGAAACACAGCTTGCTCCCCAACTGTCACCCGGCGATATCCTCATTCTCGACAATGTCGGCTTCCACAAGAACGAGCGCGCGGCACAACTGGTTCGCCAAAGGGGCGCTTGGCTCCTGTTCCTGCCGCCATACTCACCCGATCTCAATCCGATCGAGATGGCCTACTCAAAACTCAAGGCGCGGCTGCGAAAGAAAGCGGCCAGAACCTTCGACGCACTCTGCCAAGCTCTCGGCGATATCTGCCACCGAGCCAGCCGAATGCAGAAACTTCTTCAAGGCTGCGTGTCCGTCAGTCGCAGCGCGTCGTGCTGGTGGCTTGGCACACGCATCATCAATCCTTCATCAGGAGGTCAGCGGCAGCTCGAGCCTCTTCCAAGAAAGTATCCCGGGTGGGCGGAGGGGTGACCACGTCTCCGAGGAGCGACTGTGCGGCCAGTTCCTTGGTCACGAGCCGCTCATACTCCTGGATCTCGAGGGTCTTGTCGCAGAGCAAGATGAGATACTCAACGTCCCGCTGCTGGCCGCGCCGATGGATGCGGTCGAGACTCTGCAGGTAGTGCGCGGCTTGGTTGGACAGCGATTCGTACACTGCAAATCTTGCACGGTGTAGCGTGAGGCCGGCACCCGCAGCCGCTGGGTTGGCCACCAAGATCATCGACTCGTTGTCCTCCTGGAAGCGGCGGACCGTCTCTCTACGCGTGTCGATGTCGGTAACCTGCCCGTCGTAGCGCATGGCTCCATGCGCCTTATAGCGCTCGACAATGGCTGTGATCGACTGCGTATAGAACGACCACACCAGCACCTTTTCGTTCGCAGACATCAACCGGCTGACCACGGCGTCTAGCGCTTCGAGCTTCGCGGGCGTCTCGCTGTATGAGGGATCGATCGCAGAGGGGTTCGAGCACAGCTGGAGGAGCGCAGATCTGCGGGCGAGGAAGTTGGCGTATCGACGCCCGAACTCCTTCTCGTCGGTCTGCTCGATATCGGAGACCAACTCGTTAAGGGTATGCTCGTAGAGGCGTCGCTGCTGCCGAGCGAGCGGGACGAAGATGCGCTGAAAGCTTTTCGCTGGGAGATCGGGCAAGACCTCCGCCTTCAGGTGTCTAGTGTAGAGGCCACGCTTGTCGATGACGGACTGCACGACGGGAGCCGCCTCCGCTCGATCAGTAGGGACTTCGACACCATCGAAGGCAAGGCCGAAGTCGACCAGACTGAACTGCTGGACAAGGTCCTGTGGAGCATTCGGCGCGGGCGTCCCGCACAGCACGTAAGCGCGACCACACCACTCCCTGAGTCGCCGGATGGCGCGGGTTCGCCGCGCGTCCATGGACTTGATAAAGAACGACTCGTCGACTGCGAGAACCGTCCGGCCTGGACGGCTGCGGAGCAGTGCGGAGAGTTCTCCCTCCATGCTCAGGGCAGTTTCGAAGTTAGTGACCAGTACCTCGGGGTCCTCCTGCAACACACGACGCTTCTCGCGTGCAGACCCTGAGACCACTGCTATGCGGTAGAGGTCTGGCCTAAACCGCCCGAAGTCCTTCGGCCACTCGGGCACCATGCTCTTGGGCGCAATGATCAAGACGCGATCAGCCTCATTCCTCGCGGCCAGAAGGTCGAACGCGTAGATAAGGGTGACTGTCTTGCCCGCGCCCTGCTCGTCGAAAACGCAGAGCCCGAACCCCTCCTTGATCGTCATGGCCGCGACATTAAGCACCTGATGCGCGTCGAGAACGGCGAGACCCGCGCTGTCCTCGACCTCAGCCCGGGCCGCGCCCGACCCCTCAGCCTTGAGCCGTTGGACGTGACGCACCGCTACGTCGAAGACCTCGGAGGCACGACGCCTGTTCTCAACGAAGCGGCGTGCCTCCGGAGTCCACCGCAGGATAAGATCGTCAGTCCGCTCGAGTTCACCGGCAAGCTGGTGCGGCACGAATACTCCGTTCGCAGAGCGCCGCACCGAGTTGCCTCCACCAAGCGCGGCCTTAACAGTGGCTAACAGGCCTAACGCGTCTCGGGAGTCTCTCCCGGTTAAGTACAGACCATCGAGCCCGTCGCCGACACGTACATCGGCGGCGGTCTGACCAACCCACTGTTCATGCCGCATGGTGGGCTTCGCTCGAGGTCGACGCATCGGAAGGCACGACGTAGCTCTCAACAAGCTTTAGTGCTCGATACAGGCGGTGAAGGTTCTCCTGGGAGAGCGCATCGGGAGGGCCTGGCCGAAAAATCTTGACCGGCGCGTTCTCGAGCCATTTCGTGAAGACCTCTACGCGCTTGTTGGCTCCGACCGTACGCTCGACCTCTCGATTTGCTTTCGAGAGCGCGATCCCCGTATCGATTAGTTGTTGCCCCTCCTTCCGGTTGCGCTCTCCGGCTTCACGGAAACACGCCATAGCCTCATCATCTAAGGAGACGGCGCGTAGTTCGCGGATCTGGTTCCAGTTCTTAAACTTGTCGTCGTACAGCAGGTCGTAGACGAGGCTCTTGAAGCTCTCATCGTCGTTCAAGGCTGCGAGCACGCCATTACGGCGACCTTTCCCGAGCTCATCGAAGTACTGAAAGTACTTCTCTGCCTTATGCTTGACGGTGTATTTGTCCTTCTTTCCCTCCGTGACATGGTAGTCCTCGAACTCCGATGCGAGTTCAATCATCCCGACATAACGGCTGACCTCGTCCGTGGCGATCGCGAACTTGCGAGCGATCTCCCGGCGGATATCCTTCTGCCGTGCCGGCGCTGGATTGGCGCGTCCTTCTAACGCGAGGAGGGCCTGCCAGTGTTCGTAGACCTTCCGCGCCTTCACGTACTGAGGCCAGTCCTGCTTGTGATCTGGCTCGAAATTGAGCGACACGATGACTGCCTCGCGGTCGTCCTCGGTTGCGTGTTCTGTCAGCTGCCATACCTGGACCCACTCGGCGCGTCGCTTCTGGACAGCGTCGAAGTCGTTGCTGTTCAAAATGAAGTAACAAGCCGTGATCCGACGGTTGCCGTCCAGGAGGTTGCCTTCCCGGTCGATTATGGGCGGTTTGCGGACGCCGTTTGCCGCAATGCTGCGTGCCAGCACTTCAATCTCGAACTGGTCGTCCTCAGCGAGCCCTGGCAGACTCATCTTCCCGAGCATGATCGCCAACAGCTCGTCTGCCTCCGGCGTCCGACCATGGACTTGGAAGAATTGGTTCAGGTGGATATCGATACGTTGGTTCTCACCCCAAAGATTGATGTCACGCGTGCGGACGAAGCCCTCCCATACCGGGACGCTCCGTTCGTGGAACACAGGCGTGGGGCGGATGGGTCGCGGTTGGACTCCGTTATACCCGACAAGCTGTACGCTTGGCTGGTCGGCTGGGCTCTGAGGGCGGAGTGCGACACGCACTGCCTCGACGCGGTCAATGAGCGTGTCAATATCCGCCGTCATCTGTGCTGTAACCACACGATCCTCGCGCGCCTCGGCGCGTTCGCGCATCACCGTGAGCACGCGACCAAGCAGGGTGCGAGCCTCGTCTCGGTCGAGAGGCTGATCGAGGCCAGCCTGCAATACGTCGCGGACGATGTTCCCCATGTCGGCAGAGACGCGCTCTGCTGCAGCGATGAGGTCGCGGAACTCATTGGAGAGGTCATTCATTGGTAGGTTTCCTCTTCGATATTCTCGGCGTTGTCGTTGGCGCCCAAGTCGGACGGGATTTCTCCGGGCAGTTCGATCCCATGGGTTCGAGCGGCGGTCTTGAGGCGGTCGAGCCCGCGCGACATGAGCGCGCGCGCGGCGTCCCGGCCGATGCCGAGTGTGTCAGCCACAACTTCAGCAGAGAGGTCGGGTTCGCCTGCCTCGACAGCCTCGATGACGAGTTCCATCACGTCCCGAACCTGACCGTGACCGACCGCGCTGAGCAGTTGGCGTGCGAATCGCACTGCTTCGGTCCGGCGGTATTCAGCAAGATCGTCGGCCTCGCGTCGCTCGTCGGGGGACAGTTCGACCTCGCCGGCGCAGTCCGACGCGTCATCGATCTCACGCATATCGAGGTGGCCGCGGTTCCATCGATCGTTCGCGATGTTGTCAGCCGCCTTCCAGAGCCAGGCACCTATGCTGCCGACCCTGCGTCCTGTCGAGACAGCGGAATACGCGCCTTCGACCGCCTCGGCGACGCTATCGTCGACATCGGCCGCTGGCAGTTTGGACCATTTGGACTGAAGCATACGCTTCAGACCGGCGAGGTAGCCACTCGCATGCAGCGCCTCGACCATGCCTAGTGCGTCCTTCGCCCCGGCTGCCTTCTGGGCTTTGGATAAGAAGGCCGATGCCTTGGTGACGGGATCTGATCCCGGGGGTTCTTCCTCGTTCAACCTCGCCGTCCCCTTTTGCGAACCAGCGGGTTGCCAGTCACCTACATACAGTAGTCTAGGGGCGAAACAGGGTCAGCGGGAACGCAGCGAATCAAGGCTTAGGAACCCATTTTGCGTAAAGGCTCTTCGAGGCCGTGGGAACCGTCTTTGCATCAACGAGAGCGACGAGCGCGCGGAACCGCTTCTCGCAGCCGCTGTTCGAGTTGATGCGACTTGCGACGAGGGTTGAGGCCTTCGGTAGATCCAGCATCAGCTTGACCTCGTTTGGCGAGAACGACTTGACCATCTCATTGTAGGAAGGCGTCGCTGCGTTCGAGACGCCGTATGAGTTGCCAGTCGCTGCCGTCACGACTGCCTCCACAAAGGTGGCCTGCGCTGTTTCCGGAACGCGGTTCTTCCGCGACAGCTTGAGGAGCCGATCGGCGAAGGGCGGCTCGTTGTGGAAGTTATCCCAGCCATTGTGCACACTTAAGAGCTTCCTACTCGCTGATGTGAAGATACTGTGGACCTCGGCTTCGCTCAGCAGCGACAATTGGCCTAGTGTCTCGAAGAACTGCAGCGAAGCCTTCTGACGGGCTTCGTCGCCTTTTGCCTTATAGTCCTGGTGTCGATCCACCAGCGCCGACCTGGTGCGAGGGCTAAGGTCGTTACTAAATGATTCGCAGATTGCGATGGCGTTCAGGCGGGCTTCCTCTCCCGACGCTGGGTCACAGTAGATGCCGTGTAACATGACGAAGATCAGCTCGCGCTGGGCCTCGAATGTTTCCTGGATACGGCGTTCCCATTCATGTCGTTGATCCTTCTTGAACTTCGTTGCTTTCAGCGCGGCGAGCAGGGACTTTGTATCCACCCCCTTAGGGTTGTGGGCGCTCGAGAGCGCATGCTTCTGGCAGCGGCTTAGGAAGCTCAGGAACTCGTCTTCGTCGACCGTCCCCGCAGCTGGGTGTGCGATAGAGAAACTGTTGCGTGTGGCCCTGCACTGGTCGAGGAAGAAGAAGTCGTCGTCACCGATCAGGTTGAGCTTACGGCAGAGGTCGAGCAGCTCGGCGTCCTTGAGGTCGAGGAGCGTGTCCTCGTCGAAGGATTTGTCGTCGAGGATCTGAGGGACGACGTTGATGCCGAACCGTCGCACCTTGTCTCGCAGTTCCACCACGGCCGCGTTCCAGACATAGTTGATGGCTGCGTCGAACAGACCGCTGGCGACGGCGACACACATTTTGACGATCCGCTCATCGCGCAGGTGCGGAGGGATCTTCTTGATCAGGCGTGGGAGCTGGGACCACGCATGGGCAATCTGGTCGTCCTCGGCGAGCACATTGCGGGGGACTCCCAACGCGGCGGTAAGTTGGGCTAGCATGGGCGAGGAGAGAGGGGTCACGTCGGGCAGTGTGACGGCGGGTAGATCGGTCTTTGGCTTAACTAGGACGTTGCTCATACCTACTCCCTGCATCGACGAGACCATCTCGCCCCATCGGTAGTCTTTAGCCGAAACAGAATGAGGTCAGCCGGCGCGTGCGGCCTTTGTGCGATTACGTCCACCTGCCGCTCTTTTAACGCTACGCACGGAGACGCCTTTGGGAGCCACGACGTCGCCGAGCCGCTCTATACGGAGGGGCGCGCGCGAGGGAAGGCGAACGACGAGGTCGAGTTGCCCCCCGATCGCCTCGACATAGCTTTTAAGAGTAGACAAGTACATGTCGGCTTGTTTCTCGATCTTCGAGACCGAAGGCTGCTTGATCTTGAGGACCGAAGCGATTTCGGCTTGGGCCTTTCCAGCCGCACGCCGCAACTCACCGAGACTCTCGACTTCTCCCCTTAACTCTTCGAAACGCGCGTCGACCCGCTCCCGACGATCCTCGGGGAGCGCAGCGATTAGGTCGTCAAGCTTGCGTCCCATCACTTCTTCTCCTTCTTCGCCGCCGCCAAACGCTCGAGATACCCTGATAGCGCTTGTCCGCCTTGGCGATCAGACTTTTATAGAAGCGCTTCTCACTCACGCCTGACTTATCGCCGGCGACGAGCAGGATAGCCTTCCGCTTCCGGTCGAATGCGAACGCAACCCGCCAGACACCATCATCAGCGTCGAAGCGAAGTTCTTTCATGTTCGCGAAGGACGAGGCATTCAAGGTATCCGCATGCGGTCGCCCCAGCTGGGGCCCGAACACACCGAGCAGCTTAGCCGAGGCCAATAGCTCATCTTGGACTGTCTGGGGCAACGCCTCGAACTCCCCATCGAACTCATCGCCAAAAACGACTTCCCAAGTCATATATAGCTCCAAGGCTATCTGGTCAACATCATCAAGCTGCCAAACGATAGTCTGCGGCCGAAACAAGGTGCGCGGGGTCGAGGATAATCCGGCCGCCGTTGACACGACTGGCAATTCGCGACCTGCCTGGGCTATCGAGCGGCATCGTCACCGCCGTTCTGACGGGCATGGCCGGCGCGTAGCTGTCGCTTGCCCAGAATCCCGGCTTGTCGTGAAGGATATGACCGCCAGCAAGCGTTCCGGCGAGGCGCTTGCGCTGGTCCATACGTAATGGTGGGGAGGATCGCGCCGCGCCGTGCATGCGATTGGACCTCTCGTCCCGCTGCGCTGCTGAGATCTCTACAGTCAGGCGGTCTAGGTTCCGCGTTTCGGGCCGAGCAGGAAAACTATGAGGGCAGCGACGAACGTGGCAACAGCACTGTAGGCAATGGCGCTGGTGATCCCCGCATTCTCCACCAATAGCCCGCCGAAAATCGCGCCGGCTGCGATTGCCACTTGGAATGCTACGACCATCAGCACACCGGCGCTTTCGGCCTGCTCGGGAACGGCCCGCCGCACCATCCACGTCTGTAATCCCACCGGCACCGCGCCGAAGGCAAAGCCCCACGCGCCAACCGCAATCGCCGAGGCGAAGGCCGATGCTCCCGCCGTCAGTAGCGAAACAGCCGCTATCCCTATGAGCAGCGGTGCAAGGGCCGCGACTGCCTTGAGACTGTACTCGGCCAGAAGCCCGCCGGCCAAATTGCCGAAGAATCCGCCGATGCCAAAAGCAAGCAACACAAGCGAGATCGTCTCGACGTCAAGCGCGGGGATCTTTTCGAGGAAGGCGCGGATATAGGTGATTCCGGCGAAGTGGCCGGAAGCGACCAGCAGGATGACAAAAAGCGCAACCTTGACCATTGGAATCTTTGCCACATCCAGCAGGCTGCGGACGCTAGTCACTCCAATGGGAGGCAGTCTCGGAATGGTTATGAGCTGCACGAGCAGTGTAGCGACGCCGCCGGCTGCGGCGAGCATGAAGGCGCTTCGCCATCCCCAGATATCGCCGACATAAGCGCCGATTGGAGCTGCGCAGACGGTAGCTACGGAAACGCCGGTGAGGATGATCGACATAGCGCGCGGCAGGAGGTGGCTTGGAACGAGCCGCATCGCCAGTGCTGCCGACATGGACCAGAAGCCTCCGAGCGCTATGCCGAGCACGACGCGTGCAATCAGGAGAACCGCCAGCGACCACGCGCCGGCCGCCAGAACGTCCGACAGGATCAGCAGCAGCGTCATGGTCCACATGACGGTCCTTCGGTCCAGGCGCTTTGTGATGATGGCCACCGTCGGCGCCGAGATCGCCCCGACGATAGCTGTCGCCGTCATCGCCTGTCCAGCCGCTCCCTCGCTGATACCGAGATCATGCGCGAGGGGCGTGAGCAGGCTGACAGGCAGAAACTCTGCCGTGACCAGCCCGAAGGTGCCCAAGGAAAGCGAAATGACGGCACCCCATGCGGGACCAGACGGTGGGACGGGCTTTTCTGGGTCGTGCAGAACAGCGTTCATGACGCCTGCTGCGGATCGGGTCATGAACGAAGTCTCCACTTTGATGCAATGCAACGTGATGTTGGCTGCCTTGACCCAAATCTAAAAACAAAAGCGCATTTCCCGGCGGCGTTGCACGGAGGAGGGGATGTTCATTGCTTCGCGATACTTTGTGACGGTGCGGCGCGCAACATCAATGCCGGTTTCCTTCAGCCGGACAGCGATGTCCTCGTCGGAAAGCACGTCGCCGGGAGATTCTGCGGCAATGATCGCTTTGATCCGATGCCGGACAGCTTCGGCGGAGTGCGCATCGCCGCCTTGGCAGGACGCGATCGCGACGGTGAAAAAATACTTCAGTTCAAAAACTCCGCGCGGGGTAAGCATGTACTTGTTCGAGGTCACCCGGCTTACCGTCGACTCGTGCACGCCGATCGCGTCAGCGACGGTTCTAAGATTGAGAGGCCGCAGGTGGGCGACGCCATGTTCTAAAAAGGCATCCTGCTGACGCACGATTTCAGCCGCAACCTTAACAATCGTCTTGGCGCGCTGATCGAGGCTGCGGATTAGCCAGTTCGCGTTTTGCAAGCATTCGTCGAGAAATGCTTGATCTTTCGAATTTTGGGCAGTTTGACGCGTGACTTCGGCATAGTAGGTTTGGTTGATCAGCAGCTTCGGCAGCGTGGCGGGATCAAGTTCGATCTGCCACCCGCCTTGCGGCGATGGCGTGACCCAGACGTCGGGTATAATTGATTCAGACGCACCGGATTCGAATCTGTTACCAGGCTTGGGATCGAGCGCCCGAATCTCATGCATCATGTCGAGAAGGTCTTCTTCATCGACGCCGCAATGCTGCTTTAGTGCCTCAAAATCGCGTCGCGCTAGCATTTCAAGATGGGCAACCAAAGCTGCCATTGCCGGGTCGAGCCGGTTTCGCTGGCGCAACTGAATCTCGAGACATTCTCTGAGACTTCGCGCAAAAACTCCCGGTGGATCAAATTGCTGCAAGGTTCCGAGAACCCGTTCCACAACAGCCTCATGGACATTTAGGCTCTCGGCCAGCTCCAAAAGGTTTGCCCGAAGATAGCCAGTGTCTTCCAGATCGGCGGCAAGCTGGCCAGCGATCAGCCGCTCCTGTGGTGTGAACGCAGTGAGGGCGATCTGACGAGCGACATGGTCGTGCAATGTTTCGGCGAGGGTGGCAAACTCGTCGAGGGAAGGGCCATTGCCCGGCGGGTTGTTGGTCGTGTTGCGAAGTGATTTCCATTGCCCGAGCCGTTCAGGCGACCCTGTCCCGGTCAGCCCTTCAACGGCGTTTGCACCAGGGCCGAGAGGCTGATCCGCTCCCGAAATCGAAGCATCGTCAAAAGGCCCGCCATCGTTTGACGCAGATTCCAACAGCGGGTTCTTCTCGATTTCCCGCTCCACGAACTGATGCAGTTCGGTATGCGCCAGTTGCAGCAAGCGAATCGACTCAATGAGTTGAGGCGATGCGACGATGGATTGCTTCTGGCGCTGAAACAGGCTTGCTGAAGATTGCATGGTAAGTGCGATAATCCTGTCGAGGAGCCTCTTTGGGCTTGCAATGGCGCCAGTGAGACGTTTTCTAGGTCATGCGGCGGCTTTCAGCGTTTCGAGAACGTTTTGCGGGGATGAGACGCCATACGGGTCGGCCTCGCAATTGTCGGAGAAACCTTCCTCCTCGAACCAGTGCTCCACCACACCATTGTTGATCAGGGCGGCGTAGCGCCATGAGCGCATCCCGAATCCGAGATTGTCCTTGGCAACCAGCATGCCCATCTTGCGTGTGAACTCGCCTGAGCCATCGGGGATGAGCTCGACCTGCTTCAGGCCCAAGGACTTCCCCCACGCATTCATGACGAAGGCGTCGTTGACTGAGAGGCAGTAAATCGCGTCAATTCCCTCCTTCTCAAACTCATCATAGAGCTCTTCGAACTTGGGCAATTGGTAGGTCGAGCAGGTCGGCGTGAAGGCGCCAGGCAGCGAGAACAGGATGACCCGCTTGCCGGCAAAGTAGTCGTCAGATGTCTTTTCTTCCCAGCGATATGGATTTGGCCCCTCGACCGACTTATCGTGAACACGCGTGAGAAAGGTGACGAAGGGAACTTTCTTTTGAACTGTCATCAAGTTGCTCCTAAAGAAGACTGCGCTGAATTCTGGCAGAGGCTGGCGCAATACCGGGCAAAGGCTCGTATGCCCGGCACGGAATGAGGGCCTCGCGGCTCGCAACCTCCTTTTTCCCTCCCGACCATGGGAACGTCTTGGCGGTGTCTTGGCCACCCGAACGCAATCGATCTGAGCGATCTGGACACCGTCGAGCCGGTGCTTTCCACGGCTATGGCGCCGGAAGCGGGATCGGTCACTAGCGATCGTGCGTTTCGAAAAGGATAGCGGCCGGAAGGAGCCAATATCGCAAGCATATGGGGGCCTGAAATGTCTTCATGCAACACACCCGCGTCACAGGACTCCGAGTCACTGGACTGGTTCAGCGTGTTGTGGATATGTGGCAGTGACCCGCCGGCCTTGGCTTGGGTGACCATTTGACAAGGCTTTTCGGCACTCACATGCTGAACAGAACCGGCAAACCGCATTTGCGCGCGCTGCCCGTGTTGGCGTGCCGGCATCGGACCAGCCATGCGCAAAGCGGCCATCCAGAACGGACTTCCGGAGGAGACGATGCCCCGATGTTCAGCTGCAAGGGGCACCGTCTCCTCAGGCCACGGTCTGGAGCTTCGCGTGTCGGGCATGGTGCAAGTCGCTTTCATCGTGATTTGATGGTGCTCTAACCAGGAGCAGCAAGCGGCGTGCCATTTGGAATAGAGGAGGCCGTGTCTTAGAAGATCGGGCGCGCGCTATAACCGCCTCGTCACACAGGCAACAACGATGCTGTATGGTGCGGATATTCGGCGCTTCAGCCCCGGCTGGGCAAAGACGAACCGGAAGCCGAGCCGATGCATTACCTGAGCCTGGAGGGCACTCCAGTCATTGCGTAACGTGTGGCGCTAGCGTTCATTGGTGCGCCGGCACGGCTATCGCGAACATGCGCCTGTCGCAGCGACCATGAGCGGGCGCTCTTGGGCAAGCGCCTTGGCCCCGTGAGGATCGAATTCCCCAATCGTGTCTGTTCGCCGCCCTCTTATGTTCGAAACTGGACCAGAATGTCGCAAGCCCGACCTAAAGGTCGCCGAGGCGTTCTGTCGGACACTGTTCCGTCGCCTTTGTGGCCCGCGACACCGGCCTATTTCGCCTAGCTCTTCTCTGGCGTGTCAGGCTAAGCCCCTAAAAGCATCACAGATTTTTTTCTTCGGTTGGCCAAATTGGCACGAGTTTTGAAGTCGCTTCGTTGCGGGCCGGGAGCCGCCGACCGACTTTCATTTCGTGGATGGCACGAATGGAACGAAGAAAGAAAAGCAAAATGTCAAATCCGCGTCGGATAGCGTCTATGGGCATGGGGTCCTGGGCGAAACCGCCCTTACCCAACAGCTCGCCGCTCTTGTCGACCCTTGCGCAGGAAATCTTGGCTGGCGGCGGCTCAAAGGCCCACCACACCGACCTTATCCTGACCTCGAAGGTGCAGGATAACGTTCTGCATATCGCCGCGCGATGTGCCTAGACAGTTACGCGTTAGCCGTTCTTGATAATCGGTCTGCCTTCGGACGACGTCATCTATATGCCGTCTTAGGTCTTCGATGCCGCAGCGCCCGCCGGTCACCTTCCGCCCTCGCTATAGAGTGAAGTGCCACCATGTCCGAACAACCCTTGGCGACGCTGCCGATGTGGCGCGTCGATCACATTGAGCCATCCCCCGAGATGTTGGCGCTACGCGCCAACGGTCCGATCCACCGCGTGCGCTTCCCGTCCGGGCACGAAGGCTGGTGGGTGACAGGCTATGACGAGGCCAAGGCGGTGTTGACCGACGCGGCGTTCCGGCCCGCGGGAATGCCGCCGGCCGCATTCACCCCGGATTCGGTGATTCTCGGTTCGCCAGGATGGCTGGTCTCGCACGAGGGGGGCGAGCATACGCGGCTACGCACGATCGTGGCGCCGGCCTTCAGCAACGGCAGGGTGAAGCAGCTCGCGCAGCAGGTCGAGGCGATCGCCGCGCAGTTGTTTGAGACGCTGGCGGCCCAGGCCCAGCCCGCCGATCTGCGGCGCCACCTCTCCTTTCCGCTTCCTGCCATGGTCATTGGCGCGCTGATGGGCGTGCTCTACGAGGATCACGCCTTTTTCGCCGGGCTGTCCGACGAGGTGATGACGCACCAGCATGAAAGCGGCCCGCGAAGCGCGTCGCGCTTGGCCTGGGAAGAACTCCGCACCTACATTCGCGGCAAGATGCGGGACAAGCGCCAGGATCCGGGCGACAACGTGCTGACGGATCTGCTCGCGGCGGTGGACCAGGGCAAGGCGACCGAGGAAGAGGCGATCGGCCTGGCGGCGGGCATGCTGGTGGCGGGGCACGAGAGCACCGTGGCACAGATCGAATTCGGCCTGCTGGCCATGTTCCGCCATCCGCAACAGCGCGCACGCCTGGTGGGCGATCCATCCCTGGTGGACAAGGCGGTGGAGGAAATCCTGCGCATGTACCCGCCGGGCGCGGGCTGGGACGGCATCATGCGCTATCCCAGGACCGACGTGACCATCGCGGGCGTGCATGTTTCCGCGGAGAGCAAGGTGCTGGTCGGCTTGCCGGCGACGTCCTTCGATCCGCGCCATTTCGACGACCCGGAAATCTTCGATGTCGGACGTGACGAAAACCCGCACCTGGCGTTCTCCTACGGGCCGCACAGCTGCATCGGCTTGGCGCTGGCCAGGCTGGAACTCAAAGCGGTGTTCGGTTCGATCTTCCAGCGCTTTCCCGCGCTGCGCCTGGCGGTGGCGCCCGAAGAACTGGAGTTGCGCAAGGAGATCATCACTGGCGGGTTCGTGGAGTTCCCGGTGCTCTGGTGATGCGCGGACGCCACGAGGAATCGCGATGTCCTCGAATTGCCCGCGCGACTGCCGCGCGCCGATCAGATCAGCCAACCAACAGGTGACCAAGATGGACGTGCAAGAAACCACGGCAGCATGCCGGGACGCCTTCGCCGAACTGGCGTCGCCAGCGTGCATTCAGGACCCGTACCCATTCATGCGGTGGCTACGCGAGCACGATCCGGTACATCGCGCGGCGTCGGGTCTCTTTCTGTTGAGCCGCCACGCCGACATCTACTGGGCGCTTAAAGCCACTGGCGATGCTTTTCGGGGGCCGGCGCCAGGTGAACTGGCGCGCTATTTCCCGCGTGCGGCGACCAGCCTGTCGCTAAGTCTGCTGGCGACCACTTTGGCGATGAAGGAACCTCCAACGCATACGCGTCTGCGCCGGCTGATCTCGCGCGATTTCACCATCGGCCAGATCGACAAGCTGAGGCCGACCATCGCTCGCATTGTCGCAGCGCGCCTGGATGGCATGGCGCCCGCACTGGAGCGCGGGGAGGCAGTGGACCTGCATCAGGAATTCGCGCTGGCCTTGCCCATGCTGGTTTTCGGCGAACTGTTCGGCATGCCCCCGGACGACATTCTCGCGCTCGTCACCGGCATCAGCGCCATTCTGGAAGGCCTGAGCCCGCTCGCCAGCGATCCGCAGCTCGCCGCGGGGGACGAGGCCAGCGCCAGGGTGCAGGCCTACTTCGGCGACCTCATACAGCGCAAGCGCACCGATTCCCGCCACGACATCGTGTCAATGCTGGTCGGCGCACACGACGACGATGCCGAGACGCTGTCGGATGCGGAATTGATCAGCATGCTCTGGGGCATGCTGCTGGGCGGCTTCGCCACCACTGCTGCGGCCATCGGCCATGCTGTCCTGGCGATGCTGGCGTATCCCGAACAGCGGCACTGGCTGAAAGGTGATGCCATGGGAGTAAAGGCATTCGTCGAAGAAGCCCTGCGCTACGACGCGCCCGCCATGTTCAGCTCCATTCCGCGTATCGCCCAGCGCGACATCGAACTGGGCGGCGTGGTGATCCCGAAGAACGCGGACGTGCGCGTTCTGATCGCGGCCGGCAATCGCGACCCGGACGCCTTCGCCGATCCCGAGAGCTTCGATCCCGTGCGGTTCTGCGGCACCAGTCCTGGCATGTCGATCGACGGGAAGATCATGCTCACCTTCGGCCACGGCATCCACTTCTGCCTTGGTGCGCAACTGGCCCGGGTGCAGTTGGCCGAGAGCCTGCCGCGGATCCAGGCGCGCTTCCCCACGCTGGCATTGGCCGAGCAGCCGACCCGGGAGCCCTCCGCGTTCCTTAGGACGTTCCGCGCGCTGCCGGTGCGGCTGCATCGGCAGGAGGGCTGAGATGCGGGTCGTGGTCGATCAGGATCTGTGCGGAACTACCGGGCAGTGCGTGCTGACGCTGCCGGGCGCCTTTCGCCAGCGCGAACCGGACGGGGTGGCCGAAGTGTGCGTGGCGACGGTCCCGCAGGCGCTGCACGCCGCCGTGCGGCTTGCGGCCAACCAGTGCCCGGTCGCCGCCATTCGGGTCATCGAAAGCGACGCTAGCCATGACGAGCGCGCCAGTGCCGACCCTGCGCCTTCTCCGGCGCAGGCCGAGCGGCATGCTGCGAAAGACCAATGCAATTCAGGAGACACGATGGCAAGGTTTGAAGGCAAGGTGGCCGTGGTGACCGGCGCCGGCGCCGGCATCGGCAAGGCATGCGCTCTCGCCATCGCGCGCGGGGGCGGCAGAGTGGTGGTGGCCGACATTGATGGCTCGGCGGCCATCGCCTGCACCGCGCAGATCGCGGCCGAAGCAGGCCACGCGCTGCCCATAGCCATGGATATCGCCGATGAGCAGGCGGTGGCAGCGCTGTTCGAGACGGCGGAGCGGCACTTCGGGGGGGTCGACCTGCTGGTTAACAATGCGAGCGCCATGCATCTGACCCAGCGCGACTGCGCGATCCTCGACCTGGACCTGGCAGTCTGGGACCAGACCATGGCGACCAATCTGCGCGGAACGCTGCTCTGCTGCCGGCAGGCCATCCCACGGATGATCGCCCGCGGCGGTGGCGCGATCGTCAACATGTCGTCGTGCCAAGGGCTCAGCGGTGACACGGCGCAGACGTCCTACGGCGCGTCGAAGGCGGCGATGAACATGCTCTCGGCTTCGCTCGCCACCCAGTACGGTCATGCGCAGATCCGCTGCAACGCGGTTGCGCCGGGTCTTATCATGACCGAGCGTCTCCTCGCCAAGCTGGACGAGTGCATGCAACGGCATCTGCGCCGGCACCAGCTCCTGCAGCGCGTCGGCCGCCCCGAGGACGTGGCCGCACTCGTGGCGTTCCTGCTCTCCGCCGATGCTGCGTTCATCACCGGCCAGGTCGTGTGCATCGATGGCGGCATGCTGGCGCATGTGCCGACATACGCCGACGGCGGCAACAGCTGCGCCGCGCGCCCTGTCGGCGACACCGAATCGGCGACGGCGGCGCGCTGCTGATGGACATACTGCTCAACCCACTCAACCGTCGGCACCGGCTGCGATCCGACATCCCGGTCATGCCCGGCGCTTTCCCGCTGGTCGGGCATCTTCCCGCCATTGTCTGCGACCTGCCGCGCCTGCTGCAACGCGCAGAACGGACGCTGGGCAGCCACTTCTGGCTGGATTTCGGCCCTGCCGGACATCTGATGACCTGTGTGGATCCGGACGCATTCTCTCTGCTCAAGCACAAGGACGTGTCCTCGGCGCTGATCGAAGAGATCGCGCCCGAATTGCTTGGCGGAACGTTGGTTGCCCTGGACGGCGGCGCGCACCGGCAGGCGCGCGATGCCATCAAGGCAGCGTTCTTGCCCAAGGGGCTGACCCAGGCCGGGATCGGCGACCTGTTCGCGCCGGTCATCCAGGCGCGGGTGCAGGCGTGGCGCGCCCGCGGCGAGGTAACTATCCTGCGCGAGACCGGCGACCTGATGCTGAAGCTCATCTTCAGCCTCATGGGAATCCCCGCGCAGGATCTGCCGGGATGGCATCGCAAGTACCGGCAATTGCTGCAGTTGATCGTCGCGCCACCAGTCGACCTGCCCGGACTGCCCTTGCGGCGCGGCCGTGCCGCTCGCGACTGGATCGACGCGCAGTTGCGCCAGTTCGTCCGCGATGCGCGCGCGCATGCCGCGCGCACCGGGCTGATCAACGACATGGTGAGCGCCTTCGACCGCAGCGACGGTCCGCTCTCCGATGACGTCCTGATCGCCAATATTCGCTTGCTGCTGCTTGCCGGTCACGACACCACTGCCTCGACGATGGCCTGGATCGTGATCGAGCTGGCGCGGCAGCCTGTGCTGTGGGACGCCCTGGTAGAGGAGGCGCAACGCGTGGGCGCGGTGCCGACCCGGCACGCGGACCTGGCGCAGTGTCCGGTCGCCGAGGCGCTGTTCCGCGAGACACTGCGCCTGCATCCGGCGACCACGCTCCTGCCGCGTCGCGCGCTGCAGGAATTGCAACTCGGCCAACGGCGCATTCCCGCGGGCACCCACCTATGCATCCCGCTGCTGCATTTCTCGACCTCGGCGCTGCTGCACGAGGCGCCTGATCAGTTCCGCCTGGCGCGGTGGCTGCTACGCACAGAACCGATCCGGCCCGTGGACATGCTGCAGTTCGGTACCGGCCCACACGTCTGCATCGGCTACCATCTGGTATGGCTGGAAATGGTGCAGTTCTGCATCGCCTTGGCGCTGACCATGCACAAGGCCGGGGTGCGGCCGCAATTGCTGAGCGACGTCGAAAAAGGCCGGCGCTATTACCCGACCGCACATCCGTCCATGGCAATCCGCATAGGCTTCTCATGAGCTGGCATCGCATGCCCCGTGTGGAAGGCAGCGGCGCCGGCGAGGCGCGGCATTGCTGCACTCAGCGCTCGCACTCGTGTGACGCCGGCAACACCGTGACGGCTCGCGCTCGCCGTGGCCGTCTCAGCTACAAGGACATCAACAACATGCAGACCGGTTCCACTCCACCCGACCGAATCGGCGTTTCCGCATTCGGCGGATTGGGCGCGCAGGCGCGCGGCGCCTCTGGCGGGCTGCTCCCGGAGATCTGGATGCAGGACGGCGCAAAGCGGGTCGAACAGGCTCTGGGGCGTCTGCTCTGCGCCGAAGACGACGGTAAGACGGAGCTGATGGCGGCCATGCGCTACGCCACCTTGCATGGCGGGAAGCGCACCCGCGCCTTGCTCTGTCTGGCTGCCGGCGCACTGGCGGGCACGCCGGCGCACATGCTCGACGACGTCGGTGCCGCCGTCGAGATGATGCACGCCTGTACCCTGGTCCACGACGATCTGCCCGCGATGGACGACGACGTGCTTCGCCGCGGCCTTCCGACCGTGCACGTAAAGTTCGGCGAAGCCACTGCGATCCTGGTCGGCGATGCGCTGCAGGCCCACGCCTTCCTGACGCTGGCGAGCCTGGATGCGCCGGGCGACAATCGTATCGCGCTCGTGCGCGAACTGGCGCAGGCGGTGTCCGCCGAGGGTGCCGCAGGCGGGCAGGCCATGGATCTGTCGCTGGTCGGAAAGCACGCCGGGCTGGACAGGATCCTGGCGATGCACCGGATGAAAACCGGAGCGCTAGTGCGCGCGTCGGTTCGCATGGGCGCGCTATACTCCATCGCGGAGGATGCCGCGCACGCTGCACTGTACTGTGCGCTCGATCGCTACACCGCCTGTTATGGCCTGGCGTTGCAGGTGGCCGACGACATTCTCGACGCGACGGCGGATACCGCGACTCTTGGCAAGACCCCCGGCAAGGACGCGGCCGCGCAGAAGCCGACCTGCGCGTCGATCATGGGGCTGCAGGCAGCGCGCCAGTTCGCGCTGTACTTGTTGCACGAGGCCGGGGAGGCCATCGCCCCTCTGGGGCCGCGTGCGGAAGGGTTGGCGCAGATGCTGCAGCGGGCCAACGTCTATCTGTCCGCGCCATACGCATGAGCGGGCCCATCCGTAAGGACTCGCCCCTGTGCTGGTGCGATCGGCCGGCGGGCGCTGCATGCTGCACTGTGTCCGTGTCGGCGGTGACGTGCGCGGCGTCTGCCCGTTTCTGTTCTCGTTAGCCCTCTGCAGAAGGAACATCCCGCGTGAACGCGCTGTCCGAACAGATCCTTTCCGAATTGGGCCACCTGCTGAGCGAGATGAGCGATGGCGGCAGCGTGGGTCCGTCCGTATACGACACGGCGCGAGCTCTGCAGTTCGACGGCAAAGTCACCGGTCGGCACGACGCATACACGTGGCTCATTGCGCAGCAACAGGCCGATGGCGGATGGGGAAGTGCGGACTTCCCGCTGTTTCGCCATGCGCCTACCTGGGCGGCGCTGCTGGCGTTGCAGCGTGCCGATCCTCTTCCCGGGGCTGCCGACGCAGTCCAGGCTGCAACCCGGTTCATCGAGCGCCAGCCCGATCCCTATGCGCATGCGGTGCCGGAAGACGCGCCCATCGGCGCGGAGCTGATCCTGCCGCAGTTGTGCGACGAGGCCGCATCCTTGCTGGGCGGCTTGTCGTTTCCGCGCCACCCGGCGCTGTTGCCGTTGCGGCAAGCACGCCTGGTCAAGCTGGGGGCTGTGGCGACGTTGCCGAGCGGCCATCCGTTGCTGCACTCCTGGGAAGCCTGGGGGACGTCGCCGGCCACCGCATGCCCGGACGACGACGGCAGCATCGGCATCAGTCCGGCGGCCACCGCCGCGTGGCGTGCGCACGCCGTGACACAGAGAAGAACGCCGCACGTCGGGCGCACGGGCGGGTATCTGCAGGCGGCATCGTGGGCGACGCGCACCGGCATCGAAGGTGTCCTTCCCAACGTCTGGCCAATCAATGTGTTCGAGCCATGCTGGTCGCTGTACAGCCTGCATCTGGCCGGTCTGTTCGCGCATCCCGCGCTCGCCGAGGCGGTGCAAGTGATCATCGCGCAGCTCGACGCCCGCCTCGGGGTGCGCGGTCTGGGCCCTACCTTGCACTTCGCGGCCGATGCGGACGACACCGCCGTTGCGTTGTGCGTCCTTCGCGTTGCAGGCCGCGACCCGGCGGCTGACGCGTTGCGCCAGTTCGAAACCGGCGAGCTCTTCGTCACCTTTCCCGGTGAGCGCAATGCCTCGGTGTCGACCAACATCCATGCCCTGCATGCGTTGCGAATGCTGGGAAAACCCGCCGCCGGCACCAGCGCCTACGTCGAGGCCAATCGCAACCCGCACGGTCTATGGGACAACGAAAAATGGCACGTTTCGTGGCTCTATCCCACCGCGCATGCGGTCGCTGCGCTCGCGCAAGGCAACCCCCATTGGCGCGACGAGCGCGCGCTGGCGGGGCTGCTGCGGGCGCAGCGCGACGACGGCGGCTGGGGCGCCGGTCGCGCGTCTACATTCGAGGAAACCGCCTATGCGCTGTTCGCGTTGCACGTGATGGACGGGACCGAAGAGCCGGCAGGGCGCCGGCGCATCGCGCAGGCGGTGGGGCGTGCGCTGAAGTGGATGCTCGCCCGCCACGCAGCCCACGCACTGCCCCAGACACCGCTGTGGATCGGCAAGGAACTGTATTGCCCCACCCGGGTGGTGCGCGTGGCCGAACTCGCCGGGTTGTGGCTGGCGCTTCGTTGGGGGCGGCGCGTCTCGGCCGAGCGAGCAGGAGGGGGGCCATGATCCCGACCGGTCGCGCGCTGCAGCAGGTGCTGGAGTGGGGGCGTTCCCTGACCGGGTTCGCCGACGAGCATGCTATAGAAGCGGTCAGGGGCGGCCAGTACATCCTGCAGCGCATCCAGCCGAGCCTGCGCGACACCAGCGCCCGCACAGGCCGCGATCCGCTCGACGAAACGCTGATCGTGGCGTTCTATCGCGAACTGGCGCTGCTGTTCTGGCTCGACGATTGCAACGACCTTGACCTGATCGCGCCGGAGCAGATCGCCGCGGTTGAGCAGGCGCTGGGGCAAGGCGTGCCGTGCGTGCTCCCCGGATTCGAGGGCTGTGCTGTGCTGCGCGCCTCGCTCGCCGCGCTCGCCTACGATCGTCGCGACTATGCCCAGCTTCTCGAGGATACCCGGTGCTACTGCGCGGCGCTGCGCACCGGACACGCGCAGGCGGCAGGGGAGGAGCGCTGGTCCTACGCCGAGTACTTGCAGAACGGCGTGGATTCGATCGCCTACACGAACGTGTTCTGTTGCCTGTCGTTGCTGTGGGGGCTGGACATGGCGAGCTTGCGCGCGCGTCCGGCGTTTCGCCAGGCCCTGCGGCTCATCTCCGCGATAGGGCGCTTGCAGAACGATCTGCATGGACGCGAAAAGGATAGATCGGCCGGCGAGGCCGACAACGCGGCGATCCTGCTGCTGCAGCGCTATCCGGCCATGCCTGTGGTGGAGTTCCTCACCGACGAGTTGGCCGGCCACACACGCATGCTGCACCGGGTGATGGCGGAAGAACGTTTTCCCGCGCCGTGGGGACCGTTGATCGAGGCCATGGCGGCAGTCCGCGCGCAGTACTACGAGACCTCAACCAGCCGCTACCGCAGCGACGCTGCGGAGGGAGGCCAGCGTGCGCCGGCCTGAACGCGGGGGAAACGATGGCGTGCGCGCGCTGCCGTCGGTCCGACCCGACGCAACGCCGTCGCCCGATGACGCGGATGGAGCGAGCATCAGCGACACCAAGTTGAGCCGGCGCAAGGACGACCACCTGGACATCGTGCTGAATCGGCGAACGGCACGGGCCAAGGCCGCCGGCTGGGAGTACATCCGTTTCGAACACTGCGCATTGCCCGAGTTGGATCTGACGCAGATCGACCTCAGCGCCTCGCTGCTGGGCAAGACCATGCGCGCGCCTCTGCTGATCAGCTCCATGACCGGCGGCATGCCACGCGCCGAGGCCATCAACCGGCATCTAGCCGAGGCAGCGCAAGCCTTGGGAATCGCCATGTGCGTCGGTTCGCAGCGCGTGAGCCTGCAATCCCGCAACTCCCAGGGGCTGACGCGCGCGCTGCGCCGCCTGGCCCCAGACATTCCCTTGCTGGCCAATATCGGCGCCGCGCAACTGCGTGAGGCCGACGGCCTGGACCTGGCGCGCCGGGCGGTGGATGCACTGGAGGCCGATGGACTCATCGTCCATCTCAATCCGCTGCAGGAAGCGGTACAGCCGGAGGGCGACCGCGACTGGCGCGGCGTCCTGGCGCAGATCGCTCGCGCCGCGCGCAGCATGGGGGTGCCGATCGTGGCCAAGGAAGTGGGGTCGGGCCTCTCTGCTTCGGTGGCTTGTGCGCTCGTTCAGGCGGGCGTGGCGGTGATCGATGTCGCCGGCGCCGGCGGCACCAGTTGGGCCGCGGTGGAGGGCGAGCGGGCCCCCGATGCCGCCGACCGTACAGTTGCGATGGCGTTCGCCGATTGGGGGATCCCGACCCCGGCCAGCGTGCAGGCGGTACGTCGGGCGCTGCCAGCGGTGAAGCTGATCGCGTCGGGCGGGGTCAGCGACGGCGTCGACGTGGCCAAGGCTATCCGCCTGGGCGCGGACATCGCGGGGCAGGCAGCCGGCGTGCTGCGCGCGGCCACCGTATCCACCGAGGCGGTTGTCGCGCATTTCGAGATCGTCATCCGCCAGTTGGCCGTCGCCTGCTTCTGCACCGGCTCGGCTGATCTGGCGGCATTGCGTCAGGCGCGCTTGTTGCCCTCGGCGCATCTGCCCGCCGGTTGATCCCGGCGTCGCGCGCCCGTGGCGGCGGGCGCCTAGTCTTATGAGTCAGAAAGTCTCGGATGCGGGGGGAATCGCGCTGGTCGCGGGCTTGTCCGGGTGCTGCTTCGTGATCAGGGAGGCACCCCGCCATGCCCGAACGGACAGCCGAGAGTAAAGCGGTATCCGACGGATTTACTTGATCAGGGTGATCGGTAACGCCGACCGAGCTGAGCCCTTGAAAGGGTCGGAACAAGGTGCGCCGGGAGACCGGCAGGAGCAGATGGTGCAAATCCATTGCAATGAACGAGTAGCGGTCCACATTGACCCCTGGGTCAAGCGCGGTCGGCCGTGAGGAGACCCGTAACTTCTCTGGGGTCAAACACGGGTTGTTAGGCTCAAGCAGTTCATCAGCATGCTTTGAGACAAAGCGATGGCGGTGGAATGGTCGGTTATGATCGAGGGCTGGAACGAATTGGGAGACATGCCGGTAAGGTCCGGATAGACAAGAGCTGGGAGAGCCTGTTCTACGGCGACATCAGTTGTCGATCTGCGATAGTAGAAGATCATGGCAGCGCTGCAAAGGAACGCGGTCGTGAATCATCAGGCGGTGACGTATGCCTTCTTCGCCGGATTTGCCCGGATTGCCATACTTTCCGGCAGGTCAAGGAGTTTGCGATACGCCGGAGCCGAACGTCTTCGGCGCCGTTGAGCTTAATCCCCGATGGATGCTGTGACAGGAATGCCATCAAGGGATGGTCGGTGCCTTCGCTCTGAAGGAAATTTGTCCCGACATGGGAGTTGATGGAACCGACGGCGCGGCTAGGAAGCATGCGCCCTACCGGGAGGCGGCGAAGTGTGGCGATTTCTGCCCACTGGCGTTGACGGACAAAGTATCATCATGATATCTACGCCCATGTGATTCACCCCGTCTCCCTAGGAGCGCCGTGCTCCGGAAAGGAGGTGATGAGCATGAGCAGGAAGACGATTACGGTTGGCCGCAGTGCGGTCTCGGGTCGGTTCACGACTGTTACGACTGCGGTTCGCAAGCCGAACACGCATATCGTGACGCACATCAAAAAGTGATAAATAGGGCGCCCTTACCTCCCAGGGCGCCCTTTTTATCGTGGAGAGATTTTTTACCAATCACAAATTTTAGCGAAAGGGACTCTTTTAAAATGTATCATAGTGATATACCTAAGGTGAAACCAAGCGGGCATGGGGGCGTTGTAGTCCGTGGTTGTGATTGGCCGAAGGGGCAAGCAACGGACGAAATACGCGCGATTGCGCGTTCGAAAGCGCTTACGATTTCCTATAAGCGCCACGCGATCGAACGTATGGCCGAACGAAACATTATCATGGGTGACGTTTTGTACGTCCTCAAAAATGGCTTTGTGCACATGGAGCCGATGGAGAGTACGCGACCCGCGTACAAAAAATATGCGATGGAAGGTCTCTGTCCCAACGGCAATAGCCGCACTCTGAGAGTGATAGTCATTCCTGAGAAGACCGGCACCTTCCTAAAAATTGTCAGTGTTATGTGGGTTGACGAGCCGTCTACCCGCGCAGGTACGTTGAATGGAGAATGCGATGAATAGCCACCACTACACCGAATGCGGACTGAAGAACGTTTTCATTAGCGGTCTTGATTTCGTGAACGACGATGAAGGTGACGAAATCATCACCATCCCGGCTGTCAACGAACTTCATCGTGTAATCGCTCTTGGCATAGTCTCACACGAGCATGGGATTAGCCCTGACGAGCTCCGTTTTCTGAGAACAGAAATGGGGTATACTCAAGCTGAGCTTGCTGTGCTTGTTCACCACGACAAGCAGTCAGTGGGACGATGGGAGCGGGGCGAGTTTGTGATCGATGGGTCGGCGGAGACAATCATCCGGCGTTTGGCGATTGAAAAACTCGATCTAGCTTCCGGAGCTGGGATGGATGAGCTGTCGCGTCGGAGTGTGCACACACTGAAGCCGCAACCGATCCAAATTCAGCACAGCAATGACGACGGATACCAGCTTCTAGCAGCCGCTTAGACCAAGCCATGGGTGGTCGTCCCTCCCGCACGAGGGGGAGGGACGACCACCTGGCCTTTGCCAGCCTTGATCAGCGGCCATGCGCTTTCGTGCTTCTAGTTCCAATCGCGTCGATGTCGTCCCATCCAGCTTTTAGGCCTGTCCGGACGTCACCACTTTAACGCGATAAGGCATCCGGCAGCTGAAATCGCTCATCTCTTTCGTGTTCATAGGGACACCGTCGGGCGCATTGCGCCGAGGTCAAAATAGCCATTTCGCTGAATGTTCGCAGTTGGCCGTTTTCGGGCGACGTACGCACCTGGCCGGCCCAGTCGGTAGAAACGCCGGGTGCACGGTGGCAGTAGCAGCTGCTCTTCGAGGAACGCCGTTCGCTCTGAGGCGCTAAAGATATCTTTGCATATCATGATTTCCATATTTGATACGTGAACAGATCATAAAGCTTTGACTTGCTCCGCTGGACAAGATACCCCTGCGTATCATTTGGCATTGGAATGAATCATCTGCGTATCGTTATGGACTCTGAATCGGAAATTCTGCGCGAAATCGGTGGGCTTTTCAGGAAGGCGAGGCTGGCCGCCGCCATGACGCAGGAGCAGGTTGCTGACTTGGCGGGTATATCCCGTCCCCGCTATCGCGACATCGAAAAGGGAGCCGCAGCGGCGCGTGCGACGACCCTCATGAATATCGCTCGCGCGCTCGGTCTGGAAATGATGCTGGTTCCGCAAGTCATGGTGCCGGCTGTCCAGGCTCTATTGCGTCCACATGATGATGACGATCGACCCGCCTTTGTTTCTCAACCTGACGATGACGATCATGGCTCCAGTCTTTCGCGCACCTAAGACGATCCCGTCGCTGGACGTGCTCTTGAACGCAGCGAAAATCGGCACAATCGTCAGGACGCCGGGCGATTTCAATGCATTCAACTTCGATGAGGCCTACCGCGCGACGGGCGGCTTTCCGGTTCTCAGCCTGTCGTTCCGGGCAGCGACGGGAGGATTGCGGAAAGATCCGAAGCCTCTGGCAAGCGCCTTGCCCGCATTCTTCGCGAACCTCCTGCCGGAGGAGAAATTGCGCGAGGCGATGGAAAGGCACCACGAAGGCAATGTGCGGCCAGGCAATGATTTCGACCTTTTAGCGGCGCTGGGCGCCGATCTGCCGGGAGCCGTACGGGCGTTGCCCAGTGACGGCGCGATAGCGGTTTCACAGGACGCTTCAAAGGATCAGCCCAAGGCACGGTTCTCGCTTGCCGGCGTGCAGATGAAGCTGTCGGTCATGAAGAACATTGGAAAAGGCAGCGGCCTTACCTTGCCGATGGACGACGAGCAGGGCCGGTACATCGCCAAGTTCCCTTCGACGGCGTTTCCGGGCGTTTCCGAGAACGAATTCGCCAACCTGGCGCTGGCAGCAGCAATCGGCATGGAGGTTCCTGAACGCGAACTTGTCGAGAAGTCCGATTTTGAGGATATTCCCGAAGAATTCAACACGCTGTCAGAGGGCAAGGTCCTTCTCGTCAAACGCTTCGATCGCGGCGCTGAGGGCGAGAGGATACACATCGAGGATTTCGCTCAGGTCTTCGGTGTCTACCCCTCGCGCAAATATGAGGGGGCTGCTTATCACGACATAGCCTTGGCTCTTGGCGTAGCCGTCTCGCCTACGGCGGCTCTCGAATTCGTCCGCCGCCTGGCACTGACCGTCATCACCGGCAATGGCGACATGCACCTGAAGAACTGGTCTTTGATCTATCCCGATAACGGCGACAAGCCGGCGCTTGCACCAATCTACGACCTCCTGTCCACCGTGCCATATATTCCCGCCGACGCCATGGCGCTGTCGCTTGGAGGAGAGCGCTCGTTTAAGGCGCTAGCAGCACCGCGATGGAAAGCATTTGCGAACCGTGCACGGCTTCCGGAGCCAGCAGTCCTGAAGGCAGTGGTCGAGACGGTCAAACTCGTCAACGAGTACTGGTGGCATCTGCCTGAGCGCGACGTTGTCGCAGCGAAAGTGCTCGAGCGGATCGACGAACATGTGAAGGCGATGACGACGGTACTGAACTCCTGCGCCGAGAAGTAAAACGAGTCCCTCGGGTTGATATAGCGGAACTATTCGCCCGTGCCCCGGATGAGTGGCCGTGGATCGGTGGCATGCTAGGATCGCGCGCAAAGTCGGCGGAGTGTCCACTTGGACACGCGTTGAGCAAGCACGTCAGCTCGCGGGCACAGAAGAGTTCGCAGCATCCCGCAGAGGGTCGAGATGCTGTTCGTCCACCTCAATACAACGATGCGGTTCAACCGAATGCGGTGACTGAGGATCGCGATCCGACGCTTTGTGTCGCCAATGTCGCGTCCGCTACACGGGCCGTTCCGACGATCCTTTCTTGGAACTCAAGCTAAACCCCTGAAAAGCAACCATGAAATTATTCTTCGGTTGGATCAGGCAAATTGGCATGAGTCTTGAGATCCTTAGGTGCGAGGCGGCTAGAGCTGCCCGACCGGCATTCATGTCGCGGCAGCCGCGATGAATGGAACGAAGGAAGGAAAGCTACATGTCAGGTTTGCGTCAGATCGCCTTTTACGGCAAGGGCGGCATCGGCAAGTCCACCACCTCCCAGAATACGCTCGCCGCCCTTGTCGATCTCGGGCAGAGAATCCTCATCGTCGGCTGCGATCCCAAAGCCGACTCCACCCGCCTGATCCTGAACGCGAAGGCGCAGGATACGGTCCTGCACCTCGCGGCAGAGGAAGGTTCGGTGGAAGACCTGGAACTCGCGGACGTGCTCAAGGTCGGCTACAAAGGAATCAAATGCGTGGAGTCGGGCGGCCCTGAGCCGGGTGTCGGCTGCGCCGGCCGCGGCGTGATCACCTCGATCAACTTCCTCGAGGAGAACGGCGCCTACGACGACGTCGACTATGTCTCCTACGACGTGCTCGGGGATGTGGTGTGTGGCGGTTTCGCGATGCCGATCCGAGAGAACAAGGCCCAGGAAATCTATATCGTCATGTCCGGCGAGATGATGGCGCTCTATGCCGCCAACAACATCGCCAAGGGTATCCTGAAATACGCCCATTCGGGCGGCGTGCGGCTCGGTGGCCTGATCTGCAACGAGCGCCAAACCGACCGCGAGCTCGACCTCGCCGAAGCGCTGGCTTCCAGGCTCAATTCCAAACTTATCCACTTCGTGCCGCGCGACAACATCGTCCAGCACGCCGAGCTCAGGAAGATGTCTGTGATCCAGTATGCGCCGGACTCCAAGCAGGCCGGGGAATACAGGGCGCTGGCCGAGAAGATTCACGGGAATTCCGGCCAGGGCACCATCCCGACCCCGATCACCATGGAGGAGCTCGAGGACATGCTGCTCGACTTCGGCATCATGAAGACCGACGAGCAGATGCTTGCCGAGCTTCAGGTCAAGGAAGCGGCCAAGGCGGCCGCACAGTAGCGACCGCTGCCGACATGAGGCGCCGCCCTGACCTGGTGCGCCTTTCAAAGAACGGCGCCTCGTCGGTGAGGCGTCACCCTGAACCTTGAAAGGGGTCCCATGAGCCTGGAATACGAGAATGACGGTGCCCTCCATGCGAAGCTTATCGAGGAGGTGCTGTCGCAATATCCTGACAAGTCGGCGAAGCGCCGCAAAAAGCACCTCAGCGTTGCAAAGAGCGGCGACGAGGCTGGCGAGGAAAGCGAGGTCCTTTCCGAATGCGATGTCAAATCGAACATCAAGTCCATCCCCGGCGTGATGACGATTCGCGGCTGCGCCTATGCCGGCTCGAAAGGCGTGGTGTGGGGTCCAGTCAAGGATATGGTCCATATCTCGCACGGGCCGGTCGGCTGCGGGCAATATTCCTGGTCTCAACGCCGCAACTACTACGTCGGCACGACCGGCATCGACACGTTCGTCACGATGCAGTTCACCTCCGATTTCCAGGAGAAGGACATTGTTTTCGGCGGCGACAAGAAGCTGGAACGGATCATCGACGAGATCGAGGAACTGTTTCCGCTGAACAAGGGCATGACTGTGCAATCCGAATGCCCGATCGGCCTGATTGGCGACGACACCGAAGCTGTGTCCCGCAACAAGGCCAAGGAGCACGAAAAGACAATCGTGCCGGTGCGCTGCGAGGGCTTCCGCGGCGTCTCGCAATCCCTCGGCCACCACATCGCCAACGACGCGATCCGAGACTGGGTGTTCGAGAAGAAGGAAGTGGAGTTCGAGGCCGGCCCATACGATGTCAATGTGGTCGGCGACTACAATATCGGCGGCGACGCTTGGGCTTCGCGCATCCTGCTCGAGGAGATGGGTCTGCGCGTGGTCGGCAACTGGTCGGGCGACGCTACGCTGGCCGAAATAGAGCGAGCGCCAAAGGCGAAACTCAATCTCATCCATTGCTACAGGTCGATGAACTACATCTGCCGGCACATGGAGGAAAAGTATGGCATCGCCTGGATGGAGTACAATTTCTTCGGCCCCTCCCAGACCGAAGCCTCTCTGCGCAAGATAGCCAAGCACTTCGGGCCGGAAATCGAGGCCAAGGCCGAGGTGGTCATCGCCAAATACCGGCCGTTGGTCGATGCCGTAATCGCCAAGTACCGGCCGCGCCTCGAAGGCAGGACGGTGATGCTCTATGTCGGCGGGCTGCGCCCCCGCCACGTCGTCACGGCATATGAGGACCTGGGCATGGTGATCGTCGGCACTGGCTACGAATTTGGCCATAACGACGACTATCAGCGTACCGGCCATTACGTGAAGAAGGGCACTCTGATCTATGACGACGTGACTGGTTACGAGCTGGAGAAGTTCATCGAGGGGATCCGTCCTGATCTCGTGGGCTCCGGCATCAAAGAGAAATACCCGGTCCAGAAGATGGGCATACCATTCCGTCAAATGCATTCCTGGGATTATTCGGGCCCGTATCACGGCTACGACGGCTTCGCCATCTTCGCGCGCGACATGGATCTGGCCATCAACAACCCGGTCTGGGGCCTCTATGACGCACCCTGGAAGAAAAAAGCCGAGCCGTCGGCGGCGATCGCTGCGGAATGAAAACTGGCCTCCCGGAAGCCGGGAGGCCGTTTAACGCCTGTGGCCCTTTGTCCGCGGGAGACCTGAAACGTTTCGACGTCCCTGTGCCGCCGTATGGCGGGCCAGTTGGAGAAGAGGTAACCACCCATGCCGCAGTCGGCTGAAAAAGTTCTCGACCACGCGCCCCTGTTCCGCGAGCCGGAATACAGGCAGATGCTTGCCGAGAAGAGGCTGAATTTCGAATGTCCTCACCCGGACCAGATCGTTACCGACCAAGGCGAATTCACCAAGACGTGGGAATACCGCGAAAAGAACCTTGCTCGCGAAGCGCTTGTCGTGAACCCCGCCAAGGCCTGCCAGCCGCTCGGCGCGGTGTTCGCGGCCGCAGGCTTCGAGCGAACCATGTCCTTCGTCCACGGCAGCCAAGGCTGCGTGGCCTATTACCGCTCGCACCTGTCGCGCCATTTCAAGGAGCCTGCTTCGGCGGTTTCCTCCTCGATGACCGAGGACGCGGCAGTGTTCGGCGGCCTGAAGAACCTGGTCGACGGGCTCGCCAACACGTACCAACTCTACGACCCGAAGATGATCGCCGTCTCGACTACTTGTATGGCGGAGGTCATTGGCGATGACCTGCACAGCTTCATCGAGAACGCCAAGGACGAAGGCTCGGTCCCGCGCGACTTCGACGTCCCCTTCGCCCATACGCCGGCCTTCGTCGGCAGTCATGTCGATGGCTACGACGTCACGCTCAAGGGGATTTTGGAGCATTTCTGGAAAGGCGAGGAGCGAACGGAAGCCGAGGGGACCATCAACGTCATTCCGGGTTTCGATGGCTTCTGTGTCGGCAACAACCGGGAACTCAAGCGCCTGCTCGATCTGATGGGCGTTTCTTATTCCTTCATCCAAGACGCCTCTGATCAGTTCGACACGCCGTCCGACGGCGAATACCGCATGTATGACGGCGGCACGAAGATCGAAGACGTGAGGAAGGCACTCAACGCCGAGGCGACACTTTCGCTACAGCATTACAACACCCGAAAAACACTGGAGTATTGCGAGGGGGTGGGGCAGGCGACTGCCTCGTTCCATTACCCACTCGGTGTCAAGGCGACTGACGACTTCTTGATGGAGGTCTCCGCGATTTCCGGCAAGCAAATCCCCGAGGCAATCCGCCTCGAGCGCGGCCGACTTGTTGACGCGATGGCGGACAGCCAATCCTGGCTACACGGCAAGAAATACGCCATCTATGGCGATCCGGACTTTGTCTACGCCATGGCCCGCTTCACCATGGAGACGGGCGGCGAGCCGACCCATTGCCTCGCCACCAGCGGCACCTCGGCGTGGGAAGCGGAGTTGAAGGAGCTGCTTGCATCATCGCCCTTCGGCAAGGGTGCTCAAGTCTGGGCGGGCAAGGACCTCTGGGCATTGCGCTCGTTGCTCTTCACCGAGCCGGTGGACCTGCTGATCGGCAACTCCTATGGCAAGTATCTGGAGCGCGACACGGGCACGCCGCTGATCCGGCTGACGTTTCCGATCTTCGATCGCCACCATCACCATCGGTTTGCGCTGATGGGCTACCAAGGCGGGTTGCGCGTCCTGACGACGATCCTCGACAAGATCTTCGACAAACTCGATCGCGAGACAAGCGAGACGGGCGTGACGGACTATTCGTATGACCTCACCCGCTAAGCGTGACGGTCGGCTTTGGCCGGTCGTCTTCCCGAGGGACTTTGGAGACCGACGCAATGTCCTTGCTCAGAGCCAAAATCCAGGATGTCTTCAACGAGCCTGCCTGCGAAAAGAACCGCGGCAAGGATGCCAAGGCGCGCAAAAAGGGCTGTTCGAAGCCACTGACCCCCGGAGCGGCGGCCGGTGGCTGTGCCTTCGATGGCGCCAAGATCGTGCTGCAGCCGATCACCGACGTCGCACACCTGATCCATGGGCCGCTCGCCTGCGAGGGCAATTCCTGGGACAACCGCGGTGCGGCTTCGTCCGGGCCAACGCTGTGGCGCACAAGCTTCACGACCGACCTCACCGAACTCGATGTTGTCATGGGGCAGGGCGAGCGGAAGCTCTTCAAAGCGATCCGCGAGATCAAGGAAGCGTATGGGCCGCCGGCGATCTTCGTCTATCCGACCTGCGTGACGGCGCTGATCGGCGACGACATCGAGGCTGTCTGCAAGCGCGCGGCGGAAAAGTTCGGCTTGGCCGTTGTACCGGTCAATTCGCCGGGCTTCGTCGGCTCCAAGAATCTCGGCAACAAGCTTGCCGGCGAGGCGTTGCTCGATCATGTCATCGGCACGATGGAGCCCGACGATGCCGGCCCTTACGACATCAACATTCTTGGCGAATTCAACCTCTCGGGCGAATTCTGGCTGGTGAAGCCGCTGCTGGATCGGCTCGGGATCCGGGTGCGCGCCTGCATTCCGGGTGACGCGCGTTACGTCGACATTGCCTGCGCGCACCGCGCCCGGGCGGCTATGGTGGTGTGCTCGACCGCGCTCATCAATCTCGCCCGCAAGATGGACGAGCGCTGGGACATCCCGTTCTTCGAAGGCTCCTTCTACGGGATCACCGACACCTCGGAAGCGCTCCGACAGATCTCTGAGCTGCTGGTGAAGCAGGGTGCCAATCCGGAGATCCTCGGCCGCACCGAGGTATTGATTGCAGAGGAAGAGGCGATCGCCTGGAAGAAGCTAGCCGCCTACCGGCCGAGGCTCGAAGGCAAGCGCGTGCTGCTCAACACCGGCGGCGTGAAGTCCTGGTCGGTCGTCCATGCGCTGACGGAGATCGGGATCGAGATCGTCGGCACCTCTGTCAAGAAGTCGACCGTCGAAGACAAGGAGCGGATCAAGCAGATCCTCAAGGACAACAACCATATATTCGAGCAGATGGCAGCGCGCGAGCTTTACGCCATGCTCTCCGAACACAAGGCCGATATCCTGCTATCAGGCGGGCGCACGCAATTCGTCGCTCTGAAGGCCAAGACACCCTGGCTCGATATCAACCAGGAGCGCCAACACCCTTACGCGGGCTATGACGGCATGGTGGAACTCGTACGCCAGATCGACCTGGCCATGCGTAACCCGATCTGGGGCCAGGTGCGGGGGCCGGCACCATGGGATTGCCCGCCTGCGGTGAGGAAGGAACGGCCGCGCACGAAAAGCGAGACCCTGACCTTGCATGCTGTCCAAGAATTCGCGGGCACGACGGCCAACGATTTCGGCGAGTGTCGAGGAAAGCCGATGGTCCGCATCCGTCCCCAGACCAAAGCGGCGGCGGTCAATCCGCTGAAGTCATCGCAGCCATTGGGTGCCGCCTTGGCCTTTCTTGGGGTCGACGGCGCGATGCCGTTGTTCCACGGCAGCCAGGGGTGCACCAGCTTCGCGCTCGTGCTCTTCGTGCGACATTTCAAGGAAGCCATTCCCTTGCAGACAACCGCGATGGACGAGGTGGCGACGATCCTCGGCGGGGCAGACCATCTGGAAGAGGCGATCCTCAACCTCAAGGCCCGCACAAAGCCAACGCTGATCGGGGTTTGCACGACCGCGCTGGTGGAAACCCGGGGCGAAGACTGCGCAGGAGATATCGCCAATATCAGGCTGAAGCGCACCAAAGAACTCGCGGGTACCGAGGTGGTGCTGGCCAACACACCAGACTTCGATGGTGCGGTCGAAGAGGGCTGGGCCAAAGCTGTCACCGCGATGATCGAAGGGATTACACGGCCCGGCGAGCAGGCGCGGCAATCGAAGAAGATCGTGATCCTGCCTGGCTGGAACCTCACCGTGGCTGACATCGAGCATTTGCGTGAGATGGTTGAGAGCTTTGGACTGAAGCCGGTGATTTTGCCGGACGTCTCCGGCTCGCTCGACGGTACGGTGCCCGACTGTTGGGTCACGACTACCTATGGCGGCACCAGCGTGGAGGATATCCGCGAGCTAGGCACGGCCGAGCGATGCATTGTCATCGGTGAGCATATGCGCCGCCCGGCCGAGGTGCTGCAGAGGTTGACCGGGGTTTCTTACGTGCTGTTCCGGTCGTTGACCGGATTGAGGGACGCCGACCGGTTCGTCTCGCTGTTGTCTGCAGTTTCGGGCGCGGCGGCGCCGGCTGGGGTGCGCCTTCGGCGGGCGCAGTTGCAGGACGCTTTGCTCGACGGACATTTCCACTTTGGAGGTAAGAAAATTGCGATCGCTGCTGAACCAGACCAACTCTACCAACTCGCGAGCTTCTTCATCGGCATGGGCTCCGAAATCGCGGCGGCGGTCACAACGGCCGCTATGTCGAAAATTCTGGAGGAAATGCCGGCGCAGTCGGTTCAAATCGGCGATCTCGGCGATTTGGAAGCGCTTGGCGCCGGCGCTGATCTTCTCGTTACTCATTCCCACGGCCGCCAGGCGGCGCAGCGCCTCGGCATTCCGCTCATGCGGGCCGGCTTCCCGATCTTCGACCGGCTCGGGGCCCAGCACAAGCTCACAATCCTCTACCAGGGGACCCGCGACCTGATCTTCGAGGTTGCCAACATTTTCGAAGCCAACGGGCGAGCGCCGACGCCTGAGGCGCTTGATCCACTCCGTAAGCGAGAAATGCCAGATGAACTCCGTCCGTCGCCTCTCGCTCGTCACTGACGAGGTTCACGTACCGACGCCGGAACGCCAAGCGGGCGCATTGCGCGTGGCGATCGCCACGCAGGACATGAAGAACCTCAACGCCCATTTCGGATCGGCCAGGCGCTTTGCTGTCTACGACGTGATGCGCGAGGAGTGGAATCTCGTGGAAGCCGTGGCCTTCGATGACGTTTCCGACGAGAGCGGGAAGCATCGAACCGAGGGCGACGACCGCATCACCCCGAAGGTGGAGGCGCTGAAGGGCTGCCATCTCCTGTTTTGTCTGGCGATCGGCGGACCTTCGGCAGCCAAACTCGTTACCGCAAAGATCCATCCGATCAAAGTGCCGCAGCCCCAGACCATCCAAGAGGTGCTGTTGCGCACGCAGATGATGCTCAGGACGTGTCCTCCCCCTTGGCTGCGCAAGGTGCTGGCGCAGGCAGGTGTCGCTGAACAGAAACCCTCCTTCGAGGACGAAAGCTGAAATGAGGAGTGGGCGAAATGTTTGAAGCCGCTGTTAGCCCTGCCGCCACCGAGGACGAGGCGGCCCTTGCCACCCCGTTCATCAAATGCCTCGTGCGGCTGATTCGTGCCAATGATTCCCACGGGTCATGGGAAGGCAAATCGGACGCCGAGCTGCTAGGCGACTTCATCATCACCAGGGAACAGCGCCGTGCAATTCCAATCATCGGCGATCCCGATCCGGACGTGCTGTGGAGGCTCGACAAGTTCTACACCGCCGTCGGGCTTGCGATTGAGGAACGCTCCGGCCTGATGGCATCCCCGATCATGGAGATGAGCCATGAGGGCTTCGGGCGCGTGCTTTTCACGGCCGGGCGACTGGTCGTTCTGTCGAAAACCCTGCGCGACGTCCACCGGTTCGGTTTCGAGACGTTCTGGAAACTCGCTGCGGCCGGTACCCAATTGGCCGGCGATGCCACCGCAGCCATTGAGGCTTATCCCGAGGTGGCGCGGGCGTGATGGAACCGATTTTCGATCGAGGGGATCATGTCAGGCCTTGAGGACATGCGAGCCCTCTCAATCGAGGCGGTCGAGGCCGATGTGGTTCTTGGGGTAGCGCTGATGAAGCCGGTGGTACTGATCTGTTCGCAAGATGCGGAGTTGTATCTGTTCCTCAGCCACATTCTGGGGGTGGACGGCTTCACGAGTGAGCCGGCAGGCGGCGTGAAGGAAGCACTTGCATTGGCCGATCAACGGGAGCTCCAGGCGGTCGTGCTGGACTGCGGGCCAGCAAGCGCGGCAGGCTCCACAATCTGCGCCCGGTTCAAGGGGGAGCCCCGGACCGGCCGCCTGCCCGTCATTGCGTTGATCGCGCCCGGCGCCGAGAACCAGCACCTCGATCTCTTGAAGGCAGGTGTTGACGAGAGCTTTGTGCGGCCCTTCGCACCGGCCAAGCTGCTTGACTGTCTACGCACGAAGTTGGCGCTGCCACAGCCGGGTTCAAACGGGATAAAAAACGGCAGCTGGCTCTGTTGCGGCAGCCTTGAGATGAAGCTCGATGCTCACCGGGTTCGAGGTAATGGCCACGAAATCCATCTCGGACCTCTCGAATTCAACCTGCTGCGGCAATTTCTTGAGGCTCCCGGCAAGGTCTTCAGCCGAGACGAGCTGATCGACGCGGCCTGGCCGGACAATATCCACGTCGGTGAACGCACTGTCGACGTCCATATCAGCCGGATCAGAAAGGCGCTGAAGGCGGCCTCGCCAGGTAGCGTTATTCATACTGTCAGGTCTGCGGGCTACTCGCTCGAGAAGCTGGACGACTGAATCGCGAACGGACGGTGTGCCACTCTCCATCTTTGTTGGAAGGCAAGTCTTGCGGTTCGAAACGCGCTACGGGCGCGACATCTCAGGGGGAAGCAGTCAGATGGCCTTCAAGAAAATACTCAGTGTGACGGGAGCTGACCATTCCGATCAGGACGTCGCAATAGCTGCTCGCTTGTGCGCCGAGGTCGGCGCGTATCTTTCCGTACTAATTATATCGCCTCCGCCGCTCCTGATGTCGCCTCCGGTTATTGGGTCCCCTCCGCCGTTGGGCGGTGGCATCCCCGAGTGGTCTAGACATCGCGCACACCACATTGCCGCACGGGAATTTTCACAGGACATGGCCAACCTGGAAAAGACATCGAGGGAAATTCACAAAGTGCTGAGAGCCACGTGGCGCTGCTATGATGTCGACACCGAACACTGCGACAAGGCTGGCGTCGGTGACGCGGTGCGACAGCGGGCGCTCTGCACCGACCTGACAATCGTCGGCCCCGCACTTCTCAATGAGACTAGTCTGGGTCCCCTTGTTATCAACGGCAGCTTGTTCGATACGGGAAAGCCGGTGCTTGTCGTACCGGAGGGCGCTGAGGCGACTCTGTCTCCGCGGCGCGTCCTGGTCGGCTGGGATTCGCGAGTCGAGGCGTCCCGTTCGGTTCGGGAAGCGCTGGATCTGCTATCCGGTGCTGAGGAAGTTCGTGTCGCACTCGTCGATCCGGAGGCGACCTGCACCGGAAACGGCGCCGAGCCGGGAGCTGATATCGCTGCCTATCTCACTCGGCACGGTGCTCGGGTGTCGGTTGACCTGCTGGCGAGCGCCGGAAAATCGGCAGCCACGGTGCTGGCGCAGCACGCAGTCGACACGTCTGCCGACATGATAGTCATGGGCGCTTATGGCAATCGCCGGCTGCGCGAGCGGCTCTTCGGTAGCGTGACGAGATGGATAGTTGGCAAGCCGCCTTTGCCGATGTTTTTGGCCCGCTGACGGGTTCTGAAGTAGCACCGATGCTGTCCAAGCTCTACTCCCCCGGGTCATCTATTCTGATACCAAGTCGGAGAAAGGTGGCCGCAACGCGCAGGTCTCGCGAAGCTCCTCGGAGCCAATCGGCACGCGCCCCCATTGCGTGCGAGCCTCGATGCGTCCCAGGCACAACACGGCGCCGATCTTGCCCGCACACAACCATGCAACCAGCCGATCGAAGCCGGGGCGCGCCACTGTTCCGCTTGCTGATCGGCCGAGATTGTCGTCGATGACTTCGATTTCGGCGAGCCGCGCTGTCGCGCAATGTCGGCCAGGTCATATTGCCGCCGCTGGCTCTCCCAGGTTGGTCATGACCTGGGACTGCGTCGACTGGCGCACATAGACGACAGCCTTGCGCTTCAAGAGCGCAGCTGGGATAAGATCAGTGCTGGTCATCATCGAGCTCCTCGACGACCAGACCGGTGGCCTGCATGAGGATTTGGGCGAGCGTCAGCAAGGCCTTCGCCCGCTCCACTTTGCTCATCCCCTCCAGCCTGTGGGGCTCGAATTCAGGCTCATCTGCCTGTCCGAGGTCGGTGCAGGCACGTTGTGCTGTTTCATCCACTTTCTCCCGTGCGATTCCATTCTCGCTTGGGAAGTTTGTGGGAACAGCGGCCGCCGTGACCAGCCTCTTCAGATCAGACAAAGCCGTGAGATTGTGGCGGACCAAATGTCATGCCCGCGCAAGCGGCCGAATCCACCATCCAGCCTGGAATCGATACGACAATGCCTGATGGGTATTGCACCCTGAGAAACTGGCCAGTCACCCGCTGTTCCACACGCCGCACGCTGACCTTTCGGCCAAAATATGGATGCCAGCGATAATGAACTTTCAGTTCGTCCCCGACATGGGCACAATGAACGGGTGATGGCTCTCGGCAGAAAGTCTTGGCTGTTCTGCGGTTCCGATCGCGGCGAACAGCGCGCTGCCGTTCTCTACAGCCTGATCGCCAGCGGCGTCATCTGGGTGTACGACGCCAACGATGACGACGGAATCTTGGCCTTCAGCGATGAAGGCATCGAGGAAGTCAAACTCCTCCTCGGAGAATATCATCGCGTCTACCCATCGAAAGCTTGACCCCAGCACCGCGGTGCTCAGGTGCTCATGGCCGCCGGATACGCACGTCTGCTGTCTTCACCGGACGGGTGCGTCTTAGCCTAAGCGCCTCGGAGAGTACCGGGGCGATGCCCGATTGGTCGTCGTAAGAACGTATGTCCGCCTCTGCCGGTGAGGTGGCTCGTCCTCCTGTGATGAGGATCGACTCGGCCCGACCGACCCTCGGACGCGCAGTGTAGGGCGAGCCACCTCACCGGCAGAGGCGGACATACGGTCTACGGTCCAAGCCGCTCCAGGCAGCCATATAGCGAGGGGGGACCACACGGCCTCTTCGCCACGGGACTGGCGGTTTGACCTCATCGAGCGGACAGGTTGGCCTTGTCGCTCGGACTGGTGCGAACCGCCTCGCCGCGGAATGCCCCTTCAACGCTCTTAGATATAGAGGATGATTCGTCAGACTTGGGCGTCACGACCGCTCTCTAGACGTGCGGTTTCCCAACTCTACGGAGTATGCCAGCCGGTCAAATGGCGATTCGGCAATTCCAAAGACCGAGAAGGAACGGTCCACTGTGGTCAACTTGTAGAGGCGTCGCAGTGTTGGATATCCATTGGGAATCCCGAAAGCCTGCTGTGCCTCCTCGGAGGCAGGTGCGGCATCAAGAAGCAGCCTCGTTTTCCGAAAGCGCCTCCCTTGATCGCGCAGTGCATCGCTTAAAAACTTATCTCCGAACTCATCAACGACTTTGTCGTTGAAAGAAAGCGGCAAGTAGGAAGTGTCAAACAGGATCGGCTTATCCTCGGCCGATATAACCTTTCGTATGCAAAGCATTTTTCCAGTTGGGGCATCAAGCTCACTGAAAGAGGGATCGCCGATTATCTCCATTGTCACAGATGTTGTTTCACTAAGCGTCCTATGCCTAAATCGTTCAGAAACTCCACTCGATAACATGCAGAAACCGAGGTCACGAACGAACCTGCGTCTCTCTCGTACGAAGATTCCAAGTCCAGGGACGGTACGAAGGATTCCTGTCGGCTGAAGGTCCCGCAGCGCACGCTTGATAGTTATTACACTTACGCCGAACTCCTCCGCTAATGCAGCAATGGGTGGCAGAGGCTCACCTACTTTGTATTTGTTTTTCATCACTCGCCGCATAATCTCCTGTCGGACCTTTTCGTGCAGCCTAACCGTTATTGGTCCCGTCATTCAGCAATCTCCAATAGGTATTGTAATCGCAACCTCAAGGACGTTATAAGTCGAGCTGCGGTTTAAGTGGTCTGCTTTTACCGGGGGCTTAACCAGCGTAGTAAGAGTTTGTTAATCAACATCGAGCGGGGTGCCACAGATGCCAGATCGCACTCGCTTGTTGGTAATTATGTTCAATGGGAAGCATTGTATCTAAGATGGCGCTCCTTGCCTTCTGGACGTTGGAAACATGCTCAAACCACCTCTTTCTGGCGAACTCGCGCGGTAACAGACTGACCGTCAAAATCATGAATGCGACTCAGCTTACATGGTGTCTGGATGTCGAAGAAGAAAACGCTCAAGCTTCACGCTCACCTTTTGAACAAAGGATATATTCGAGGATGTTCTGAGTGCCGACTGGGCCGTAGTAAGTAGCGCCCGTATTGCAGAAACCGGACGTTTGATAAACCTTTCTAGCTACAATATTGCGAACGTTTACTGCAAGCATGAAGCGAGCGACCCTTGGTCGGTTGGTTAGGATCCATTCTGCGGCAAGTCTCATAGCTGTCTTACCAAATCCACTGCGTTGATAAGCAGACCCCACGCGAAGACTGTGCAACGTGATTACGCCTGGTGCTGCCCATTCCGGCAGTGCCGTCTTTTCACGCAGAACAAAAAACCCAACAACTTGGTCGCTGACCACGATCGAGAAGGGATGCTCAAACTCGGAACAAGTGCTATTTCGAAGGTCCGAGAACACTACGTCCAATGGGTCTACGAACTGTTCCTGCTCTGGATCCAGCTTCAAATGGGCGACTGCGGCGTGATCGAAGCGAGACAAAGCTCTCAACGTCGCACCCCGCGCTTCGGAAGTAGGCGTGATCGCGGCGCGGTGCGCGCCCTCGATCGTTTCCAGACGATTTTGCTTTATAGACGGTGGAGGCAAGCGGGTTCCGGAAGATGACAGGGGGAACGAACGTCCGCGCGCATGGTCCATCGGGCTGCAAAGCACTTCGTCGAGAGTTCGCCTGCCCCAGGCAAAACAGGACCAGCCCGTTAGCTCTTCGCTGGGCGCAGCAACAGCCACTGGCTCTTCGCGGATGAACTGACGCCATCCAGGAACGGACGCGAGCCAGTCCTCGTTATAGACGGTCTCGGCATAACGATGTCCCTCATCAGGAAAGATGGTCACGACTTTCTTGCCAGGGTTCCTCTGCGACCACCAGTTCGCAACTTTGTATGCAGCACCACCGGTAGGTCCCATAAATAGTCCATGGTCTCGGTGTAAGCGATGGGTCGCATGAAATGCTTCCGCTTGTGTGAGCCAATGGACCTCGTCGAAATGTCTGTGATCGACATTGGAAGGAGTAATGCTAGCTTCCAACCTGGGAAGGCGTCGCCTGCCATTAGGTTGCCCAAACAGAACTGACTTTGGTGAATCAACGCCAATGGTGTGCAATCCGGGGAACGGAACTCGTAGGTACTTGGACGTGCCGCACATGGACCCCCCCGAACCAACGGGACCAACCAAACAATCGATCTCTCCCACCCGGTCGATGAGCAACTCCGCTAATTTCGCGTAGGCGAGCGGATTGTGCGGATTTGAGTGATAGGATGGCCAGTAGTTGCCGGGTATTTCTTTAAGATACTTGGTCAACCTGTCCAACCGCGCCTCATGAAATCCACCACCGCGCGCTGGTTTGTCGAGAACGTCCACGTGCACGTTAAGCTGGACGAGACGTGTGTGAAGGTGCCGGTCAAGCGCCGAGTCGCCCACCAGTGTAAGTTTGTAGCCGTACTGTGCACAAAGCATTGCCAAGGCGAGCCCAAAATTCCCCGTAGACGACTCGCAAATACTGGCACCTGTTTTCAGCAATCCTTGCTCCACGGCTCGTTCCAAAATGAACCGGGCAGGAAGAAGCTTCATGAGAAAAAAGCTGGCCCCATACAGGCCATCGCCTAGCTCGATGATTCTAGGATTCTCGAAATCCTCAAGGTTGCGCATCAGAACTCGGCTAACCACTTGCTGCTCCCAGGTCCGATTCAATGCCGGAAGATCGAAGACTCTAAACCTAACTTTCCCAGGTCACGCATCGCTAGATCCATATTTTCGGTGGTCCTTTCGTTCGCTGGGTCGAACATTATACCGGCAACTGTTCCGCTGTGGGCAACCTGTACCCCTAGAGCGCCATAGCGAGTGGCTATGGCTTCGATATCGTACATGCGGGGTTTTGGGAGGAATCTCTCGTTTATTAGAGCGCTTGCCGTAGCAACTCGGCCAAGCAGACGAAGATCGGAATCGTTGATCGCTTTACGCATAGCACTTCGGAGCGGCCGAAAGACCCCGATCTCGAACGCATTATACTGTGCCGGATTGAATGAGAGAGTGTCAACATTTTGACTAAGAGCTGTGTCTATGCTGATGAAGTCAATTGGCGGAAGCGGCTTTCTGAACGACTCTATCACGAATCCTTCGCGATGTGCGAAAAGCACCGCTTGTTGTGAAAACAGCGTCGAATCGCATGCTGTCTCCGCGCTTACTGCAATTTCCATTACGCTATGAGGTGTTGATTGGATGGCCAGGTAATTGAGAACGGCCAATATGCTGGCCAGCACATCAGCGGTAGATGAGCCCATGCCACGCCCAACGGGGATATTGCTTTCTATTGTAAGATGTCCTCGGATTGTCATCCGGGCGAATGTCTTGAGCGCGAGCTCCGCGGCTCGTTTTGCCTTTTCGCAATGCCGTGGGGTAACGGACAGCGTATCTCCGCCCTGCGTCTTGAACTTGGCTTTCGACTTGAGGTGGCGGCAAGGCAGCGATATGAGGCCGCGATGCAGACAACCATTTTGGTCTTCAAAAATGCCTTGAACGAGTTCCCCGTGATGACCGATTGCTTCACCGCACCCTTCTCCTGCGCGCATGGTAAACCTCGCCATATAAATTGAGACTTACGTTGGTGCCCGCTTCCCACGACATGAATAGGCGGAATTGTCTGCCGCCTTACGAGAAAAGACTCAAAAATCGTGCCAACTCCACAAGGAACACCCTGGGAGGTATCCTTCTGAATGATATTCAAAGGCTTAGTGAGAAGGTGGAGATAATCAGTTCGAATAGGACTTGTCGCAAATGTGACGAACACAACACTAGCTAGTGTCACCGTCGTTGGGCCAAGAGTCGGATCGGCGTCAATCCGCGCCGGAAGCGATTGCGCAGGGGGGGCTGGGTCGCAGAGGTTGCGGCACCGGTGGGTCTAGCTGCCGTTGACGATCCAGTGCCTTCCTTCTTCCAGATCATCGTTGTAGGCGGCCGATACCAGGACGCACAGCAGCATCACCGATCGGTCGAACTTGGCCCTTGAAATGACGAGATCCCCAGAGACCCAAGAGCGCCAATTACGTCGACTTTTTCACGGAGCTTGCGACAGAACCGCAACATCCGTGGTCGGGGAGCGAAACGGCCGGAGGGCGGTAGGGCGCTTGGCCAAATGACCGCGGCGACTAGATCATGACAAATTTGTGGGCTGCGCCACGGTGGCTCGCCGCGACTGATACGAACAAAATGGCTGGAATCGCACACGCATCAGCTAGGTATTCAAACGCACCGTCATGAATAACATAGGCTAAATAGATGAAAATCAATCACATTCTCACTTTCCCTTCCACCAATTCGAATTGGCATGAGATTTGAGGCACGCACTGCAAAGCTGCGGGAGCAGTCTACCCCTCAGAGCCCGCAATTGTAGCAAAGTAATGGCATTCGAATGAATATACACAAAAAACCGTTTGGTGAGAACGTCGTAGAAGCACTCACCCTGCCGAAATTCATACAAGTATCGCATAATATAGTTGCCGCGAAATTCGACTTAATGAAATTTACACCTGCGAAGCACATTCTCGACACTGCGCTCGCGACCGGGCAGTTACGAGCCGACGGTCATGTTGTTGAAAGCAGTTCTGGCACCTTCGCTCTAGCACTATCCATCCTTTGTTCTCTATATAATCTACGCCTGACGCTTGTTACCGGTCCAACTTCGCAAATCGTTCGCTGGAGACTGGAAAATTTGGGCGCAGCCCTGCATACGGTCCATGCAAGCAGAAATTGCGAAGGTGGGATTCAGCAAGCGCGTCTTGAGGTGTTATCCGAGTTGCGCTCCTCAATGCCTGAGAGTTTTTGGCCGCAACAATACACGAATCCGTTGAACTCTCTCTCATATGGACCGATTGCCGAGCGAGCTCTCCAGACACAACCCAAATTTCATTCAGTGGTTGGTACGGTTGGTAGCGGGGGCTCGCTCTTTGGAATTGCATCCATATTGCAACGCGAGAACCCGGACTTGGAAGTAATCGCGGTAGACCACAACCGAAGCGTGATTTTTGGTGCCCAGGCCGCGCGGATCAGCAGGATGTGCAGAGGAACGTTCGAACAAATCCTAGCCATGGGATCAGGAATTCCCATGGGCAATGTGAATTTTGAACTCTGCGACGAAGTTCACTGGGTACCAGTTCCGAAAATGGTTCAAAAGGTCCACGATTTCCATCGACGAACAGGAATGCTTGTCGGGCCGTCGAGCGGTGCCGCTCTCGCTGTCGCAGAGTGGCGGGCAGGTCAGGACCCCTCGCAGCAAGTGCTGACGATTCTCCCAGACCACGGCGTCCGTTATGTGGAGACGATGTTTGATCCCCGATGGTTGAACACATGGAATGAGGACCTTGCTCGGGATTGGGGAGGGCCAAGGGATATTTCTTCACTAGAAGAGGTATCGGACGAATGGTGTCGATTCAAATGGGGTCGACGCAGATACCGAGATGTAGCCGGGAGCGATCCGGCGCCCCGCCCGGCCGGGTATGATCCGTAAGATCCCATACTATGAGCCTTGCTGTCGGAAACGACAGCAAGAGGCAAAGCTGAAAAGAATAAGTGGGTCAGCAATTGCAGCAAATGGCAGAGATGATGACCAATCGCTTTCCCCAACCCTAGTGCTTTTCCTTGGGCCAGGATAGAAAGATCGAGCCGCATTACAGGCCCGGATTTAAGTTATCACTTGTGACATTGACCCTGATCCAGCGAACATTTTGCAATCGGGCGGGGTTCACATAGTCCTGACATACCAATCTCCGTCGACAATCAGCCCTTACCTGCGTCACCTATGCCGGTGCGGCGAGGAAAGCGCTTTGCAGATGGGAGCTACTCGCCAAGGATCGGAAAAGGTGTGATCGACGATTAAGCCGACGCCCACGCTGAACAAACGTCTTGAGTGGTCTAACCATAGGCAGGCACGGCATCCTTTTTCAGGTCCGTTGAGCGTGAGCTGTTCTCACAGGGCGTCCGTTTGGCATGGGGCTGCATTGGGCCGATTGGCCCATCGGCTTGTGCTGCGGTAGCCACTGGCTCTCGGGATTTACGGCGACAACCTTGACCTATTATTATACTCGGTATAACAAGTCACTTTCCTTCAGTCAGGTGAGGTACATGTACGACAGGCTTCTCGTTCGCGCGGATGAGTACCAGGAACGCATCGGCACACTTCGCAAGTGCATGGCAGAACAATCTGTTGATGCCTTCGTGATCTCGGACCAAGACAACTTTGAATATTTCAGCGGCTACAAGTCTCTGTTCTGGGCGTCCAAAGCTCGGCCTTATTTTCTTATCATTCTGAAGGATAGCGACGCAGTGATGGTCGTGGCAGCCGCTGCCGAAGCGAGGACATTTTGTCAAACGCCCGAATTGCCTGCAGGTCTGGTGCACCGGCAGTACTTTGGCTTCGTCGAGGGCGCGGTTAAGAAAGTGATCGAGGTTCTCGGGCAGGCCGACCTTCGCACAATTGCGCTGGATTACGGGTTCGAGAGTTTCGGTATCGGTTCCCTCAGTCTGGTAGAAAAGCTAAAGGACCAGTTTCATACAGCACAGCTTTTGGAAGGTGCGGATTTCATTTGGCGTATTCGAATGATCAAGACACCGGTGGAAGTTGCCCAAAAGCGGCTAACGCTCGAGATTGCGCATGACGCCTTCCACCATTGCCTGAAAAACGTGACGCTGGGAACGACGGAAAAGCAATTCGCTAAGGCATTGATGCTTGACCTGATCGAGCGTGGCGCTGAATCGGTTCCATGGCTCCCGGTGCGTTTCGGACGCAACGATTTCGCCTATAGTCTCCCGCCAACCGATCGGGCGCTGGCAAAGGATGATTTCATCTGGGTCGATATCGGTTGCCGCCTGTTTGGGTCGATTTCCGACGTCAACCGGATTGCCAAGGCCGGGCGCGCCACCAACGAAGAGCAAAGGATCTACACGCAGGTCCGAAACATGACGATTGGGACCTTGTCTGCAATGAAGCCGGGCATGACCGGTGCCGATATCTATGCCGTGTTCGAAGCGTTCGCCAAGCAGACTGAGTTGGGGCTGCCGAGCGCAACCGCATCCCGGATTGGCCATGGGTCTGGACGCAACCTGACGGAGCCACCCTCGATCGCGGCCACCTCGAAGGAGGTCATTCGTGAGGGGATGATCATCCACGTCGAGCCGAAATACGAATTGGACGGTGGAGTATTCCAGTTGGAGGAGGTTGCGGTGGTGACGACGGATGGCGCCGAACTAATTACAAAGCTTTCCGAAGAACGATTCCCTGAAGTTCTGCTCTAGTTCGTCTGAAGGAACAGTCGACCCGGATCTGCCGGTCTTCTTCGCGAAACTCTGGTTCTCATGCGGTGAGCCGTCCGATATCAGATATCCTTCGTCAGGAAAGAAGCAGAAAAAGAGACGCGAGGGCCAGTGATCTACTTCGAGTCATGCAAGATATATTCCAGGGCTTCGACATCACTGCGGCCCTAGCCATGCTCGGGCTATGCTGTGCGATCCCTTTTGCGGTGATTGCGGAGTCCTGCAGCATTTTCTGTGCCGTTGGGCGCGTCGCGCTGGTCAGCCAGTTGGAACGTCGCCTCGGGTTGACGGCACACACAGCATAAAAACGCAGGTGAAAAGGCTCATCATGATTGCGATCAATCCTCAAGATATGCCGGGTCGTAACGGCGAGGCAGTGCAAGCGGCCATTGATTGACGACCTGTCAAAATGGTACGAGATTTCCAAGTCTTGGCAGATCTCGAGGTGGCCCATGGCGGACGTTTCGTCATCTGTGGCCCCTCGGGATCTGGACAAATCGACGCTCATCCGATGCAGGTGCGTCAGAAGGGCCGGTAGTCGTAAATGGAGTAGAGCTCCGGCCCGGGATGAAGGGCCTAGTCGAGGTGCGGAGCAATGTCGGAATGGTCTTTCAGCACTTCAATCTGTTCCCGCATATGAGCGTGATTGAGATTGTAAGCTGGCCATGCGGCGCGTGCGCAAAATCGCCAAGTCACGGGTGCGCATAGGAGAACAGGCGCAGAAGTATCACAGCCAGTTACCGGGCGGACTGCAGCAGCGCGTCGCGATTGCCCGCGCGCTCTGCATGAAGCCTAAAGTGCTGCTTTTTGATGAACCGACCTCCGCACTTGACCCTGAAATGATCAAGGAAGTTCTCGACGTTATCAGGCTATTGGCAAAGGAAGGAATGACGATGGTTTGCGTGACCCATGAAATGGGCTTGATCTGAACCGCGGAAACAGGACCGTTCAGAATTGGAGTTTTCTGCTGTAATTTCCGGGTTGGGAGAACAGCGGAGAGCGATGAAGGCATCGAAGTTTTCGGACGCACAGAAGGCATTTATTCTGAAGGAGGTAGCGGACGGCATTCCGATGGCGGAGATCTGCCGCCGCCCGGGGATCAGCCAGGCGACCTACTTCAACTGGAAAGGAAATATGACGGGCCGCTGCCGACGGAGATGAAGCGACTGAACCAGCTTGAGGATGAGAACGGCAAGCTCAGTAAGCTGGTCGCCGACTTGTGGTTGGACAAGGAGATGCTGCAGGACGCGATCCGCCGAAAACTGTGAGGCCTAGATGCCTTTCATGTTTTGACGGAAGCATATCCAGCGTTGTTGAAGTAGTTTACGCCTTCGTCTGACTTGATGGTGCCGACTGGTGTGCCGAGATGGCGCCAAGTGTCTTCTACGGTGCGCTTTCTGGGCGTGTCGCATCCAATGCTTGGTCTTGGCGAAGGTTGCTCGATTGATGGTATGGATGGCTCCTGCTCCCGGCGTCGTATTGCGCCATTGTTGGGATGGTGTCGTCCCTAGCAGAGGAGCCATCCATGTCCGAACTTGCCACAGTTGGCGTCGATCTCGCAAAGAGTGTCTTCCAGATCCATGGTGTCGATGGGAACGGTCGGGTTCTCGTACGCCGTCAGCTTCGCCGCAGCCAATTGCTCGCCTTTTTCCAGAAGCGTCCGCGATGCTTGATCGGCATCGAGGCTTGCGCTGGTTCTCATGATCGGGGACGCAGGCTTCAGCAGATGGGGCATGACGTCCGTCTGATGCCGCCGTCCTATGTGAAGCCATACGTAAAGCGTGGGAAGACGGATGCTGCAGACGCGGCCGCCATCTGTGAAGCCGTGACGCGCCCTTCCATGCGGTTTGTCGCCATCAAGAGCGAAGCCTGCTCGTCGGTTCTGGTTCTTCACCGCACGCGGGACTTTTTCGTTCGCCAGCGCACGCAGATCGGCAACGCTATCCGAGCCCACATGACGGAGTTCGGCGTCATAGCGGCGAAGGGCGCTCAGAACGTCGATCGATTGAAGGAACAACTGGATTGGCTGCCGGAAGTGGCTCGGATGCCGGTGAGTTTGCTCATCAGTTGGCCGAGACGGACAAGCGGATCGAGCGGCTGACCGACGAGTTCGAAGAGACCTACGCGCAAAGCGAGACAAGCCAGCGTCTAGCCACAATCCCAAGTGTGGGGATGCTGTCGGCGGCGATCATCGCGGCGACGACGCCGGATGTCGACAATTTCGGCAGAGCAAGGGACTATGCCGCCTGGCTCGGTCTCACTCCCAAGCCGCACTCCACCGGAGGCAAGCAGAGGGTGGGCCGGATCGCGAACCGAGCTCGGACTGGCTATCGGGCATGCTGATGCGAAAGAAGACGAAGATCGTCGCCGTCGCTTTGGCGCATCGTATGGCAATATTCCCCGTCCTGAGGGACGGATCGCGTTACGAGCCGCAGGCAGCCTGACAGGCTCTCGGAATGGTCAGGGCAAAGCGAGGTGATGGCGAACAAACGGAGACGAAGAACCAGGACACCCCGATCAATCCGAAGCGCCTCGAGCGCGCTCGATTGAGTAGGACCTGTTCTCCAAGCGGATATTCATCAGGGCGCGCAGCGATCCCGTTGCACACTCAGATGCCGTATACATGGCCTCAACCGACCTGTTCACCAAACCCGATCCGATACCCTTGACCCGCAGGAGCCATCCATACACGGGTTGAGATCGGGCGAGTATGGCGGCAGGAACCAGAGCTTTGCGCTGCCGGCGGCCCTGATCGCATGACGGATGGCTGCGGATTTATGACTGCCCAAATTGTCGATGATCCCGATGTCGCCGGGCCGCAGTTTGGGAGCAGTTGCTGACGCACATAGGCGCGGAAGCATTCGCCGTTGATGGGGCCGTCGAAGACACATGGTGCGGTGAGTTTGTCGTAGCGCAACGCGCCCAGGGAGGTCAGGGTTCTCCAATGCCCGTGCGGGGCGAAGCCATAGGCGCTGTCCCTTTGGCCGCCAGCCGCGAAGCGGGGCCATGTTGGTCTTGATCCACGTCTCGTCTATGAAGACCAGAGCCGGATCGAGGCGACCCTGCCACGACCTCCAGCGTCGGCGACGACGGGCAATGTCGGCCCGGGCCTGCTCAAGAGCGAACAGCTTTTTTTTGAAACTCAGGCCCTCGCGCTCAAGAACATCCAGACCGCATTGTGCGAGATCGTCACCGCGCGTGCGCCCAACTCGTCCTTCAGCCGATGCAGCGTGTTGTTGCGGCGGTTGGCGCCGGCGAGAGCTGCCGTGCGGTGGCGTCGCGCTTTGGTATTGCAGTTTCGTCGGCGGTAAAGTGGTTGCAGCGTTGCCGTGCCACCGGCTCGGTTGCGCCAGGCAAGATGGGCGGGCACCGCAAGCGGGTACTGGAGCCGCATCGGGCCTTCATCGTGGAGCGGATCAACCAGACCTCTGATGTGACGTCGAAGATCGTTGGAAAGGGCTCGCGTCATCAGATGCTGGCCTCAGTCCAGCCAGCAGCTTGAATCACAAACACCCTTCTTTGGCAATCTGGAGATTCTCTCAACATGAAACGCTCTAGCTCGTGAGAGCAAGTCTTGCTTTTCGAGCCCGTTCCGCTGCGCGTGAGTCGGCTATCGGGAACGGCGCTCGACTGCGGTATGGAGTGACGGGTCGGGCTGTGCTGCGTTCAGTCGGGTGCGTTCAGCAGCACCGGCAGACCATCAGCCCAGCCGACCTGCACGATTGTTCCGGATAGTGGCGCGTAGTCGTCCCGACCTGACTCGACCGCAAATTGGTAGTCGCCGACCTGTACCATGGTTCGGTAACGGGCCCCTAGGAAGACCCGATCGATTACGACTCCTTGCCCGAAGACGAATCCGTTGTACGGCGTGCCTATTGGCGCGAGACGTACGTCCTCGGGTCTCACACTGAGCGCTGCTGGCTGCGTGTCATTAACCGCGGACGCGGCGCGGCAGTTGACTACCTGGTTACCCACATGAAGGGCGGCGCCTTCGCATGTCCTTCGTGCGACCCCGCGTATCAGGTTCGTGTCTCCCACAAACCTGGCTACGAAGATGTCAATTGGCGAAGCGTAGATGTGCTCCGGCGCGCCTTGCTGTCGGACATGCCCGTGATTCATCACCACGACCTTGTCCGACAGCAGGAATGCTTCGTCCTGATCGTGAGTGACATAGATAGCCGTTGTCCCGGTCTCTTGCTGTATCCGGCGTAGCTCGCTTCCGAGTTGCTGTCGCAGGCGGCGGTCTAGCGCCCCGAGGGGCTCATCGAGGAGCAACACTTTAGGTCCGTAAACGAGCGCTCGTCCGATTGCGACTCGTTGCTGCTGTCCGCCGCTCAACTGGTCCGGCCGGAGGTCTTTCTGGGCCTGTAAGCTAATCAATTCGAGGACCGTATCGACTCGGGTCGCCTGCTCCTGCTTCGACGCGCCCCTAATGCGCAGCGGATAAGCGATGTTTTGCGCGACCGTCATGTGGGGGAACAGCGCGTAGTGCTGGAAGACGAACCCAATATCGCGCTTCTGGACGGGCTCATTGGTCACGTCGTGTCCTCCTATGAGCACACGTCCTTCACTCGGCGTCAGCAGGCCCGCAAGAATGCGGAGGACTGTTGTTTTGCCGGAGCCGCTCGGTCCTAGCAGCGTGCAGAAGGATCCGGCATCAACGTGAAGATCGGTCGGTGCAAGCGCACGGAAGCCATTGTCGAAGGTGTGGCCGATCCGCTGAGCCGTTACCGCGGCAGCCCCTACCCCTAGGTTGGCGGCTGAACGGGGAATGGTCGTGGTCAACCGAGTTCCTTCAATACTGCTCATGCGGAAGCACCTCCTGGTTGCGACTTGACATCTTATTATACCATGTATACGTTCCTGTCTAGCGGTCATACTTAGCTTACCCGGCTGCCCTCCTAGCGGGCGCTGGCATAGTTGGTCGGCTGCTAAAAACGCTCTACAGAAAAGGGGAATACGGTGACTGATAAAATAAGGCAGTTGTGTCGGGTCATTGCGACCGGTTTGGCGATGATGCTTCTGGCGGTGGCAGCCGCGAGCGGAAGGGATGCGACGAAGTTCCCGGAAAGCGAGTTTCCATCTGCAACCTTTGATGGCTTGAGTGGCTCGCTCGTGTGGATGGATGCCAGTGGGGGGAAAAACACCGCGGCCAGGGATACCACTATTTGGAGGAACTTCACCGACCTCACCGGCGTGACGATGCAAGCCGATTTTATTGAGGACTCGACTAAGTTCCTGGTGATGGCGGAACACGGTTCACCTGTGCCGTGGAGCCTGCTCGAGTTCGGGGGTTGGGGATCGTGTCAGAGAGCCGCAGCGCTAGGCTATCTCGAGAAGATCGACGCCTCGAAGGTGCCTGTCGATAAGTTGGAGGGCGGAAGCTACAACGAGTACTGCATAAGCGCTATGCGATCCGGCGCAGTACTGACCTACAATACGGACAAATGGCCGACCTCGGGCGAGCATCCCAGCGACGTGGTCGATCTCTTCGACACGAAGAGATTCCCGGGCAAGCGCTGCTTGTATAAATACCCACAGTTCGGAGCGGTGCTGGAGAGCGCATTGCTTGCAGACGGCGTTACGCGCGACCACCTGTACCCGTTGGACGTAGAGCGCGCGCTTAAAAAGCTGGACTCCATCAAGGGTGACATTGTCTGGTGGACCGGTGGCGATCAAGTCATGCAGCTTTTTCAGAGTGGTGAGTGCGATTTGGGAGTCGTCTGGAGCGGACGCGCTTTCAATGCTGCGACCAAGGACGGCGCGCACTTGGCTGTCAGCTGGAAGAACGCGGTCCTCACCACTGGCGCGTATGCCGTGCCAAAAAACGCGCCGAACGCCGCTGCAGGGCAGGCCGCGCTTGCCATGTGGATCCTCGACAAGGCTGGGCAGCGTGACTACGTCAGAATAATGACCTACCCGACCCCGATAAAAGGACTAGGGTACCCAGAGGATTTGGCCCCGTGGGTGCCTGCTGGCAAGAACGCCGACTTGGCCATCCAGGAGGATGCTGACTTTTTTTCCAAAAACGAATCGACACTCGCGGACCAGTTCAACGCGTGGCTATTGAGCAAGTAAGTTTGGCGCGCGGGCGTGGCGTTAGCTGTGTACGCGCGTCAAATGGGGGCGTGTCGCGAAGGTGACAGACAAACCATAAGCGCCACGAACGCTGATCAACGCAATTGTCGCCACATGGTCCGCGTCCTCCGCCCATGCCGCTTGGTGCTGCACGTGAATTGGTCCAAATGACAATTGCTATTTTGTCCGACTGATCGAGGTCCCTCGGCAGGCTGCGGGACTCCAATAAGAGGGCGACTGCAGCAATTCGGCCCTGACAAGGGGGCTCGGCAGCACCCGGCATCTACACCGGTGCTGAACGCCTGCCCGACCTCGGCAAATCGCAATTCCAACGGGAGGATTTGTATCCATGACATCGGCCACGATGCCCCCACGTCGTCCCATGGCCCGCAAAGTCGGCCATTATATATGGGCGCCCGTAGCGGGGCTGCTGCCGTTGGTGCCAGCCATCCTCCTCCTGGCCGTCGCGTTCGTGTGGCCAATTTCCAGCGTGCTCAGGCGCAGCCTTAATCGCGCCGGCCAAGTCACCACCTCAGGCGGCATCACTTTTGAAAACTACATTTCCTTGTTTAGCAACGACCTACTACGTCAAATCTGGCTGGAGACTGTCAGGCTGGCGCTGTATGCGACGCCAATTACGGTCCTGCTGGCTTTCCCGACGGCCTATCTCATGTCGCGACTGCCGAGACGCGGCGGGCTGGCTCTCCTGGCATTGGTGACGACACCTTTCTGGGTCTCCATCCTCCTCCGATTGTTTGCCTTAACCGCTATCCTTGGTCGGAAGGGCGTTGTCAACGAGTTCTTCGCTCTGTTCGGCCTTGGGCCCTTCGATCTCCTCTTCAACACGAGGGCAACCGTTATCGGGATGGTGACTTATCTGCTACCATACATGATCCTAGTACTGTACGGCGCTATGACCAGCATCGACACCTCCTTATTGACCGCGGCCAGGACAATGGGTGCGTCCGGGCGACAGACGTTCCTGCACATCTACCTGCCGCAAGTGCGATCTGCCGTCATCAGCGGTACGACCTTGGTCTTTGTCATTGGCCTCAGCTTCTTCCTGACCCCCGCGATCCTCGGCGCTCCCAACAACATCACTCTCCCGATTTACATAGCGCAGAAAATCAAAGTCTTCGAATGGGCCACCGCAAGTGCGGCCGGTATCGCTTTGCTGGTCGTGAGCTCAGTCGGCTACGCCATCGCCATCAAAATCGGCGGAGCGAGCCTCCTTACTGGCAGCTATGCTGTCGGCCGCGGGGTGGCTGGACGAGAGCCGTTGCGGCTGAGCGTCGGCACGGTTGTCTCATGGATCGCGGTTGGCATCGTCCTTCTGCTTCTCCTGTTACCTATCTTCATTATCATTCCGGCCTCCTTCGGAACAACGAGCCAGATCCAATTCCCACCCAAGGGATTTACCACCGGTTGGTACGCTCAGGTCTTACATGACCCGATCTGGGTCGGGGCATTCATCAAGACTGTTCGCGTCGGGCTCGGGACGGCGGTACTGTCGGTAGCCGTTGCGCTCGGCCTCGCTAGAGCCGGGATCAGGGTTCAGCGCAACTGGATCCGAACAACTATCCAATCAATGGCCTTTGCGCCGCTAGTGGTTCCGGGAATCCTGCTGGCCGTCGGCATCTATGATGTCCAACTGACACTGGGAACTGTCGACACCGACTTGGGACTAATCCTCGGTCACTCGGTTAGCGCCTTTCCACTCGCGTTCATTCTCGTGTCCAATGGGATGTCCAAGCTCGACAGTTCGCTGGAGACAGCAGCGTGGTCCTTGGGGGCCTTCCGCTTTCGGGCGTTCTGGACCATCCTCATCCCCAATCTCGTGCCTGCTCTGGTGGCTGCCTTCGTTCTGTCATTTATGACGTCCTTCGATGAGGTGATGGTGGCGCTCTTCCTGACGGGCCTGAACAAGACACTACCCATAGTCATCTACTCACTCGTTCTAACCGGCGTTACTCCTGCTGTCGGGGCAGTCGCTGTGCTCCTCATCCTGCCGGTTGTCGTTGGCGTTATCGGGACCTTGCTCTGGAGCGGATGCCGCCCCGCTACGGCTGCCGACACCTAGCCTCGAACTGCCGGTGGACCTCTACTGGGCTGATCCGAACTGAATGGAGTTTGGGCAGGATGGTGGGTCATGCGCTCTGGCGAGATGTGAGCCGATTGAAAATTAGAACATCAAGCGAGTGAGAAGAACATGAACGATGGGATCTCCGATATGACGCCTTTCGCAACGCAGGCGCTACTGGACGAAGTTAAAACCTGGGTCGAGATCGAAAGCCCATCGATCGATGCTGTAGCCGTGAACCGCCTGATGGATAAGATCGAGGCTGATGCCAATGCTGCCGGTGCGTCGATGAAGCGTATCCCGGGCCGCGACGGTTACGGTGACCAACTCCTTGTTACTTCGCCGTGGGGCGGCGAGGAGCCCGGCGTGCTCGTGGTGAGCCATGTCGACACCGTACATCCTGTAGGAACACTGACCCGCGAACTTCCCTTCCGGGTCGAGGGAGACATCGCCTATGGACCGGGCATTTACGACATGAAGGGCGGGGCCGTGATCGCATTTGCCGCTCTGCGTCATTTAATCCGTGTCGGTGGGCCTGGGAAGCTTCCGATCCGCCATCTTTTCGTTCCGGATGAGGAGGTTGGAAGTCCCACCTCGCGCGAGCTCATTGAAGAGGAGGCGCGCCGCGCCAGTTACGTACTGGTCACCGAGCCCGCGCGTGACGGCGGCAAGATCGTCACTTCGCGTAAAGGCGGCACCGCAACCTTCGACCTGACAGTAACGGGTCGCTCGGAGCACTCTCTGCACCCAAAAAACGGTCGCAGCGCCGTGCGCGAGCTCGCGCGGCAAATCCTCGAACTCGAGTCGATGAGCGACTACGATACAGGCCTCACGGTGAACGTCGGCGTCATCGGCGGAGGGACCAGCACGAGCATGGTGCCCGGGCATGCTTACGCTAAGATCAGCATGAGTGCACCCGATTCGGAAATCACCGAGAAAACCATAGCACGCGTCTTGGCGCTCAAATCAAACGATCCGGACGTGACAATCGAGATCACCGCCGAGAGGGGCCGTCGTCCAGGATACGAGAAATCACCTGAAATCGAGGCGCTGTTCCAGCATGCGCGCGGGCTTGCGGCAGAAATCGGTTTCGTGCTCGAAGGCGTCAATGGCCCAATCGGCGGGGACGCCAATTTCACAGCCCAGTTTGCGCCGACGCTCGATGGAATGGGGCCTGACGGCAAGGGTGCGCACGGCCTTCAGGAGCAGATCTCCATTTCATCGCTGGTACCACGGGCCACGCTGTTGCTACGCCTCTTCGAGACGCTAGGGTAGTATCTCGCCTTTTGTGCGAAAAACCAGGGTCCCGATCCCGTGGTCAGTGACACTTGTATGGGGGTGATGAATGTCAAGCGTGATCTGCGCGGCCCCCTCAGCCCCTGTCGTCGATCTGGCTGGCCGGCCGCGCCGATGTGACTTCAGATTGCCATAAAGCCTGAGATGATCACGCCACTCGTAAAGTCATTGGGGACTGATGCCTCATCGGCCAACTTGCTGACCATTTCGCCCGCCTCCTTGCGTTTGAGAAGCCCCAGCTTTGGTCCTCATCAATAGCTCTAAGCCTTCCGGCCATGCCCCAGTTTCCTCTGCTGCAGGGAAACTGTCCGCGATTTTATGTGTCTCAGGCTAGGGTACACTCCAAAGGCTGACCATGAGACAATTGAGACAACTGCTTCGCCTAAACGCGGACGGCATAAGCCTTCGCGACATTTGCACCATGCTTGGGATTGCCCGCAGCACGGTGCAGGACAACATAGAGCGAGCGACTTCTGCCGGCCTTTCCTGGCCGTGACCGGCAGAGCTGACGGACGATGCTCTCGAGTATCGGCTCTTCTCCCCGTCAGGGCGGCAAACAAGGGATACGCCGACGCACCGAGCCTGACTGGGGGCGATGGCCGTCGAACTGAAGAAGCCGGGCGTGACGCTGTCGATCCTGTGGGAGGAGTATCGGGCGGTTCATCGGGAAGACTACGCCTAAAGCCGTTTTTGTGATCTCTTTAGAGGCTTCGAGCGGCCGCTGTCGCCAACGATGCGCCAGGATTATGTCGCCGGTGACAAGGTGTTCGTCGACTACTCCGGCAAGAAGCTGTCCATCGCGGGCCGCAAGACCGGGAGATCCGCGAGGCCGCGATCTTCTCGAGGTGCTCGGCGCGTCGAGCTACACCTTCGCCGAGGCGACCTGGAGCCAGCTTGGGCATGATGGCATCGCACGACGGTGTCGGCGTTCTGCCGGCGCGACCGAAGCGACCGTAAAGCCAAGGTCGAATGTGGCGTCCCTTTCGCACAGAGCTGCAATCTCGGCCGGCGGTGCAACCAGACTTTACTTTCTCTCCCTGGACGAAGCCGGGTAGTGCGCTGAGAGTTCTGCAAATTCGCTGAGAGGGGGCGGTCATGGCAGGCTGGTGATTGTTCACGTCACCGATTCCCGCGAAGGAACGCCACCATGACCAAGACTGAAGTTAAGACCGCCAGCGCTGCCGTCAAAGACATTTTGCTTTCGAACCCGGATGGATTGCACGAAGT
>NZ_JAMYVF010000024.1:0-96549 GCF_040323735.1 Mesorhizobium sp. M0029
GCCGACGCTGCCAAGACGATCGCCCCTTTCCTGATATCTACAAGCGAGCTATCAGACCGCTGCCAGCGCCTGCGTCAGGTCGGCGATAAGATCGTCCGGATGCTCGACGCCGATCGACAGCCTGACCGTGGTCTCCAGCACGCCAATGCGCTGGCGCACGTCGAAGGGAATGCCGGAGTGCGTCATCGCCGCCGGGTGGCTGGCGAGTGACTCCGTGCCGCCGAGGCTCACCGCCAGCTTGAATATTTGCAGCCCGTTGAGAAATGCGAAGGCCGCCTTCTCTCCGCCTTTGATATCGAAAGAAAATGTCGACCCGGCGCCGCTGCATTGCGCCTTGTAGGCCCGTCCCGCTGCCGTATCCTCGCCCAGGAACGGCAGGTAATGCACCTTCTCGACCTTGGCGTGATCGCGCAGGAATTCGGCCACGAGCCGCGCATTGTCGTTGGCGCGCTCCATGCGGATGGACAGCGTCTCCAGCGAGCGGCCGAGCATCCAGCAGGAATGCGGGTCGAGTTGCGTGCCGATGGCGCCGCGCAGCGCCTTGATCGGCTTGGTCACCGCCTTGCTGCCCATCGCCGCACCGGCGATCAGGTCGGAATGGCCGCCGACATATTTGGTCAGCGAATAGACGGAGACATCGGCGCCATGTTCGATCGGCCGCTGGAACACCGGGCCGAGCAGCGTGTTGTCGCAGACGATGATCGGCGTCGAGCCTTGGCTTGCGCCGATCTCGTCGGCAATCTTCCGGATCAGTGCGATGTCGACCAGGCTGTTGGTCGGATTTGACGGCGTCTCGATGAGAATGACCGAGACACGCCCCTTCGCCACCGCTGCATCAGCAGCGGCCCGCACCGCCTTCTCGTCGACGCCGTCGGCGAAGCCGACAGCGCCGATGCCGAAGCCGGACAGCGTGCGCGTCAAAAGCGTCTCAGTGCCGCCGTAAAGCGGCTGCGAATGCAAGATGACATCGCCCGGACGGGCATAGGCGAGCATCGTGGTGGCGATCGCCGACATGCCGGACGAGAACAGGATGCAGGCGTCCGTTCCCTCATAGACCGCCAGCCGGTCCTCGACGATCTCGGAGTTGGGATGATTGAAGCGCGAATAGACCAGGCCGGACGCCGTGCCGCTCGGCGGCTCCTTGCGGCCGGATGTGTAGTCGAAGAAGTCGCGCCCCTCCTCCGCCGATTTGAACCCGAAGGTCGAGGTCAGGAACACCGGCGGCTTGACGGCGCCTTCCGACAGTTGCGGATCGAAGCCATAGCTCAACATCAACGTTTCCGGATGGAGCTTGTGGTTGCCGATGTGGGTTTTCGACGGGCGCGGCGCGGTCATGGCTTTTCCTGCGTTCTAGAGGAGTCTCGTCCAGCAATTTATGCGATCCCGGTCCACCAGTCCTTGCTATTTTCGGCCTCGCATGGCTGCATCCCGGCAACAAATTGCCGAGCGAGAGCAAAAGTGCAGCAGAAGATAGCCGACGATTTCGACCGCAAGATCCTGCGCGAGCTGCAGGCCGACGCCCGCATCACCAACAATGAGCTTGCGGAGCGCATCGGCCTGTCGCCGTCGCCATGTTTGAGGAGGGTACGCCGGCTGGAGGAGGCCGGCATTATCCGGGGCTATACCACGCTGGTCGACCCGGCCGCCTTCGGCTGGAACATGGTCGCCATCGCCACCGTTCGGCTCAGCCGCCAGAACGAGGACGAGATCGTCATGTTCGAGGACGCCATCCGCGGGTGGGAGGAGGTGCTGGAATGCCACCTCGTCACCGGTTCGCGCGACTATGTGCTGAAGGTGGTGACCGGCAGCCTCGAACAGTACGAGCGCTTCATCAAGGAAAAGATCGCGCGGCTGAAATGCGTCGCTTCGATCGAGACCAGCTTCGTCATGAACACCATAAAGGAACGGCGCCTCTGACATTTGGTCAAAGGCGCCGCTCTCGAGGTCGAAATTGCCTGGCCAGGCTTATTTGATCGCCTTGTCGGTGATGGCCGTGGTGTAGGCGCCGGTCGGCGCCTTGGTGATGATCTTCTGGTCGAGCAGCGCCTTGGCGGTGCGCTCGTAGGTCGCCGGGTCGAGCTTGCCGTCGGCATTGTCGATCAGCTTGGCGACTTCGCTCATCATCCGCTTCTGGTGGTTTTCGTCCTGGCCACCGCCGTCCATGACAATGCCCGCGGCCTCGTCATTGTTGTCGATGGCATATTTCCAGCCCTTCATCGAGGCGCGCACGAAACGCACCATCTTGTCTTCGAAAGCCGGATCCTTGAGCTTGTCTTCCGAGGCATAGAGCCCGTCCTCAAGCAGGTCGTTGCCCATCGCCGAGTAGTTGAACACGGTGAGCTGGTCCGGCTTGTAGCCGGCATCGATCAGCTGCCAGTACTCGTTGTAGGTCATGACCGAAATGCAATCCGCCTGCTTCTGGATCAGCGGCTGCACGTCGAAGCTCTGCTTCAAAACCGTGACGCCATCCGGGCCGCCTTCGGTCTTCAGGCCGAGCTTGTTCATCCAGGCGTAGAAAGGATATTCGTTGCCGAAGAACCAGACGCCGAGCGTGTGACCCTTGAAATCGGCTTCGGTCTTGATCGGGCCATCCTTCGGGCAGACCAGCTCCATACCGGCCTTCTTGAACGGCTGGGCGATGTTGACCAGCGGCACGCCCTTTTCGCGCGCGGCGAGCGCCCCGCCCATCCAGTCGACGATGACGTCGGCGCCACCGCCGGCGATCACCTGCTCGGGTGCGATATCGGGACCGCCCGGCTTGATGTCGACGTCGAGGCCTTCGGCTTCATAAAAACCCTTGGCCTTGGCGACATAGTAGCCGGCAAACTGCGCCTGCGTGACCCATTTCAGCTGCAACGTCACCTTGTCGGCGGCCATTGCCTGGAACGCGGCCAGCGACATCGCGCCGGCCAGCATCGGAATGATCAGTCTTTTCATGTTTTTACCCTCTGAAGTTAACACCCGAACCCACCGCCCTATCCACCACGGACAGAGGGATGCCAAAACGTGACGGCTCTCTCGACGAGAGCGACCACGCCATAAAAGACCGAACCCGCCAGTGCTGCAACTGCGATTTCGGCCCAGACCATGTCGATGTTCATCCGCCCGACCTCGGTCGAGATGCGAAAGCCCATGCCGACCACAGGCGTGCCGAAGAACTCGGCGACGATGGCGCCGATCAGCGCCAGCGTCGAGTTGATCTTGAGCGCGTTGAAGATGAAGGGCGCTGCCGCCGGCAGTCTGAGCTTCAAGAGTGTTGGCCAGTAGCCCGACGCATACGTGCGCATCAAATCGCGCTCCATATGGCCGGAGGCGGCAAGACCGGCAACCGTGTTCACCAGCATTGGGAAGAAGGTCATGATGATGACGACCGCGGCCTTGGACGGCCAGTCGAAGCCGAACCACATCACCATGATCGGCGCCACACCGATGATCGGCAGCGCCGAGACCATATTGCCGATCGGCAGCAGACCGCGGCGCAGGAACGGCACCCGGTCCGCGGCGATGGCCACCAGGAAGCCGGCGCCGCTCCCGACGATGTAGCCGAAGATCACCGCCTTGAAGATGGTCTGCCTGATATCGGCGCCGAGCACCGGCAGGGAACTGGCGATGCGCACACCGATGGCGCTCGGCGGCGGCAAAAGGATGAAGGGAATGCCGGCGCCACGCGTCACCGCTTCCCATATGATCAGGATCCAGGCGCCGAAGATCGCCGGGATGATGAGGCGCAGCGCCATCCGCGCCCCTTTTGCCATAGGCCGAAGCCCCGACAGCACCGCCACGCAGCGCCAGGCCAGCAGCCAGGCAGCCGCGAGCAGCAGGAAATAAGGCGCCATTGCCGTGCCTTCGAACCCTGTAATGCCCGAGATCAGCATCCAGGCGACAAGGTGAGCGCCGATAAACAGCACCGCAGCCTCGGCTACCGCCGAAATTCTGATCATCGAGATCAGCCCCGCCAGCACGGCCAGGCCGATCATCGGGGTCTTTATACCGAAATAGGGGTAGTCGAAACTTGCCGTCGGGTCTGCAAGGGTGGCCGCTTCCGGCTTCGACATCGCGCCGAGCGCGACGGCGACGAGGCACAGCGCAATGGCCAGCACGGCTTGCCAGGAGGGCTTCAGCCAGTTCATGCCGGCCTCCCGCCCATCGCGCGGTCAACGAGGCGCCCGGCTATGCCGACCACCATGACCAGAAGGGCCGCCACCACCGAGCCCGCCACAAGGGCGGACCAGATGTCGATGGACTGGCTGTAATAGGCGCCTGCCAAAAGCTTGGCGCCGATGCCGGCGACAGCACCGGTCGGCAGTTCGCCGACAATGGCGCCGACCAGGCTCGCCGCCACCGCCACCTTCATCGAGGTGAACAGGAACGGCACCGAGGCCGGCACCCGCAGCTTCCAGAAGGTCTGCGAGACACTGGCATTGTAGGTGTGCATCAGGTCGAGATGCATGAGTTCGGGCGAGCGCAGGCCCTTCACCATGCCAACCGTCACCGGGAAGAACGACAGGTAGGTCGAGATCATCGCCTTTGGGATCAGACCGCTGATGCCGATCGCCCCCAGCACGACGATGATCATCGGCGCCACCGCCAGAATGGGAATCGTCTGGGAGGCGATGATCCACGGCATCAGGCTGCGGTCGAGCGTCGCCACATGCACGATGCCAACCGCGATGACGATGCCGAGCGCCGTGCCGAAGGCAAAGCCGAGCAACGTCGACGACAGGGTCACCCAAGCATTGTAGACGAGGCTTCGGCTCGATGTGATGGGCCGCAGGAAGGTGTTCTCGAAGAAGTTCACCGCCACCTGATGCGGCGCCGGCAGCGTCGGCTTGGGCTGCGACAGCGTCTTGCCGATGAATTCGACTCTGTCGGTGGTTTCCCCGGCGCGCCGGTCGAGGTCGCGCTGGAAGGGCGCGTTTAGGATGACGGCGAAGACATACCAGAGCACCACCACGCCCAGGAGGATGGAGGTCACGGGGATGAATTTTTCGCGGAAGGTGTCCATCTAGCGCGCCTCGCCAGCGGGGCGCCCTCCTCTCCCCAACGGGGAGAGGGTGGCCGGAGCGAAGCGGAGGTCGGGTGAGGGGGTAGAAATCTTTCCGTCGAGACAAGCCAAGATCGTATCCAGGACCGCTCGGCGCTCAGCCAAAACTTCGTGATTCCAGAAGCGCAGAACCGAATAACCTTGTCCGTTCAGCCAGGCTGTCCTGGCGGGATCGGTCAGTGAATCCGCGTGTTGGCTGCCATCAAGTTCGACAATCAGCCCCTGCTCGCGGCAGACGAAGTCCGCGATGAAAGGTCCGAGCGGCACTTGCCGCACAAATTTGTAGCCGTTGAGATGACGTCCTCTCAATTCCCCCCAAAGCCGGTATTCAGCTTCGGTCTCGTCAAACCGCAGCTTTCGGGCGCGAGCGGTTGCCCCGACATTTCTCTTGGTCGGATCCGTCGGCGCCGCCCCCTCACCCGACCTCCGCTTCGCTCCGGCCACCCTCTCCCCGTTGGGGAGAGGAGCCAGCCGGTCGTTCGCCCCCTCAATCATCATAGCTGTGCCCTGCCCTCAAGCCATCGCGTACCCTGGCCGCGATCGCCAAAAATTCCGGCGTCTCGCGGATGTCCAGTGGCCGCTCCTTTGGCAGCGTCGATTCGATGATGTCGGTAACCCGACCTGGGCGCGGCGACATGACGACGATGCGCGTCGACAGATACACCGCCTCGGGGATGGAATGGGTGACGAAGCAGATCGTCTTGTTGGTGCGCGCCCACAATTCCAGAAGCTGTTCATTGAGATGGTCGCGCACGATCTCGTCCAGCGCGCCGAAGGGCTCGTCCATCAGCAACAGGTCGGCGTCGAAGGCGAGCGCGCGGGCGATCGAAGCGCGCTGCTGCATGCCGCCGGAAAGCTGCCAGGGGTATTTCTTCTCGAAGCCGGAGAGGTTGACGAGCTCCATCGTTCGCTTGATGCGCTCGGCCTGCTCCGCTCTCGAAAGGCCGATGATCTCCAGCGGCAGCGCCACGTTACGCTCGATCGTGCGCCACGGGAAAAGGGCTGCCGCCTGGAAGACGTAGCCATAAGCGCGTTTCTCGCGCGCCTGTTCCGGCGTCATGCCGTTGACCGAGATCGTGCCCGATGTCGGTTTTTCCAGATCGGCGATGACGCGCAGCAAGGTGGTCTTGCCGCAGCCCGATGGGCCGATGAAGGAGACGAACTCGCCCTTGCCGATGGTCAGGTCGACATTGGAGAGCGCCTCTACCGGACCGTCATTGGTCTGAAAGGTAAGGCCAAGTCTGCTTGCCGAGACGACGGCTGGCGATTGTCCCGTCATCGCTTCCTGCCTGCCTCTCGCAGCCGCCCAGGATGAAATGCCGTTGCATTCGCGTTGATGTTGCTTTCCACTCGTCCAATCCCACCCAATCGACGCCCGGAGCCTTGCCGATGTCGCCCAAACCCACTTGTCACCTTATCCGTCCTGAAAGCACTTATGAAGGCAAGCAGGGATTGACCTATTTTGCCGGCATTGCCGCCGAGACGGTAGGCTCGTCCGGCATCTGCATGCATCTGCTCACCCTGCCGCCCGGCGCCCGCGCCAAGGCGCATTTGCATGAAAGCCATGAGACGGCGATCTATGTGCTCTCGGGCGAGGTCCACACATGGTATGGCGAAAGGCTCGAGAACCACATCGTCGTCAAGGCCGGCGACCTCTTCTACATCCCGGCCGGCGTACCGCATCTGCCGGCCAATCTGAGCAACGCCCCGTCCTCGGCCGTCATCGCCCGCACCGATCCCAATGAACAGGAAAGCGTCGTCCTGTTGCCGGAACTGGATGCGCTGGTGGCCTGACGCTGACGGGACTGCCGTCATTTGCACCGCGCCACTTCGCCCATGACATTGCCGTCGTCGTCGGCGACCGTCAGCTTCTTGGCGTTCTTGGCGCTGCGCTTGATGGTGAATTTGGTCGGCGCCTGTCCTTCTTCGCCTTCCGCCTCGCATGTTGCCGTCACCACCAGCGACCCATCAGCCTGCGCCTGCTTGTCCGTGAAGGTGCAGGCGCTGGCGGCGGTGACCAATGCCTCGTCGGTCAAAAGCAGCATCCGATCGGCGGCGACTTCCTGGCCGTTGCGGTTGATGCAGCCATATTTGTCCCCATAGGGTTTCGTCAGGTCGATGCCTGCCGCAAGGGCCTGACCCGCAGCCAGAACGACTACCATCGCAACAGACGGCCCCAAACCGCGCGCGCTCATTCCCCCAGCTCCAACGTCACGAACACGGTTGCAACGGCCCCATTTCTTCAAGACCGGGAATGGTCACGAAGAACCCACCCTCGCCCTTGTTGGTGACCACAACGGTTTCAGCCGTCGTCCCCGCCTCGCCTTCGGCGGAACAGGTCGCATCAAGCGATTGCGTGCCCGGCGCCCACGTCAATAGCTGCGCGAACCGGCAGCCGCTGCCATAGGTCTCGATGCCTTCGGCGGTCAGCACGATATAATCGTCCCGGCCCTGAAAACCGGCCTTTGCAAAGACACAGCCGGCATCGTTGCCCCAGGAGCCGGCCAGCCTCTCGGCCCCTGTTGCCGGACCAGCGACCACCATCGCCACGACCAGTGAAATGAGCGCCCCCGGGCTCCGCAACGTCAAACGCCTGTCGCCGGAATGCCGGTGCGTTCCACCTTGCGCGGCGCGGTAATGTCCTTCCAGGTCGACAGAGCCCGGTTGACCGCCGCGTTCGGCTCGCGGGCGACGAATTCGCCATGGCCGGGCTTGGCCTTGACCTCCGCTTCCTCGACCGACAATTCGCCGCGCGAAAAGACGAAGCGCGGCAGGCCGGTCACCTCAAAACCTTCGAAGACGTTGTAGTCGATCACCGATTGCTGCTTCTTAGAGGTGATGGTCTTCTTGGCGCTGGGGTCCCACACCACGATGTCGGCGTCCGCGCCTTGGACGATGGCGCCCTTCCTAGGATACATGTTGAGGATCTTGGCGATGTTGGTCGAAGTCACCGCGACGAACTCGTTCATCGTCAGCCGCCCGGTGTTGACGCCCGTCGTCCACAGCACGGGCAAGCGGTCTTCAAGCCCGCCAGTGCCGTTCGGGATCTTGGTGAAATCGCCGACGCCGTTGCGCTTCTGCTTGGTGGTGAAGGCGCAGTGGTCGGTCGCCACCACCTGCAGCGATCCCGCCTGCAGGCCGGCCCACAGCGAATCCTGGTGCAGCTTGTTGCGGAAGGGCGGGCTCATGACGCGGCGCGCCGCGTGGTCCCAATCCTTATCGAAATACTCGCTTTCATCCAGCGTCAGATGCTGGATCAGCGGCTCGCCGAAAACCCGCATGCCCTTCTGGCGGGCGCGGCGGATGGCTTCGTGGCTCTGCTCGCAGGACACATGCACGACATAGAGCGGCACGCCGGCCATGTCGGCGATCATGATGGCGCGGTTGGTCGCCTCGCCTTCCACTTCCGGCGGCCGCGAATAGGCGTGTCCCTCGGGGCCATTATTGCCGGCGGCGAGCAGCTTTTGCGACAGCGCCGCAACCACGTCGCCATTCTCGGCATGAACGAGCGGCAGCGCGCCGAGATCGGCGCAGCGCTGGAACGACGCGTACATCTCGTCGTCGTCCACCATCAGCGCGCCCTTGTAGGCCATGAAATGCTTGAACGAGGTAATGCCTCTGTCGACGACGGTGGCCATCTCGTCGAACACCTGCTTGCCCCACCAGGTGATCGCCATGTGGAAGGAGTAGTCGCAGGCAGCCTTCGAGGTCTTGTTGTCCCACATCTGCAACGCTTCCAGCAGCGATTGCTGCGGCGCCGGCAGGCAGAAATCGACCACCATCGTGGTGCCACCGGAAAGGGCCGCGCGCGTCCCGGACTCGAAATCGTCGGCCGAATAGGTGCCCATGAACGGCATTTCGAGATGGGTGTGCGGATCGATGCCGCCCGGCATGACGTAACAGCCGCTGGCGTCGAACTCATGGTCGCCATGCAGGTTCGAGCCAATGGCGACGATCTTGCCGTGCTGCATCAGCACATCGGCCTTCCAGGTGCGGTCGGCGGTGACGATGGTGCCGTTTCGGATGACTTTGGTCATTGTCGTGTTCCCTTGTTCTCTTCGCGCTTCTTGTGAGCGTCGTTTTGAATACAGATCTTAGTTCACGCCACGATCCCCGCTGTCTCTACCACCGCATGGAACAGCACGTCGGCGCCGGCGCCGGCCCATTCCTTGGTGATTTCCTCGGCCTCGTTGTGTGACAACCCGTCAACGCAGGGGCACATCACCATGGCGGTCGGCGCGACGCGGTTGATCCAGCAGGCGTCGTGGCCGGCGCCGGATACGAGGTTGCGGTGGGAATAGCCGAGCCGCTCGGCGGCGTCGCGGATCGCCTTGACGCAGCCGGCATCGAAGGTGACCGGATCGAAAGCGCCGACCTGCTCGACCTTGTACTGGATGTCGAGCGCCTCACAGATCGTGTCGATGCCTTCGCGTATGCGCCCATCCATCGCGTCCAGCACTTCCTTCTCGGGCGAACGGATGTCGATGGTGAAGACGGTGCGTCCCGCAATGATGTTGCGCGAGTTCGGAAACACCTCCATGTGGCCGACCGCGCCGACGGCGTCGGGCTGGTAGTCCATGGCGATCTCATGCACCAGCTCGACCACGCGCGCCATGCCTAGACCGGCATTACGGCGCTTGGGCATCGGCGTCGAGCCGGTATGCGCCTCCTTGCCGGTCAGCGTTACCTGCAGCCATTTCAGGCCCTGGCCGTGGGTGACGACGCCAATGTCGATGCCTTCGTCCTCGAGGATCGGCCCCTGCTCGATATGCAGTTCGAAGAAGGCGTGGATCTTGCGGTCGCCGACCTTCTCGGTTCCCTTCCAGCCAATGCGCTCCAGCTCCTCGCCGAACTTTTTCCCCTGTTTATCGGTGTGCTGATACACGTCCGCCTGCTCGAGCACACCGGCGAACACGCCGGACGCCATCATCGCCGGGGCAAAGCGCGAGCCTTCCTCATTGGTCCAGTTGGTAACGACGATCGGATGCCTGGTCTGGATGCCGAGATCGTTAAGTGAGCGGATGATCTCCAGCCCGCCGAGCACGCCGAGCACGCCGTCATACTTGCCGCCGGTCGGCTGCGTGTCGAGATGGCTGCCGACATAAACCGGCGGCAGGCTGGGATCAGCACCTTCCCGCCGGGCAAACATGGTGCCCATCTCGTCCAGGCCCATTTCAAGCCCGGCCGCCTCGCACCAGCGCTTGAACAGATGCCGTCCCTCGCCGTCCTCGTCGGTCACGGTCTGGCGATTGTTGCCGCCCGCAATACCGGGGCCGATCTTCGCCATCTCCATGATGGAATCCCACAAACGGTCTGAATTGATTCGCAGATTCTCGCCTGGGGCGGCCATTCAAAGTCCTCTCATTTCATATAACCAACCGGGCGGCGGTTCCCGCCGCCGCCCGACTGGCTGGATAGATTAGTCGATCGCCCTCAGCACTTCTCTGACATGGTCGATCAATTCGTTGATCTGGCCCTTGGTGATGATCAGTGGCGGCGACAGCGCGATGATGTCGCCGGTGGTGCGGATCAGCGCGCCGCGCTCGAACGCCTTTACGAAGGCCGAGAAGGCCCGCTTGGTCGGGCTGCCTGCGATCGGCGCCAGTTCGATCGCGCCGATCAGGCCGATGTTCCTGATGTCGATGACATGCGGCTCGCCCTTCAGCGAATGCAGCGCATCTTCCCAGTACGGCGCCAGTTCCTCGCCGCGGGTGAGCAGGCCCTCTTCCTTGTAGGTGTCGAGCGTGCCGAGTGCCGCGGCGCACGCAATCGGATTGCCCGAATAGGTGTAGCCGTGGAAGAACTCGATCATGTGCTCGGGGCCGCTCATGAAGGCGTCGTGGATTTCCTTCTTCACGAACACCGCGCCCATCGGGATGACGCCGTTGGAGACGCCCTTGGCGGTGGTCATGATGTCGGGCGTGACGCCGAAATAATCCGCTGCGAACGGCGCGCCGAGACGGCCGAAACCGGTGATGACCTCGTCGAAGATCAGCAAAATGCCGTGCTTGGTGCAGATCTCCCGCAGTTTCTGCAGATAGGCCTTCGGCGGCAGGATGACGCCGGTGGAGCCGGCGACCGGTTCGACGATGACGGCGGCGATGGTCGAGGCGTCATGCAGGGCAACGATGCGCTCCAACTCGTTGGCGAGTTCCGCGCCATACTCCGGCACGCCCTTGGAGAAGGCGTTCTTTTCCGGCAGATGCGTGTGCGGCATGTGGTCGACGCCGCCGAGCAGCGTGCCGAACATCTTGCGGTTGGTGACGATGCCGCCGACCGAGATACCGCCGAAATTGACGCCGTGATAGCCGCGTTCGCGGCCGATCAGGCGGGTGCGCGCGCCCTCGCCCTTCACACGGTGATAGGCGATCGCCATCTTCAGCGCGGTTTCCACCGATTCCGAACCGGAATTGGTGAAGAAGACATGGTCCATGCCCTTGGGCGCGAGGTCGACCAGGCGGTTGGCCAGTTCGAACACGATCGGGTGACCCATCTGGAAGGCCGGCGCATAGTCGAGTTCGGCGGCCTGATGCTGGATCGCCTCGGTGATCTTGGGACGGCAATGGCCGGCATTGACGCACCAGAGGCCCGCGGTGCCGTCGAGCACCTTGCGGCCGTCGCTGGTGGTGTAGTGCATGTCCTTGGCGGACACGAACATGCGCGGCGCCTGTTTGAACTGCCGGTTTGCCGTGAACGGCATCCAGAATGCGCTGAGATCGTTCGGCGTGACTTTCAGCCGGTTGGACATGACCAAGACTTCCCCTTGTAACCTGTTTCGGTGCGGCTAACGCTTGGTCTTTCCAAAGCTTGGTCTTTGCTGCGTTTTCATGCTACGCAAATTTTTGACCGATTGGACAAACGTTAGCACCGCCCTGTCGGCGGTCAAGGGATTACTAGCGGAAATGCGGCCTCCGAAGTGCGCTCCACGGGTAAGAGAAAAACTGGTCCAGAGAATTGGTCCAGATGACCCGCTCGGCCAAGGCTTGCAGGGGTGAGCGGCGCCATGGAAGGCTCAGCCCCTCGCCGCACCCGCATCCAGCAGGAAAAGCGCGAACTGATCCTGGAGGCAGCCCTCGAAGTCTTCTCCGCCAACGGCTTTCGCGGTTCGACCATCGACCAGATCGCCGAGGCCGCCGGGATGTCGAAGCCGAACCTGCTCTATTATTTCCGCCGCAAGGAAGACATTCACGAGACACTGATGGAGCGGCTGCTGGCGACCTGGCTGGCGCCGCTGCGCGAACTCGACGATATCGGCGATCCCCTGACCGAGCTCAGGAGCTACATCAGGCGCAAGCTCGAAATGGCGCGTGATTTTCCCAGGGAGAGCCGGCTGTTCGCCAACGAGATCCTGCAAGGCGCGCCACGCATCATGCCGCTGCTGGCGGGTGAACTGAAGACACTGGTCGACGAGAAGGCCAACGTCATCAAGGGCTGGATGCGCGCGGGAAAAATCGCCCGCACCGATCCCTGGCACCTGATCTTTTCGATCTGGGCGACGACGCAGCACTATGCCGATTTCGATGTCCAGGTCCGTGCCGTGCTCGGCGCCGATCGCGGCGGCGACGGCCGCTTCGAGGATGCGGCGCGCTTTCTCGAACAGCTGTTTATCGATGGGCTGAAGCCGAAGCCCTGATAACTGCCGCGGTGCTCAGTTGCGTGATGCTCAGTTCCTTGGAGGTATTGCTTTCCATTCGTCATAAGATGCCTGATGAAGAACTCCCCTAAACGCTACGAGCTTGCCCTGTTGCGGTGTGATCTTTAGCTTCGTCGGCATTTTAGGTGTGATGGCTCCGCCGAGTGGAGCAATAGCAAAGCCATTCACCACTATGCCGTTGTCCAGGGTGATGCCTTTGTTGAACCCACCCCGATGCGGCACTCCACCGTTCATCTCGATTATGATTTCACCCTCTTCGTTGTCTATCAAAACAAGAAATGAGGGATTCGGCTCCATGAGGTGAGAAGCCGAAATTACGATGTCCACGGCAACAGACGGATTACCTGAAAAGCTATAGGTGAGATTGGAGAATCCCATATGCTGCGGGGTGAACGTATTATTTCCTTGGATGACATTCACGATCTGAACAATCGCTGCTTCAATCCCATTGGCGAACATATCGATGTAGACGTTCTGAAGAAGTACAGGCGGCATTGTGGAGCCATCCACACGAACGGGAATGATTTTGCACTCGCCCTTCGTGGCTTTATATAATGCGTTCTGCCATTCGAGCTTGACCATGTTGCTCTGAAGACTTTTTCCAGAAACAAAGAAAAAAACAAACTTTGGCGAAGTCAGGCCTTCGTTCATTTTATCAATGATGCCATCGCCTGGCTGTATTGACCAGCTGTCGTAAAAAACCTTGTCCTGCCCAAAAATTTCGCGGAGCCGAAGTGCAACCGGTTCAATAACGGGCTTGTCCGCGTGATTATGACTTAAAAAGATCATCTATGTGCCTCCCCGGAAATTGTCTCGGAGAGGTAGGAACTTGCATTCACAACGTCAACTAGGCACTGCGCCGTTCGACAGGCAGCGCGTCCACCAATGCCTGCAGCTTGGCGACCGAATTCTGCTCGGCCAGCGGCGTGTAGACGATCAGCTTCATGTCCGAGCCGTCATCGATCGACAGGCTCATATGCTCGAACGCCATCGCGCCGGCGATCGGATGGCGCAGATACTTCTTGCCGGAGAGACGATGCACCACATCTCGCTGCGGCCACCACTCCCGGAACTCCGGGCTCGACCGCATCATAAGCGCGATCAGCCGCTCGAAATCCGGGTCGCCGGTGTATTTCGCGCTCTCGGCGCGAAACGCCGCAAGGGTGGCGCGCGCCAGCTGTTCCCAGTCGACCAGCAAATGGCGCCGGTGCGGATCGGTGAACACGCCATGGAGGATGTTACGGGCGTCGCCCTCCAACAAGCCGTAATCGCCGAAAATGGCAACCGCCCCGGCGTTCCAGGCCAGCACATCCCAGCGCGGCCCGACAATATAGGCCGGTTGCAGGACGAGACTCTGCAGCATGTGCAGCAGGGGACCTTCGACCTTGACCGGGGTAATGCGCCGCCGCTCGGGCTGCTGGCGGCCGGCCAGCGTGAACAAATGCCGCTTCTCGGCGGCATCGAGGCGCAAGGCCTCGCAAAGCGCCGTCAGTACCTCCACCGAAGGCCGCACATCCCTGCCCTGTTCCAGCCAGGTGTACCAGGTCGTGCCGACGCCGGCGATCATCGCCACCTCTTCGCGGCGCAGACCGGGCGTACGCCGCCTCGCGCCGGCCGCAATGCCGGTGGCTGACGGCGAAAGCCGTTCGCGGCGCGAACGCAGGAAGGCGCCAAGCTCGGGCCGGCGGCTGTCTTCGGGCGATGGTGCGGAAGCATCCATGAGGGCGCAGTATAGCAGTATCGATACCAGGATAAAGTTTGAACTGTTTGGCGAGCGCAAAGCGCACCATCTTGGCATCCAGAGCGAATATGGAGGCTCCCGACATGGACCTGAAAGACAAGACAATCCTCATCACCGGCTCGACCGACGGCGTCGGCCGTGTCGTCGCGCAAAGGCTGGGCGCCGGCGGCGCGCGCGTGCTGGTGCATGGCCGTGACGCGGCTCGCGGCAAGGCAACCGTCGCAGAAATCGAATCCGCCGGCGGCAAAGCCGAGTTCCTCGCCGCCAACCTCGCCTCGCTAGCCGAGGTCCGCCGCCTCGCCGAGGCCGTACGCGCAAAAACCGACCGGCTCGACATCCTCATCAACAATGCCGGCATCGGCACGGCCGGCGCCAAGCGACAGCTCAGCGCCGACGGCTTCGAACTGCGCTTTGCGGTCAACTATCTCGCCGGTTTCCTGCTGACCTCGGAACTGCTGCCGCTGCTCAAGGCGAGTTCGCCGGCGCGCATCATCAACGTCGCCTCGGCCGGCCAGCAGGCGATCGATTTCGGCGATGTCATGCTGACACGTTCCTATGACGGCGTGCGCGCCTATTGCCAGAGCAAGCTGGCGCAGATCCTGTTCACCATCGACCTGGCCGGAGAGTTGAAAGGCAGCGGCGTCACCGTCAACGCTCTGCATCCAGCGAGCTACATGAACACCACCATGGTCCGCCAAGCCGGCGTGACGCCATGGAGCTCGGTCGAGACCGGCGCCGACGCCATTCTCAACCTCGCGACATCGCCCGCCCTGGAGGGCCGCAGTGGCCTCTATTTCGATGGCCAAAAGGAATCCCGCGCCGAAGCACAAGCCTATGACGCCAAGGCCAGACAGCAATTGCGAACCCTGAGCCTCGACTTCGTCGGCCAGGCTTCCCCAAAATCGAAGGAACAGCATTCATGACCGGCAAGATCGAACACACGGTCGTCGTCGGCGGCTCATCCGGCATCGGCCTGGCAACGGCGCGAAAACTGCTGGGCCCAGGCATGAAGGTGACCATCACCGGACGAAACCAGGACAAGCTCACCAGCGCCTGGAAGAGTTTCGGCGGCGCCGCCGAAAAAGCTGCCTTCGATGCTTCGAAGCCGGACGAAGTCCGCCAGTTCTTTGGGGAACTCGGACCGTTCGATCACCTCGTGCTGGCTGCCAGCGGCGGCAAGGGACTTGGGCGGTTCGAAACCCTCGACCTCTCAGACATCGCCGGCGGCGTCGACGAGAAAGTCAGGCCGCAGCTGTCCTGTTTGCAGGCAGCCTTACCGACGCTCAACAGATCGGGATCGGTCACTTTCATCTCGGCGGTGTCGGCACAATTGTCGGCGCCCGGCGTGGCTGGCATTGCCGCCGTCAACGGCATGCTGCTGACGGTGGTGCCGATCCTGGCGGTCGAACTGAAGCCTCTGCGCGTCAACGTCGTGGCGCCCGGCGTCATCGACACGCCATGGTGGGATTTTCTGGCCGAAGACCAGCGGCAGGCGGTGTTCAGCGAATATGCCGGCAAAACCCCGGTGGGCAGGATCGGCCGCGCCGAAGACGCCGCCGGCGCAATCGCCTTTCTCGTCTCCAACGGCTTCATGACCGGCCAGGTGCTGACCTGCGATGGCGGTTTGCGCTTCGCGGCGTGACCTACAGCGACTGTGCGATCAGCGTGAGAAAGCCTCCGGCCAGGGCGACGTTGCCGACGAAGCCGTTGATGCGCGAGGCCCGGTCCGGGCCCTGATGGTCCCAGAAATTGTGGAACATCGGCGTCGCGACAATGAGAAACAGCACCAGCACAGCACTGGCGATCGCGGTCCACAGGCCGGCCATCACCAGCGCGCCGGCAATGGTCTGCAGGACGATGCCGGCCCACAACGCCAATCTCGCCTGCGGCACGCCGCGCGCGGCCATCAGCCCGGTCAGGAACGCCTCGTTTTGAACATTGCGCAGTCCCGCGACAACGAAGGCGCCGCCAAGCAACAGGCGGCCGAGAAACAACAGGGTCGAAGGCAAATCGACAGGCATGAAATCTTCCCCGTACTTAAGCATGAAACAGGTGGAGCGCCGCCCTTTCCACGGCGCTCCATGACTAACCGGACGGTCAGGCTGCTTTGGCAGCCGGCATCGGGTGAATGGCGTGGAACGGGATGCAGAGCCGGTTCCAGGTGTTGATCATGCCGATCGCGACCGACAGCTTGACCAGTTCCTCTTCCGAGAAGTGCTCTAGCGTGCGGGCATAGAGTTCGTCCGAAACGCCATTGTTGGCGATCAGGGTCGTTGCCTCGGTCCAAGCAAGCGCCGCGCGTTCGCGCTCGGAAAACAGCGGCGATTCCTTCCAGGCCGAAACCAGATAGAGCCGTGTCTCGGTTTCGCCATCGCGCCTCGCCTCGCGGCTATGCATCTCGACGCAGTAGGAGCAGCCATTGATCTGCGAGGCGCGGAGCTTGATCAAATGCAGCAGGCTCACTTCAAGCCCGCATTCGTCGACCGCCTTGTTAAGCGCCGACACGGCTTTCATGATCTCAGGCGCCTTGGCGAAGAATTGCAGTCTCTGTTTCATGGTCTTTCCTTTCACATCTGTTTGGCGGGGGATTAAATCTGTTTGGTCGAAGCGGGTTTCTGCGGCCGCTGATGGCGCGCCACAAAGGCACAGCTGGCGGCAAACGATCGCGGATCGCCTTCGGCCTTGTAGTCAGCCACGATGTCGGACAACCGAGTTTCCGCGAGAGCGGCACGATAGGCACGCTCGGCTTTCAGCATCGCGGCATTGATGCCGCACGGCTTCACATAGGCCGAAGCATCGATCTTGACCGGGCCGCGCTGGCGGATCTCGCCGCAGCGGAAGGCCGGCTCGCGACCCTCGACCGCAAGCACGATATCGAGCAGCGTGATGCGCTCGGCCGGACGCGCCAGCCGGTAGCCGCCCGCCGGTCCCGGCACCGATTCCAGGATGCGCGCAGCCGTCAGCTGGTTCAGATGTTTCAGCAGATAGCTCGGCGACAGGCCGAAGGACTCTGCCAAGGCAGCACCCGGCATCGTGCTGTTGCCCTCCACGCTGGCCAGTGTGGCCGCGCAATGGATGGCCGCTTCTACACCTTCGCCCAGCTTCATGATGTTGCGCTCCTATTCATGGATATCTTATATCGTGGATAAATTTTATCTGCAATAGGGAAATGCGGAAATTCACATATAGCAATGGCTTCACAGAACTTGGGCATCCCGGTCTGCAGCCTGCACACATTTCCGGGCGGCTGGTCTGTGGCGATAGCGTGTATGGCGGCTTGGCGCATGCATTGTCTTATATTGCGCTGATCGACCCCCACTCCGTCTCGGCTTCGCCGAGCCACCTCTCCCCCGATCGACGGGGGAGAGGAACGGCGCCAAGTTTTTTGCCGTCCAACGTTCGTCCAGTAAAGCTCCCTTCCTTTCCCTCCGGAGGGAGGAAAGGCGGCGCTGCGAAGCAGCGACGGATTGGGGGAACCACGTGGCAACCAAGCCCTCACGCCGACCAGTCACAGAAGATGAGTGCACAACGTAGACGTCGATCGGGGCGAGGAACCCAAGTCTACTCTGCGGCCACCTTGGCCATCGGGTTGTTCGGGTGCGTCGTCCAGTTGGCATAGACCGGCGACACCGGCTTGCCGGTGCGCTGGTCCATGACGCCGGCGGCCAGCGGCTCCATGGTGATGCAGTTCTCGACCGGGCAGACATTGACGCACAGATTGCAGCCGACGCATTCGGCCTCGATCACCTCGAAATGCCTGACGCCGTCGACCATGTTGGTGATTGCCTGGTGCGAAGTGTCCTCGCAGGCGATGTGGCAGCGGCCGCATTTGATGCAGGCGTCCTGGTCGATATGCGCCTTGGCGATGTAATTGAGGTTGAGATACTGCCAGTCGGTGACGTTGGGCGTGGCGCGGCCGACAATGTCGTTGAGCGAGGCGTGGCCTTTCTCGTCCATCCAGTTTTGGAGACCGGCGATCATCTCCTGCACGATCTTGAAGCCGTATGTCATCGCCGCCGTGCACACCTGCACATTGCCGGCGCCGAGCGCCATGAATTCAGCCGCATCGCGCCAGGTGGTGATGCCGCCAATGCCGGAGATCGGCAGGCCGCGCGTTTCCGGATCGCGGGCGATCTCGGCCACCATGTTCATGGCAATCGGCTTCACCGCCGGGCCGCAATAGCCGCCATGCGAGCCCTTGCCGTCGATGGTCGGCTGCGGCGCGAAGCTATCGAGGTCGACGCCGGTGATCGAGTTGATGGTGTTGATCAGCGACACCGCGTCGGTGCCGCCGGAGAGTGCGGCGCGCGCCGGCTTGCGCACATCGGTGATATTCGGCGTCAGCTTGGTGATGACAGGCATGCGGGTGTTGGCCTTGCACCAGCGCACCACCATTTCGATGTATTCCGGCACCTGGCCGACAGCCGCGCCCATGCCGCGTTCCGACATGCCGTGCGGGCAGCCGAAATTGAGCTCGATGCCGTCGGCTTCGGTCTCCTCGACCACCGGCAGGATCGCCTTCCAGCTTTCCTCGACGCATGGCACCATCAGTGAGACGACGATGGCGCGGTCGGGCCAATCCTTCTTGACCTCCTTGATCTCGCGCAGATTGACCTGCAAATCGCGGTCGGTGATCAGCTCGATATTGTTGAGGCCGAGCAGGCGCCGGTCCGCCCCCCAGATCGCGCCATAACGCGGGCCGTTGACGTTGACCACCGGCGGACCTTCTTCTCCCAGCGTCTTCCACACGACGCCGCCCCAGCCCGCCTTGAAGGCGCGGATGACATTGTAGGCCTTGTCGGTCGGCGGCGCCGAAGCCAGCCAGAACGGATTGGGCGATTTGATGCCGACGAAATTGTTGCGGATGTCTGCCATGACAGGTCCCTTTCAACCGAGACGAAGGAGCATTTCCACGGGTGCGAGAATGCCGCCTTTAAGCGCGGGGGTGAGATTGGCGATCTTGGTGCCGGCGTTCTCGCCCATGATAAGATTAACGCCAGGCGGCGGCTTTTTTCCTTCCGCCTGCGCCGCAGCCATGCGCGCCCGTATCGAGTCGAAAAATTCGATGGCGAAGGCGCCACGAGGGCGCTCGGCGGTTACAGAGAACCCCGCGGCGGCGGCAGCCGAACGATAGTCGTCGGGCGTGGCAACGAAGGACATGCTCTCGTCGGATGCCCATGGCAGCGGATAGGTCAGCGCACCTGCCTTGAGCCGCATCACATCGTAGACGGCAAAGATGCCGCCCGGCTTGAGCACACGCGCCGCCTCGCTCATCAGCTTTTTCTTGTCGGGAAGATTCATGCCGACATGCAGGATCATGGCCGTATCAAAGCTTTTGTTGCTGAACGGCATGTCCAGCGCGCTGCCCTGCACGAACCGGACTTTGTCGGCCATTCCCACCCGCTTCGACAGGCTGGTCGCGATGTCGACATAGCTTTGCGTCAGATCGATGCCGGTGACATCGGCGCCGGCATTGTTGGCGGCGAAGCGGGCTGGACCACCCACGCCGGAACCAATGTCGAGCAGCCTGGCCCCCGGCTTCAAACCCATCTGGCCGATGAGTTCCCTGGTGGCGGCGATACCGCCAATGTGGAACTCGTCGACCGCTTCGAGATCGCCAGCGCGTAAATGGGCAATTTCCACGCCGGTATCGGCGAGCACGGCAAGAATGTGCTGCTCAAGATCCGAGACGTCGTAGTGACGGGCGATGCCCGATTCCACTGAGGCCATGATCTCTATCCCTGTGTCAGACTCCGGTTGATGCTCTCCGCCGCATCGCGGCCTTGCGCCACGGCCGAAACCGTCAAATCGTCACCGCCAAAAATGCAGTCGCCGCCCGCCCAGACATTGGCGAGCGAGGTGCGCCCTTCCGCATCGACCTTGATGCGGCCGGCTTCGAGTTCGATCGCAGCACCGCTGCCGTTGAGTGCCGCCGGCACAAAGCTCTGGCCGATCGCCTTGAACACCTGGTCGGCGGCCAGCGTCAGCCGCTCGCCGGTGCCGGCAAGCCTGTCGCCGTTCATCGCGGTGTATTCGAGCTCGATGCCCGACACTTTGCCGGCCTCAGTGATGACCCGCTTCGGCTGCAGCCAGTGGCGGATGGTGACGCCGTTGGCGGCTGCCAGATCCTGCTCGAACTCGGAAGCGTTCATGTGTTCCTGGCCGCGCCGGTAGCAGATCGTCACCTCCTCGGCGCCGAGCAGCTTCGACTGCACGGCGGCGTCGATCGCCGTCATGCCGCCGCCGATGACGACGACGCGCCGGCCGATTGGCAGGCTCGCGAGATCGCTGGCCTGGCGCAGTTCGGCGATGAATTCGACTGCATTGACGACGCCACCGACCTCCTCGCCATCGGCGCGCAGCGCATTGACGCCGCCAAGCCCCATGCCGAGGAAGACGGCATCGTAATTCCGGATCAGGTCCGACAGCCGGTAGTCGCGGCCGAGCGCCCTGCCGTTCTGGATATCGATGCCGCCGATCCCCGTGACATAGTCGACCTCGGCCTGGGCGAAATTGTCGATGCTCTTGTAGGCGGCGATGCCGTATTCGTTGAGGCCGCCGGCCTTCGGGCGGGCTTCCAGTATGGTCACCTCGTGGCCATGGCGGGCGAGCCGGTGCGCCGCGGCTAGGCCGGCCGGACCGGCGCCGACCACGGCGACCGACTTGCCGGTCGATTCAGCGCGCGAATAAAACTCCTTGTGCTCGGCCATGGCGACATCGGTGGCGTAGCGCTGCAGGCGGCCGATCTGCACCGGCTTGCCTTCCGCCACCTCGCGCACGCAGACCTCTTCGCACAGCGTCTCGGTAGGGCAGACGCGGGCGCACATGCCACCTAGTATGTTCTGGTCGAAAATCGTCTTGGCCGAACCGATCGGGTTGCCGGTCGATATCTGGCGGATGAACAGCGGAATGTCGATCGAGGTCGGGCATGCATTCATGCACGGCGCGTCGTAGCAGAAATAGCAGCGATCGGATTCGACCAGCGCTTCGTGGTGATCGAGCGGCGGATGCAGATCGGAAAAATTCTCGGCGTACTGGTCGGCGGCAAGCCGGCCGCCGGCAATGCCGTCCTTGAACTGGCCTTCTGGCATCGTCAGTTCCCCTGTTTTCGTTTTGGGGAAGGCTAGCACGTTTTATTTTTTTATCAATTGGTCAATTTTCGACCCAAGCCGCTGAAAAGACTAGCTGATAATATGATTTAGTTGCTCATGTTATGAGTGACGGTTGCGTCCTCAAAGAGGGGAGCGCGACAAGCTCCAAGTCGCGGCAAGCTGTTCCAGGTCAGCGCGAAATGATAGGGCGCTTGAGCACGATGCGCGGCTTTCATTCAACGGAGAAGGCGATGACCGATGATAGGGAGACGGCTCACCGGTGGGAGCCCGTGGGAGATTTACCTCTGGCTGCCTGTCAGGTGTGGCGTCTAAAATCCGACAATAACTTTGAGCTGACCGTCGAAGGCGACTTCGGGACATCGGAACGAACTCTCAAGATCGATTTTCAAGGGGTAGTAGCCCTGGCTGCCCATGATGACATGCTGGGACTGACCAAAATCCGTGCGGACACCTCGATCCCATTGATTGGATCTGGCAGGCAAGCCTCCTACAGGTGGCCGATCCTGCGAGTGGAGAACTCGCACTGGTTGCGATCGACACTTGGCCCGACAGATGACTGTACGCATTTTCTGCTGCTCAGTCTCGAATGCACGGTTGAGGTCATTGCTCGTGAAGCCACTCCTTCTTGGATCTGATCACCCGGGGAGCGAAACGCCTTGAAACCGCATACGCTCCGGCACAGGCCAAGATTGGTGGCTGTTCGCTACGAAGGTGCCAGCTGTAGGCTGGCATCTGAGCGGCCGCCATGGATCGACCTGATCTCGTCGGCAACCAGTTGCTGCAGTCGCCACAGATTGCGGTCGCAAATGCCGAATTCCTCGAGGTGGCTGACGGTGTTGTAGAGATATTCGGCACCCGAGCCGACATGGCCGCAGGCCCGCGCCAACACCCGCGCCACCCGATCTAGCGGCTGCCCAAGCGAGGTTCCCCTGCCCGTCACCCCGACCCAGAAGCCGAGCGCCCGTATCCGGCCCTGCTCCGTGCGCACGGGAACCCACCGGACCGAGCTGACACTCTCATGGTCGTCGATCTCGCGCCGCAACAGTCTTTCGATCTGCTCCGGCTTGTCGCCGTCGGGCAGGCGGTAGATGACGCCGTCGCATCGGCCGCCGCGTTCGAGCGCCATCATCAGCCCCGGCTGCGCGACGCTGCCGCGCCAGCGCACCATGTCGAGGCAGAACGAGCGATGCCAGCCAAACGCAGTGGCGCGCTGGCGTTCGACGGACTCGAAAGCCGGCTTCCAGATCAGCGAGCCATAGGCGAACACCCATAACGGCCCCGCATCGGCTTCGTCGGAGAGCCGTAAGGCAAGCGTGCGAAAATCCTCGTCGTTCAGCTGCGTCCAGCTGCCGTCCGGTCCGGGATCGACCTCTTCGCGATGACACAGTGACACAAGCTCAGGCGTGAGCGACATAAGGCGCATGAAACGACTACCCCTCGTTTGCCCAAGGAAAGTCGAAAACCGCCGCACGTGCAAGGCGCCGGTGGGGCGAAGTGCGGAACGATGTGTCAACGCAGCCGTTGAATTTTCTCCGGTTCGCTGTCGGATTCGCGTCGCTGAAAACGTCCTTTGATGGATCGGACGACGATCTATGCATAGGTGAGGAGACCGAGAATGCCGAGATCCCCAATGCCCTTCTTCTGGTACGAGTTGATGACCAGCGACCTCGATGCGGCGCAAGCGTTCTACACCACCGTGGTCGGCTGGCGGGCTGAGCCCTTCGACAAGGCGCCCGGCATGCCGCGCTATATCGTGGTGAACTCCGCCGAGCGTGGCGTCGGCGGGCTGATGACCCTGCCCGAGGAAGCAGCCAGGACGGGTCTGAAGCCGGCCTGGTTCGGCTATATCCACACCAGCGATACCGTTGCCTCGACCGAGGCACTGAAAGCGGCCGGCGGGGCTGTTCACCGCGAACCCGACGACATTCCCGGCGTCGGCCGCTTCTCCGTCGTCGCCGACCCGCAAGGCGCCGCCTTCATGTTCCTGCAGCCCAATGGGCCCGACCAGCCCGTCCTTCCGGCAACGACGCCGGGCCATGTCGGCTGGCACGAGCTTTATGCGTCCGACCGCCAGAAGGCCTTCGATTTCTACTCAAGCCAGTTCGGCTGGACTGATGCCGGTAGCATGGACGTCGGCGAGATGGGCATCTATCAGACCTTCTCAGCCGGCCCTGAATCCGGCGGCGGCATCATGAACAAGCCGCAACAGCTGCCGATGCCGGTCTGGCTGTTCTACTTCAATGTCGACGCCATCGACGCAGCCGCCAAACGCGTCACCGACAATGGCGGCAAAATTGTCATGGGTCCGATGCCGGTGCCGACCGGCCAATGGATTGCCCAGTTCACCGATCCGCAAGGCGCTTATTTCGCGCTGATCGCGCCGGGCCGCTGATCCCCTCCGGTACTCGCCTGCACGGAACTGCTCTCATCGCGCCGCTGGTGCGATGAGAGGCGCGTCCGGGCGCGGTCACTCCGGCGCCAGCACCGCAACTTTGAGGTTCTCTTTCCTGGCGCCGCTGAGCTGGATCGTGGCTGCGCCAGGCGTCAGCTTGAAGCGCAGGCTCTTGCGGACGCCGGGGCAGGTCTTCACGCCGCTGAAACCGGCTGATTTCACGGCCTGGCCATCCTGAATGACGTCGACCCAGGCCTCATCGGACAGGCTGATCTGGAGCTCTCCTTCCGTTGGCACGGCCACGTTTGCCGTCGCGCCGAACGTGCCGGCTGCCGGCGCGCGTTGCGGTGAGACCATGAAGCTGACCGCATCGACCGGCTCCAGCGCCATATCCGCGGCTTCGCCGAAAGCAAGAGAGGCACCGGACTGCGCGGCGGGCGCTGCCGGAAACAGTTCCTGCTCGCGTGTCACCGGCCATTTGAAGGCATCGCAGCCAGCATCAGCGGCCATGGCGAAACTGGTGCTTGCGAGGATTGCGAACAGGCTGATGGCGACTTTTTTCATGGCTAAGGAACCCGTTTGGTTTGGAGTGTCTACACGCAGGTATACAACTTAAACGAGCTGTATGCAACCATAACGAGAACAAATTTCGGAGTCCAGACTGGAAGTGATTTCCAATCACCGATTGTTGATGACAGGCCACGCGAAGTGAATGGTCCAGCGCCGGGTGATAATTTATGGCCGGGCCGCAGGGTTGGAAAAATGGAGTTTAGATGAAGCTTTTTGACGGTCTCGCCAGATTTCAGCCGCAGGCACTCGGCGTCCTGCGCATCATCACAGCCCTGCAGTTCGTCGAACATGGCTCGCAGAAACTGTTCAATTTTCCGGTCAGCGCCGAGCCTCACGCTCTTACCGGCCTGACGGCGACGGCAGGCATCCTGGAGTTCGCCGGTGGCATCCTGCTGGCGCTCGGTCTGTTCACCCGCCCGGTCGCGTTCCTTCTGGCCGGCGAGATGGCCATCGCCTATTTCATGGCGCACTACCCGCGCGACTTCTTCCCGGTCAACAACAGCGGCGACGCGGCAATCTCCTTCTGCTTCATCTTCCTCTATCTGGTGTTTGCCGGCGCCGGCGCCTTCGCGCTCGACAACCGCCGCAGCACCTGACGCGCCTGATGCATGTCGCCCAAAAGTGCGCAGCGGTTTTGGGATAACGAATGCACAAAACAAGAATCTGAAGCGCCTCGGCGAAGCCGAAGCGCTTCAGGCGCGCATTCGCTCGAAGTTCGCGTCAAAGAGCGGCGCTGCCTGAACGCGCGCCGCGTGGCGCTTGCCCAAAAGTTCGATTTCGAAGCCGTCGCTCTTGTCTGCGATCTCCTTCGGCACATAGCCGATGGCGACGGATTTCTTCGAGTGATGCGCATAGCCGCCCGACGTCACCCAGCCGCGCACCGCGCCATCGTACCAGATCGGCTCGTCGCCGATGACATCGGCATCGTCGGCATCGAGGATAAATGTGCGCAGCCTGAGCTTGCCGCCCTGCTTGCGCTCGGCAAGAGCGCCGGTTTTGCCGATGAAATCGGCATCCTTGCCATAGGCGACGAAACGGTCGAGCCCGGCCTCCAGCGGCCCGTAGATCGGCCGGTATTCGCGCGCCCATGAGCCGTAGTTTTTCTCCAGCCGCAGCGCATTGAGCGCGCGCGAGCCGAACAGGCCGAGGCCGAATTCCTCGCCTGCCGCCATCAACGCCTGGAAGGCAGCGCGCTGATATTCCGGCGCCACCCAGATCTCGTAGCCGAGATCGCCGGTGTAGCTGACGCGGCCGACCAGGCACGGCGCCGTGCCGATGTCCATTTTCGCGACCGCCATGAACGGGAATGCGGTGTTGGCGACATCCGCGCGGCTGGCCTTTGCCAGCACCTCCCTCGCCTTGGGTCCGGCGATCGCCAGACCGGTCAGTTTCTGCCCCAGCGCCTCTATGCGCACTGAGCTATCCGCAGGTAAATGCGCCTCAAACCAGCGCATATGATACTGCTCGGCGATACCGGAGCCGGCGATGAACCACTCGGTCCCGTTGGAATTGGGGGCACCGATATTGGCCAGCGTGAAATCGCCGATGAGCTTGCCGTCGTCCTTCAGCATCGGCGCCAACGTCATGCGGCCGGACTTCGGCAACTTGCAGGCAAAGATCCGGTCGAGCCAAGCGGCCGCCCCTTCTCCCGTCACCTTGTATTTGGCGAAGTTCGAAATCTCCGCCAGGCCGACGCTCTCACGAACCGTCGCGACCTCATTGGCGACATGGGAAAAATCGCTGGACCGCCGCCACGAGAACTCGTCCTTGACACCCTCGGGCGCAAACCAGAGCGGCACTTCCAGCCCATAGGACACGCCCCATTGCGCGCCCTTGGCCGACAGCAAATCGTAGATCGGCGTCGTCTTCAGCTGCCGCCCGGCGGGCAGCTCCTCATTGGGAAAGCGAATCGAGAAGCGGCGCGAATAATTCTCGCGCACCTTGGCGTTGGTGTAGGCCATCGTCGCCCAGTCGCCATAGCGCGCCACATCCATGGCCCAGATGTCGGCGCCGGGATCGCCCTCGATCATCCAGTTGGACAGCGCCAGACCGACGCCGCCGCCTTGTGAAAAGCCCGCCATGACCCCGCAGGCGACCCAGAAGCCGGGAAGGCCGCGCACCGGCCCGACCAGCGGATTGCCGTCCGGCGCGAAGGTGAAGGGGCCGTTGATGATCTGCTTGATGCCGGTCCTCTCGAAGGCCGGGAAATGCCGGAAGCCGACTTCGAGCGACGGCGCGATGCGGTCGATATCCGGCTCCAGCAGTTCATGGCCGAAATTCCACGGTGTCTGGAATTCGGACCAGACCTTATTGGCCTTCTCATACGTGCCCATCAGCATGCCGCCGCGCTCCTGGCGCAGGTACAGCTCACCGTCGAAATCGACGGCATGGATGATTTCCGTCCCGGTCTTGGCGTTCCACGCCGCCACCTCGGGCATATCCTCGGTGATCAGGTACATGTGCTCCATTGCCAGCACCGGCAGCTCCAGCCCGACCATGCGGCCGACCTCGCGCGCCCATAACCCGCCGGCATTGACGACATGCTCGGCCACCACTTCGCCCTTGTTGGTGATGACGCGCCACATGCCGTCGGGCCGGCGCACAATGTCCTCGACCTTGGTGAAGCGCTCGACCTCGGCGCCCAGTTTCCGCGCGGCCTTGGCATAGGCATGCGTCACGCCGGAGGGATCGAGATGGCCGTCCTCCTTGTTGCGGACGGCGCCGACGAATTGTTTCGGGTCGAGCAGCGGCATCAGCTCGGCCGCTTCATTGGCCGATATTTCTTCGAGCTCGATGCCGAGGTAACGCCCTTTGGCGACGACGCCGCGCAGCCAGTCGAGCCGCGCCTCGGTCGCCGCCAGAAGCACGCCGCCCGTCAGATGCACGCCGGTCGCCTGTCCCGACAGCTCCTCGATCTCCTTGTAGAGCGAGATCGTGTATTTCTGCAGCTTGGCGACGTTGGGGTCGCCATTGATCGTGTGCATGCCGCCGGCCGCATGCCAGGTCGAGCCGGAGGTCAGCTCGTCGCGCTCCAAAAGCACGACATCGGTCCAGCCATGACGCGCCAGATGGAACAGCACGGAGCACCCGACGACGCCACCGCCAATGACCACGACCTTTGCATGCGATTTCATGAGTTTTGCTCTGTTATCAACGAGTTGAGGAGATAAGGTGAATCAGAAAGGCAGCGCCGCGCGCCGATGTTGAAAAAGTCATGGCTCGCCCTGCCCGATCGCTTCCTTGCGCCTGGCCACATACGCCTCCAGCGCCTCGCGCACGGCGATGTCCATCACCGGCTCGACATAGTCTTCCAGCGCCTTCTTCCACAGCCGGGTCGCGCGCGCCGTCGTGTCGAGGCCGCCGGCCTCCTGCCATGCCTCGTAATTCTGCCAGTTGGACAGTATCGGCTGGTAGAAAGCGGTGGCATAGCGTTCCAGCGTGTGCGGTTCGCCGAAGAAATGGCCGCCGGTCGGCACCGCACCCAATGCCTCGACCGCAAGCTCGGCCTCATCGACGACGATCGGCCGCAGGAACTCCATCATGTGCTGGATCATCTCGACGTCGATGATCAGTTTTTCGAACGATGCCGTCAGCCCGCCTTCCTGCCAGCCGGCGGCGTGATAGACGAGGTTGCCGTGGCCGAGCACAGCGCCCCACAGCGCCATCAGCGTCTCGTAGGCGCCTTGCGCGTCCGCCGCATTCGATGCCGACCCCGGTGTCGTGCGGTAGGGCAGATTGTAGCGCCGCGCCAATTGCCCCGAGGCGATGTTGGCCTTCGTGTTCTCCGGCGTTCCGAAGGCAGGCGCGCCCGACTTCATGTCGACGTTGGAGGTGAAGGCGCCGTACATCACCGGCGCGCCGGGGCGCACCAGTTGCGTCAGCACCACGCCGAACAGCGCCTCGGCATTCTGCTGCGCCAGGGCGCCGGCGAGCGTCACCGGGCTCATCGCGCCCATCAGCGTGAACGGCGTCACCGCCACCGACTGGCCGAATTCGGCCATGGTCATCAGCCCTTCGGCCATCATCTCGTCGAATCGGCGCGGCGAGTTGACCGAGATGATGGTGGCAATGCCGGGATCATCTCGCATCTCATCCAGCGTCAGCCCGCGCGCGATCGCCATCATTTCGATGCCGTCCAGCGCCCGGCCTCGTCCGATCGCCGAGACATGGAAGGATTTGTCGGTCAGCGTCAGATTGGTGAAATAAGTATCCATGTGCCTGGTGTTCGCCGGCAGTTCCACCGGCGCGCAGACCTGGTTGCCGAGCATGTGGATGCAGTTGAAATGCTGCGCCAGCCGGGTCAGATCGGCATAGTCGTGCAAGTTTCCGGCGCGCCGGCCGCGCTCCATGTCATGCACATTGGGCGGCCCGGCGACGAGGGTGAAATTGATCGTGTTGCCGCTGAGATGAATGGTGTTGGCGGGGTTGCGCGGCGTCAGCCGATAGCTGGACTGCGTGGTCTTCAGCGCCTCGGCGACAAGGCCCCGGTCGATGCGGACATTCGCGATCGCATGGTCGACTTTTGCGCCCGCCTTCTCGAACAGCGCCAGCGCCCGCTGAGACATCACCTCGATGCCGAAATTTTCCAGAATGTGCATCGACGCCTGGTGGATCGCTTCGATCTGGTCGGCCGACAGCATCGCCATCGGCGGATAGGGATTGGTCACCCGCCGCAGTGGAAGTTGCGGGATGGCGGCAGGCCCCCGGTTGCTGGTTCGCTCCGCGCCGCGCTTGCGTCTTGGTTCATTCATGCCTGGCATCAGAGCGCCGGCATCCGGACACCGCTGTCAGAAATCCGCCCTTCGCGGACGTGATTTTAGCCAAGGCGGCATTTTTGAATTCGTTTGGAGACAGAGGCGACGCAAAAGGTCGGAATAATGATACAGGTCCCACTCAGCGGAGCCGGGCCGGCAAGCCGTTAAGAAACGCCGCAAGATTCCCTTTATGATTTCAGCCTATCCGTCTTCCATGCGTAGTTCGAGTTTGAGTAAAATTGTAGCGGTTGGCGTGCTGCTGGCTTTGCCGGCCTGCGCGACGCCGCCCAACCATATCAACAATGTCTGCGCCGTCTTCGACCAGAACGATGGCTGGTTCGACAACTGGCAGTCGGCCGCCGAGCGCGCCTCGCAGAAATACGGCGTCCCCGTCCCCGTGCTGATGGCGACGGTGCGCAAGGAATCCGGTTTCAAGAGCAATGCCAGGCCGCCGCGTACCAAACTGCTCGGCTTCATTCCGTGGAAGCATGTCTCGTCGGCCACCGGTTTCTCGCAGGCGCTCGACGGCACCTGGTCGCAATACCAAAGCGAAACCGGCAGTTGGGCGGCGAGGCGGACCAAGTTTGCCGATGCCGTCGATTTCGTCGGCTGGTATCATTCCAAGACATCAGACACGTTCGGCGTCGCCCGCAACGACACCTACAATCTCTATCTCGCCTACTATCTCGGCTGGACCGCCTACGGCCGTGGCAACCGTGGTGACGCCGGCGTGCAGGGCTATGCCAGGGCGACCGAAAAGATGGCCCGCGACTATGCCGAACAGCTGCGGCAATGCGGCAGCTGACGTTGCCAAGCGGTCTTGCAGCCACGCAGTTTGCGATCGAAGCGGAACTCAGCCATTCATTCGCTTGGGATCAGGTGGAGGATCGACCTTCCTCCCTTTACCGCTGCCGTTGACAGCTTTCGGTCAAACGTCGCCAATTGGCCGTCACGCGCCTTGGCGAGTCCCAACAGATAGCTATCCGTTACCTGTGCCGGGGTGAGGATCCTGGCTGCATCGATGTCGTTGGAACCGACAAGGCTGATCTCGTCAGGCCAGAACTGATGTCCTGAAAGGTCATGCAGCTTGCCGACAATCTGCGCCACCACGGCGGGCGAACCCGGAGAATTGGGGTATTTCGGGTTGCTTACAATCCTGATGACGCCATTCTCGGTAATGGGACATGTTGCCCATGATAAATGCCCGGTGGATTGGAACCACCGATGGGCATCTTCATGCGCGACGTGAGCCGGATCGATCAACGCAACCAACACATTGACGTCGAGCAGGAAGGTCACGGCAATTCGTCGCGAAGCGCATTGACCATTTCGAGATCGACCATCGGGCCGTCGGGCCGCGATGCAAGCAAGGGGATGCCGTTGCGTTCACCGCCGGTCGGTGGCCTGCGCAGTGAGCGGCGAGCCAGATCGGAAATGACATCGCCAACGCTGCGATCCTGCTGTCGCGCCATGGCCTTGGCGGCAAGGAGGACATCGTCATCGATTGCAAGTGTGGTTCTCACAATATGCTCCCTATCGCGCATCAAACATCACGCATCACATAAGGCAATGGACAGCAATATTCAAGCGAACGTGGCCTGTCGTTCCTTGAGCTATGGCGACGCTGCGGCAATGCGCCAACGAGCGGAATTGCCTCTATGGCTGGTCAGCTCGGCTTCTTGCCATGCGGGCGCTTCGGCGGTTCGCCGGCGAAACCGGGGCCGATCCCATCCGGTGCGTCTTCCGGCACGCCCTCATGCGCTGCGTGTTCCCTGTCGAACTTGATCACCGGCTCCATCGTCGCCAGCACATCGTCCGACAGCCAGCACAGGCTCATATGGCCATCGCCGAGATGCTTCACCGGCGGCACCTTGGTCTCGCACAGATTGTCCGGCACCAGCCTCTTGTAGCCGCAGCGCGTCTGGAACGGGCAGCCGCTCGGCGGGTTCATCGCCGACGGGATATCGCCTTCGAGCACGATGTGCCGTTTGACCACGCTGGTGTCGGCGATCGGGATCGCCGACAGAAGCGCCTCGGTGTAGGGGTGGTAGGGCGGCGCGAAGATCTGGTCGGTCGTACCCTGCTCGACGATGTAGCCGAGATACATGACGACGACCCGGTCGGCGATGTAGCGCACGACGGACAGATCGTGACTGATGAACAGCATCGTCGTCTTGTTCTTGCGCTGGATGTCCATCAGCAGCTCGGTCACCGCCGCCTGCACCGAGACGTCGAGTGCCGACACCGGCTCGTCGGCCACCACCACCTTGGCATCGCCGGCAAAGGCACGCGCCACGCCGATGCGCTGCTTCTGGCCGCCTGAGAGCTGACGCGGCTTGCGCGTCTCGAAGGCCCGCGGCAGCTTCACCAGGTCAAGCAGCTCCAGCATGCGCTTGCGCCGCTCCGCGACATTGTTGCCGACTTTGAATTTTTCCAGCGTGCGGATGATCTGCGAACCGACGGAGTGGCTGGGATTGAGCGTATCGAACGGGTTCTGGAACACCATCTGGATCGATGACACCGTTTCGACGCTGCGCTTCTCGATGCCGGTCGACTGGATCTCCTTGTTGCCCAGCGTCACTGTGCCGGCACTTGCCGTCTCCAGCCCGAGCAGGACCTTGGCCAGCGTCGACTTTCCGCAGCCGGACTCGCCGACGATGGCGACGGTCTCGGATTCGCGGGCCATAAACGAGATCGTCTCATTGGCCTTGACGACGCGGCCTTCGCTGGAGCCGAACACTTCGCTGCCGCCGACCTTGTAGTATTTTCTCAAATCCTCGATCTTGAGCACCGGCGCGCCGGGCACAACCTTCTCATTGACCTTCTTGGCGCCGGGAGGCAGCGCTTCCCAGTCGATCTCGTTGAAGCGCACGCAGCGCGAGAAATGCCCTTCGTGACCGGCGACCTCGATCATAGGGATTTCGGCGGCATTGCAGACGCCCTCAACGAAATGGTGGCAGCGCGGGCCGAAATTGCAGCCCTTGGGCCGCTCATGCGGCAGCGGCAACTGGCCGGGGATAGAGATCAGGGGCCGCGAATTCTTGTCGGCGCCCGGCAGCGGGATCGAACGGAACAGCCCTTGCGTATAGGGATGGCGCATCCGGTCGAACACGTCCTTGATCTTGCCGGTCTCGACCGCTTCGCCCGAATACATCACCGTGATGCGGTCGCAGGTCTCGAGGATGAGGCCGAGATTGTGCGACACGAAGATCATCGACGTGCCGAACTTCTCGCCGAGCCCCTTGACCAGTTCGACGATGCCGGCCTCCACCGTCACGTCGAGCGCGGTCGTCGGCTCGTCGAGCAGAAGCAGCGCCGGCTTCGACAGCAGCGCCATGGCAATGACGATGCGCTGCTGCTGGCCACCGGACAGCTGGTGCGGATAGGAACGCATCATCCGTTCGGGATCGGGCAATCTCACCGAGCGCACCATTTCGAGCGCCCTTTTGTAAGCCTCTTCCTTCGACACCTTGTCGTGGATCAGCGGCACTTCCATCAATTGCTGGCCGACCTTCATCGCCGGATTGAGGCTCGCCATCGGCTCCTGGTAGATCATGGCGATCTTGTTGCCGCGGATGGAGCGCAACTCCTCGTCGGACAGCTCGCCCATGTCCTTGCCCTGGAACTTGATCTTGCCGCCGACGATCTTTCCGATGTTGGAGAGGTCGCGCATGATGCCGAGCGACACGGTCGACTTGCCGCAGCCGGACTCGCCGACGATGCCCATGGCTTCGCCCGGCATCACCGTGCAGGAAAAGTCCATGACGGCAGGGATCTCGCCCTTGCGGGTGAAGAAGGAGATCGACAGGTTCTCGATCTCGATGATCGGCGCAGCGCTTGGCCCAAGGGTCGGGTTGCCGGGATTTCGAACTGCCTCATTCATGGGTCGCTCCAATCCTATTTTCATGCTCGCGGGGCCGAAACCCGCAGATCAGTCTTTCATCGATTGTTCGCGCAGCGAGTCGGCAAGCAGGTTCAAGCCCAGCACGAACGACATCAGCGCGATTGTCGGCGGCAGCGCCGGGTGGATGAAGGAGCGCAGCAGGCGGCTGGCGTCCTTGATTGCGGTGCCCCAATCCGGGCTCTCCGGCGCCAGACCCAGCCCGAAATAGCCGAGCGTGCCGAGCAGGATCGTGGTGTAGCCGATGCGCAGGCAGGCATCGACGATCAGCGGTCCGCGCGCATTGGGCAGGATCTCCCACAGCATGATGTACCAGGGCGATTCACCGCGCGTCTGCGCCGCCGCCACATAGTCGCGCGTCTTGATGTCCATCACCAGGCCGCGCACGATGCGGAACACGCCGGGGCTTGAAGCAAACACCACCGCCACGAAGATATTGAGCTGGTTGGGGTCGATGTGGATGATCTTGAACGGATCGGCATCGAAGACCAGGCCGGCATAGACCCAGCCGCCGATGATCAGCGTCAGCCCGAGCAATATATAGAGGCGGTCCGGCCGGTTCTTGTAGCGCGTCCAGAACAGTACGGAAAAGAATATGATCGGGAACAGGAAGAACAACCCGGCCATGGCGTAGGGGATGGGCGTATCCATGATGCCGGGCGTCACCAGCAGGTAGAACAGCAGGATCACCGGGAAGGCCAGCACCAGATTGGCTAGGAACGACAGCACGGTGTCGATCCGGCCGCCATAGTAACCGGCGGGCAGACCGAGCGTGATGCCGACCATCAGCGCGAAACCGGTCGCCGCCGGTGCGATGATCAGCACGATCTGGCTGCCATAGACCATGCGCGAAAAGACATCGCGGGCGAGCTTGTCGCCGCCGAAATAGTAGATGAGTTTCGATACCGGCTCGAGCGCGCCCGGCAGCGCATCCTTCATGATCGGCACCTGGGCGAGCGGATCGAAGGGCGCGACGGTCGACGCGAAGATTGCCGTGAACAGCCAGAACAGGCAGATGCCGACACCCACTATGCCGACGCCGCTATCGAACAGCTGGCCGTAGAGGCCGAGCCTTTTCTTGTAGGCGAAGCTCGCTCCCATCACCAGGGCAAGCCCTAACCAGACCGGCCAGAAACGCCCAATCACGCCGAGCACGACATTGAAGGCACCGATATATTCGACCTGCATCTGCCCCAGCCCCCTATTGAACTCTGATACGCGGATTGAGGAACGCGTAGCCGACATCCGAGATGAGCTGCGTGATCAGCACGATGAACACCGAGACCAGTGAACAGCCAAGCAGCAGATCGATGTCGTTGTTGCCGGCGGCTTCGACCAGCGTGTAGCCAAAGCCCTGGTAGCGGAACATCACCTCGACGATGACGACGCCGGTAAGCAGCCAGGGAAATTGCAGCATGATGACGGTGAACGGCGCGATCAGCGCATTACGCAGCGCGTGCTTGACGACGACGCTGCCGAAGGAAAGCCCCTTCAGCCGGGCGGTGCGGATATATTGCTGCGTCATCACCTCGACCATCGAGGCGCGCGTCATGCGGGCGATGTAGCCGATTCCGTAGATCGCCAGCGTCATCACCGGCAGGGTGAAATTGTAGAAGGTGATGCCCTGGCTTGCCGAGGCGGCCGAACCGTTCAGCCAGCCGAGCCAGGAGGCGAAGATGACGGTGAAGATGACGCCGGACACATATTCGGGCGTCGCCGTCGACGCGATCGAGGCGACGGACAGCGTTCGGTCCGTTCGCGAGCCCTCGCGCATGCCGGCCAGGATGCCGATCAGCAGCGAAATCGGTACCATCACCAACAGCACGCAGAGCATCAGAATGCCGGTGGCGGCGAGTGCGGGGAAGAGCTTTGACGCAACGGAGGTTTTGAACTTGGTCGAGCAGCCGAAATCACCTTCCAGGATGCCGGAGAATTTCGGCTCCAGCGGATCGTTGCAGAAGGAGAAACGCTGCGTCGGCTTGCCGGTCGCCGGATCGGTCACCGGTTGCTTCGGGACGACGCCCAGCCATTGCCCGTAGCGCAAGAAGAAGTTCTGCCGGTAGCCATGGTTGACCAGCCAGCTTTCGAGCTGTTCGGCCGATGTGTGCATTTCGGTCTGGCTGATCGCCAGCTTCTTCAAATTCGGCTCGAGGTTGATCAGGAAGAAGACGATCATCGTCAGGCACAGCATCGTCAATGCCATGGTGCCGAGACGCCGGATTACGAAAGAAAGCATGGCGGTCCCCTGCCGGTCTGGTTGGGGTTGGAGCCAGTTCGAAAAACCAGCTTTGCCGTTGCCGGCAGAGTTGGCCGTCAAATCGGCACTCGGATGCAATCAACCCAGTTTTATTGAACGGTCTTTCAGGAGAGTCCGCAACTTTTTGCTGCGGCGGCTTCCGGTTCTGGACCATGCGAGGCGTGACGGGAAGGAGCGAAGCGCCCCTTCCCTGACCGTTGCAATCACGCCTGGTCGAGCCAGACCTTGCCGTAGTCGCGCTCGAAGGTCGGATGCATCTTGTAATTCTGCACCGCCTTGACCGAGTGGCTGTAGAGCTTGCGCCAGTATGGCTGGATCATGATGCCGGAATCCTGCAGGATCTGCTCGATGTCCTTCATCATCTCCTTGCGCTTGGCCGCATCGGCAACGGCCAATGCTGCATTGAGCTTGGCATCCCATTCGGGGTTGGAATAGGCCGACTCGTTCCACGCCTCGCCGGTGCGGTAGCCGATCGCCAGAACCTGGACGCCGAGCGGGCGCATGTTCCAGTTGGTCATCGACAGCGGATACTTGGTCCAGTCGTTCCAGAACGTCGAGCCCGGCAGCACCGTGCGCTTTACCTTGAGGCCGGCGTCGCGCATCTGCGCGGCGATGGCGTCGCCGGTATTCTTGTGCCAGTCTTCGTCGACCGTGATCAGCTCATGCTCGAAGTCGGCCTGGCCGGCTTCCGCCATCAGCGCCTTGGCCTTGGCCGGATCGCGAGCGACTTTGGGCAGCTCGTAATATTCCGGGTGGATTTGGCAGACATGGTGGTTTTCAGCCACCGTGCCGGCATTTCCGTAGCCAAGCTGCAGAACGACATTGTTGTCGACCGCCAACTGCAGCGCGTTGCGCACTTTCTGATCGCCGTAAGGCTTGTTGTTGATGTTGGTGCGGCACACGATGGTCGAGGCGGTGACGATTTCGGACTTGACCAGGTCCAGTCCGTCGAGGATTGACACATAGTCGGCCGAGGTCTCGAAATTGGTATGGACTTCGCCGGCCTCGAAGGCACTGACCATGGCTGCCGGATCGGTGCCGTAGTCGACGAATTCGATGCCGTCGAGGAACACCTCGCCGTCCCACCACTTGTTATCCTCGCGGCGCTTGTAGACCACCTTCTGGCCGACATCGTAGGAGACGAGCTCGAACGGACCGGTACCGATCGGGCAGGCTTTGAAGTCGCCGCCCTTCTCGTCGAAGCTCTTGTGGACGATGAGACCGGGATAATCGCACATGTTCGGAATGAGCGCGATGTCGGCCTTGCCGAGCTTCAGCTTGACGGTGTGGTCGTCAACCTTGGTCACGGCGCTTTCGTCGAGCTTGTCGTCCTTGACCAGCGTGCCGAGACGGCCAGGCATGGAATTGCCCTCGGCCTTCTTGTCGGCCCAGCGCTTGAGATTGAAGATGACGTCATCGGCGGTGAAGGCATCGCCATTCGACCAGGTCACACCCTTGCGAACATGCAGCGTGTACTCGGTGGCGTCGTCGTTGACCTCCCAGCTCTCCAGAAGGTACGGGCGGAACGTGTATTCGCTGGTGTACTTGACCAGCGGCTCAAGCGCCTGGCGCTCGGCATTGGCGATTTCCGACCAGTCGGCCTTGCGTGGATCCTTGGGATCCTTGACCCATTGCGCGACTTTCAGGATGCCGCCCTTCTTGCCCTGCACCTCTTCGGCCCTGGCTTGGGTCGGCACGGCTACGCCGAGCATGCCGTAGGCCATCGCAGTCGACGCGCCGAACACGCTGGCCATGGCGAGGAACTCGCGGCGATCGACTTTGCCTGCCTTGGCTTCTTCGGCCATGGCCAGGATGTGATCGGGAACGCGATCGCCATTACTCTTGTAATTTGTCATACCTTAACTCCCATTGTTGGCTTTCCGCCTTTTAACATTCCGCATCCCTGCCGTGATGTCAAAGACGGCATGGCTACGGAACCTGTTAGGGAATGTGCAACTTTGAAAAGGGAGCGGTTCGCGTGATAACGACAGACTTGGCGCAAAAGTGCTAGCGCGCCCAGATTCCGCCGGAATCTGCTTAGGCGAGTAACTGATACATTTGGGCGGGTTGAGACAGCGCCAGTTCCGGCGGCGGTAAGGGCCAGGAACTCAATATTCCTTTTCGTAGAAGATGCCGCCCTTGGCCTCGCCGCCATCGTTGGCCTCGCCGCGCAGCTTGACGCCGCGTCCCACATTGAGGTCGATCGTCGCCTTGCCCGATCCTGGCCTGTCGCCTTTCTGGATCGTCACATAGGTGCGGTCATTGAGGTACTTGCCCGCCGACACGGCGGTGCCGCCCTGGTCATCGGTGGTCACATCCAGGTCATCGACGCCGATTGCACTGCGCAGGTTTTCGAGCAGCGAGGTCGAGCCGCCGACGCCGGCCAGTTGGCCGGCGGCCTCGGCCAGCTGCGCGATCTGAAGCGGCGACAGGTTCGACATAGAGCGGCCGAAAATCAGCTGCGCCAGCACCTCGTCCTCGGGCAGCGCCGGCACCGAGGAGAAGTCGAATTTCGGATTGGTGGCTTCGCCCGAGACGACGATGGTGACGGTGGCGCTGGTCGTGGTCGATGTCGCGGTCAAGTTGAGGTAGGGCACCAGCGAGCCCGAAAAGCCGACCGTGCCTTCGGTAAAGGTCAGCCGCTTGCCGAGGATCGACAGCCGCCCACGCTGCAAGGTGAAGGTGCCGACCGCCTGCGGCGAAGCCGCCGGGCCGGTCAGCCTCAGCGAACCGCCAAACTCGGCATCGACGCCCCTGCCCTGGATGAAGATCTGGTTCGGCGCATTGACCGTGACGTCGAGGACAAGCCCACTGCCGCCGCCACCGCTGGCCGCCGCCGGTCGCAAGGCCTTGTCCTGCGCCCGCACGGAGGCGGGCGCGTTCTTGTGCTTGACACCGAGCGCTGCCAGCGAGCCCGGCAGCTTATCGGGAACCGTGATGACGGTCTTGGCCAGGTTGACGGTGCCCGAAATCACCGGCGCCGAGGTGAGCGGCCCCTTGATGGTCAGGTCGCCGCCGAGATTGGCTGTCACCACCCTGCCGTCGGTATAGCGGCCGTCAACCAGCTTGATCGACAAATCGGCTGGGAAACCTTGCGCCGGATTGATGCCGAGGGTGCCGGAGGCCGACAGGCTCCCGCGTGTCGACAGCGTGCCGGTCAGCCGGTTGATCCGGGCAACGCCGTTGCCGATCGAAAGGTCGGCGGCAATGTCGTTGACGGCAAGGCCGGAACGCGCGTCGACCAGGCGGGCGCCCGACGTGCTGACCGTGCCGCCGATCACCGGCGACGCCGCCGGGCCGCGCATCTGGATATTGACGTTGGCGGTGCCGCTGAGCGACAGCCCTTGCGCCGCAAGCTTGGCGGCCAGGAAGGAAAATGGCACCTTGCCGTTGAAGTCGAGCACCAGCGCTGGTGTGCCGGCCGTCGTCACCGTACCGCCGCCCTTGAGGCCAAGCCCGGCGCCGTCGCTGATGTCGGCGTTGAAGGTGAGCTTCTTGCCGGCGAATGTTCCCGACGAAGAGATATTCATGCCGCCAAGACCGGCGCTGCGCGTCTGCGAGGTCTGCACCCCACCAGCATCGATATCGAAAGCGACAGTCGGATTGCCCGGCGCGCCGGTTACCTTGACTGTTCCCGAAATCGAACCGGCGGCCTGGAGGCCCGGCGAAAAACTGTTGGCGAGTGAGGCCGGCACCTTCGACAGCGCGGCGCTGATGTCGAGTGCCTGCCCGACCTTGCCGGTCACCGTCGCCGTGCCGCCACCGAGATTGAGCACCAGCTTGTCCAGCGTCGTGGTGCCGTTGGCGATGCTGACGGTCGAGGCCTGGGCGATGGCCGCCTTGATGCCCTGCACCGTGGCCTGGCCGGAAGCGAGTTCGATGGTGGTGGTGCCGCCAGCCACCTTTACCCTGCCCGCAGCCTTCGCCGGAATGCCCTTGACGGTGGCGCCGCCGGAAAACCCGGTCCAGTCGCCGTCGCGCTTCAAAGCGACATCGATGCCGCTGATGGCGGTGCCGCCGGAAATGACGCTGTCGGCGCGAATTTTGCCCGAGATGACCGGCGCGGCGAGATAGTTGGCGACCAGCGCATCGATCGACACCGTCTTCGCCTGCAGGTCGCCGCGCGTAATCGAAGCGGTCGCAGCCTTGACGGCGACGTTCGGGCCATCCGCGGTCTTTGAGAAGGCGATGGTGCCGCGCACGTCGCCTTCGGCCTTTTCCAGCGCCAGCGCCGCCAGCGGCCCGATATCCGGCAGGTCGAGCGCGATGGTGCCGACCGGCACGAAAGCCTCGTCGAGCGCAAGGTCGCCGGAGATCTTGTTGTTGCCGAGCGACAGCAGCAGGCCGTTGATGGCGCTCTTGCCGTCGGCCGTCGCCAGCACCGCGCTGCCTTGCAGCGCCTGCCCTGCGACATTGCCGGTCAGTTGCACATTGGCCGCCGGATTGGCGGCGTCGGCCTTGCCGGTGGCGGTCAGCTTCAACCCGGTGATTTCGCGTTCCGCCACCAGCAGCCGGTCGCTGTTGACTGTCAGCGACAGGTCCGGCGCCAGGCTGGGCCCCTGCGCGTTGAGTGCGAAGCTGATCGCGCCTTTGGCATCTTTCGACAACAGTGAGATGTCGGCCAGTGCACCCTTGATATCTGCGCTGAGCTTGTTGTCGGCGAGACTGGCCTGACCGTCCGCGGTCAGTGCGCCCGACGCCAGCTTGACCGGATTGGCGCTGACATTGCCATTGCCATCCCGCTTCAGCGTGGCGCTGAGCTGCGTGCGCTCTGCCAGCACGCTGCGCGCCGCCGCCGGCAACGCCGCCGACAGCACGTCGGCGTTGAGGTTGAGGTCGATTGCTCCATCGGCAAAGCCGACACGGCCATTGAAGGCGCTGCCCAGCGCATCGGCCTGCACCGAGACGCTGTCGATGGTGATCGCGTCCGCCGCCAGGGTGCCGGCGATCTTGGCGGTGATCTTGCCGGCGATCAGCGGCGCGATGGTCGGATTGTCCAGACCGATCTTGTCCGCCGTCACCGTGCCCGAGATCGGACCGGTTCGGCTTTTCATATCAAATGCATCGGAATGCAGCGCAAGCGCAATGCCCTCGACCTTGGCGTCATCCGTCGCCACCGAAGGCAGTACCGCCGAGATGTCGACCTTGGCTTGCGCAGCCTGCCCGGCCGCCTTCACCGACAGCGCCTGCAATTCGAGCTTGATCGGGCTTTCCGCGCTGCCCAGCGTCAACGGCAGGCTCGGACCGGACGATGTCAGATCGAGCGCGAAATCGCTGGCGCCGTTCGGGTTGACGGTGCCGGCTGCCTTGCCGGAGATTTTTTGGCCCGACAGCGTCGCCTGATCCAGCACGACGCCGCCGGCCGTCGAATAGCTGCCGGCCGCATCGACATCGAGCGGTCCGAGCCCGGCCTGACGGGTCTGGCTGGTCTCGGCGCCGGCCAGTTTTGCATTAAAGCGAATGTCGGGATTTGCTGACGGCCCGGTGATTTGCGCCGTGCCGTCGAGCGTGCCCGCGGCATCGAGGCCGGGCGAAAAGCCATTGGCAAGCGCAGCCGGCAGCGCCGAGAAGGTCGCCGCCAGATCGAGCGTCTGGCCCGCCGTGCCCGACAGCGTCACCGAGCCGCCGCTGAGATCGACTACCAGCCTTTGAATGTTGGTTATGCCATCGGCAATGGTCAGGCTCGACGGCTCGGCGATCGCCACCTTGATGCCGCGCACCGTCGCCTCGCCGGACGCGATCTCGACGCTGGTCGTGCCGCCGGCAATCTTCGCCCGCCCGGCAGCTGTCGCCGGAATGCCTGATATGGTTGCGCCGCCGGTGAAATTCGTCCAGTCGCCGTCACGCTTGAGGTCGACGCCGATGCCACTGACGACGGTCGTTCCCGAGGTCACGCTCTCGGCCTTGATCGTGCCGGAGATCGCAGGGCTGTTGAGATAGTTGGCGATCAGTGCGCTGACGGTGACTGCCTTGGCTGCCACATCACCGCGCGCGATCGACACGCTGGCTGCATTGATGGTGACAGTGGGAGCCTCGCCGTCTTTGGCGAACACCACGGTGCCGCCGATATCGCCGGCCGCCGTCTGCCCGGCCAGCGACGCCAGCGGCGCGATATCGGGCGCGGAGATCGTCAGCGTCCCCAGCGGCAGGAATTTTTCATCGAGCGTGAGGTCGCCCGACACCTTGTTGTCGCCCAGCGCTACGCTGAGCCCCTTGATGGAGCGCTTGCCATCGCTCGTCACCAGCGCCGCCTTGATGGCGAGCGGCTGTTCGTCGACCGCGCCGGTCAGCGAGATATCTGCGGCCGGGCTCACAATGTCGGCCTTGCCCGATGCGGTCAGCTTGATGTCCTTGACCGTGCGGCCGGAGGCCGTCAGGCTGGCACTGTCGGCCGAAACCGAGAAATCCGGTGCGTTGCGCGCGCCGCTTGCCGTCAGCGCGAAATCGACCCCGCCGGCGATCGGCACGCCGACCAGCGAAGACAGCACCGAGACGTCGCCGAGCTTGCCCTTGATGTCGGCCTGGATATCGCTGCCTTGCGCGCTGGCGGTGCCGCTGGCGCTCAGCGAACCGGAAGTGAGTTCGATCGAGTTGGCGGCGAAAGAGCCCTGCGGATCGCGCGTCGCGGTCGCCGAGAATTTGACCCGTTCGCCAAGCAGCGAACTGATCTGCGGCGGCAGCGCCGTCGACACAGCATCCGCATTCATCTTCAGCGTCATGGCGAGATCGGCCAGCGTCACCTTAGCCGTCAGCCCGGCATTGAGAGCATCGCTGCGCAGCGTGCCTTCGTCGAGCGAAATCTCGTCCCTGCTGATCGAACCGGCAAGAGAGGCCGTCAGCTTGCCGGTGATCAGCGGCGCCAGCGTCGCCACGTCGGTCTTCAGCCCGGCGGCCGCCAGACTTACACTGACCGGGCCGCTGCGGCTCTCGATGTCGAAACCGTCGGAATGGATCTTCGCATCCAGATTGTTCACCTGAGAGCCGCCCGCCACCACCGAGACCAGTGAAGCGCTGGCGTCAATCATCGGCGCCTTGCCCTCACCGAAGGCGCGCGCGGTCACATTGTTGATGGCCACCATGATCGGCTGCGCCTGGGTACCGACATTGACCGTGACCGGCTTGGCTTTGGCCACGAGTTCGACCGAAAGGTCGCTGGCGCCGTTGGGGTCGACCATGCCGGCAGCGGTACCATGAACTGCGTCGCTCTCGATTGCAGCGCGCTCGATGTCGACGCCGCCGGCTGCGGTCGCGGTGCCGGCGAGGTCGAAACTGGTCTTGCCGGCAAACAGCGACTTGAATTGTTCCGGCAGGAACCCTTCGAACGAACCGTCGCCCTTGGCCTCGATCCGGTTGCCCTTGTCGGTCAGCTGGTGCCGGCCGGTGAGCTGGGTAACGATCTGCCCATCGACCATGAAGGTGCCGACGCCGCTCCAGTTGGCCAGCGGCCCGGTGCCCGAGACGACGATGTTGACCGGCGGCGCGCCGGGTAGCTTGAGCAGGTTGGCGATGATGCCGCCGGCCGGCTCGGAAGCCTTGAGATCGAGGTCAAGCTTGTTTTCATCCGGCGCGAAGTGGATGTTGGCGTCGACATTGCCTTGCTTGCCGTCATGGCGGGTAACGTTGAGCACCGTCTGGATCGCCAGCGGCGACGCATCGACCTTGGCCGATCCCTTGGCCGCAAGTTCGGCAATGCCGCTGCCGGCAAGTTGCTGGCCGAGCGCGATCTCCGGCAAATCGATCGCTCTGATATCAAGCGAAACCGGCAGGCCGGTCGACCCGCTCTTGCTCGGCTCGGTGCTCGCCACAGGCAGCCGTGCCAGTTCTATCCGTTCGGCCGCTATGCGGTCGGCGCTGAAATTCTTCGACAACAGCGCCAGCGGCGACCAGTCGACGGCCACCTTGCGGGCCACCAGCCAGGCGCCCTCGCGGTCTTCCAGCACGACATGGTCGACCGTCAGCGCGCCGGACCAGATACCGTTAATGCCGCTGACCGTGACTTTGCTGTCCCCTGACGAGGCCATGTCAGAGATGATGCCGGCGAGATTTTCGCGGCCGCGCTCGGTCTTGGTCAGCACGACCAACGCGCCGATGCCCGCCGCCGCCACGATCAGCAGCGTGTAGAAAAACAGGCGAAGGATGCGTTTCAAAATCTTCATCGTCAGAACGCCTGTCCGATCCCGGCATAGATGCCGAAACGCGGGTCGCCACGGTCGCGGTTGAGCGGCACGGCGGCGTCGATGCGCAGCGGCCCGAAGGGCGTGATATAGCGCAGGCCGACGCCGGCGCCGACCTTCACGTCGGAAAAGTCCGGCGTCGCTGTGGTCGAGACGGTGCCGGCGTCGACGAACGGCACGATGCCGATCGTATCGGTCAGCGCAATCCGCATCTCGACCGATGTTTCAAAGAAGGAAAGCCCGCCAATCGGCTGGTTGTCGATGTCCTTCGGTCCGATGCCCTGATAGGCATAGCCGCGCACCGAACCGCCGCCGCCGGAATAGAAGCGCCGGTCGGCTGGAACGTTCTGAAGGCCGGTGCCGACGATCGAACCCAGCGCGACACGTTCGGCAAGCACGAATTTCGAGGCCGTATCGAGCGACTGATAGGCCGACCCCTCGCCCCTGAGCTTGAGGAAGGCGGCGCCGCTCAGAATGTCGTAGCTCGGTTCGGCATAGGCCAGAACCCTGAAGCCGCTGGTCGGGTTGAGCCGGTTGTCCCTGTTGTCGTAGACATATTGCAGCGGAATGCTGGCGATCAGGTATTTGTGCTTGCCGAAAGCGTCGGTGATCCTGGAATAGTCGAGCGCGATTTCAGCCGACACCGTCTGCTTCTTGTCGATCTCATAGGACAGGCCGGTGCTGCCCTTGACCGAGAAATGGTCGTAGGCGTCTGGATGTTCGAGCACGGTCTTGACGCTGGCGATGAATTTCGAGGCCGGCCCGACCACGCCCGGCTTCTCGAACATGATGCCGGCATTGTAGTTGAGCTCGCTGAGATCGTTGCTGCCGATGCCGCTGATCTTGCCCTCGATGCGCAGTTTTTCGGCCCGGCCGAACAGATTTCGGTGGCCCCAATAGCCTTCCAGGCCTAGCCCTTCGGTGTTGGAGAAAGTGCCGCCGACGCCGAAATAGCGTGGTTTGCGCTCGCTGACCTGAACGCCGATCGGAATGTTGCCGTCGGCGTCAAGACTGTCGGCTTCCTTCAGCGTCACGCTGTTGAACACTTCGAGCCTCAGCAGCCGGTCGCGGGCATCGTCGATCTCGTCGGGCGAATATTGCCGGCCGCGTTTCAGCCCGGTCATATATTCAGTGAACTCGCGATTGACCTTCTCGGTGCCATCGACGGTGGTGTCGCCATAACCGGCAACCGGCCCGGCGGCCACCGTCAGCGTCACGTCTAGCGTCGAGGTGGTGTGCTCGGCCACGACCTGCCTGTCGGTGATCCGGGCCAGCGGCCGGCCCTCCTGCTTCAGCGCCCGCACGATCAGCGCCTCGGCCTTGAGCACGGCGCCCGAGCCGGCATCGCCGCCGGCTATCAGGCCGAAATCGCCGCTCGCCAGCCCGGCGGCATCGCCCTCCAGCCGAATATTGCCGAGCGTGAATTTGGGCCCGCTCGAGATGCTGATCACCACCGGGATCGGCTGCGGACCCGTAAATTCGACATCGGGCGGCAAATCGTCGAGCACCTTGCCCTGGATGGTGATGGTGACGACGCCTTCATAACGGGCGTCGGCATAAAGCGCGGCGACCAGCTGTTCGCGGTCGCTACGCGCCTTTGCCAAAAGGCCGAGCGAGCCGGAAACCGGGCGGTCCTCGTCGGATTTCAGCGACGAGGCGTTTTCGAGCTTCTTGACCAAGTCCTTGTCGGCATCGGGCGCTTCGATGGTCACCGCATAGCGCAGCGGGTCGACGATATCGGCGTCTTCGTCATTCGAAGAGCCCCACAATTTGATGCCGAAGAGCTCGAAGGCGGCCGCCGACCCCGATTCGGCAACGAGCACGCTCGAGCACGCCAACGCCACAATCAGCGCGCGCGAAAGCGTGCGCCGTGGCGCACTTACCTTCGACATCTGCGCTTCATACGCCGGCATCAGGACAACCTAGGTTACAAAACTAAAATTGGAATGAAGTTTTGAAGCGCTCGTAAAGGGGCCACAATCCAATTGTCTGAAATAGGCAGGGCTTGGAATTCACACCTTCTGCGTTTTCGCAAGAAAGCGTGATCCCTTTCCCGTGGATGAACTATCGGCATACCGGTCATTGGCCGGTTTGGGAACCGTTGGCGGGCGGAAACCTGCCCGTCCTCGTGTTGACAAGCTTGACTGAAGCTTGAACATGCCGCGGACGTAGCAGTGTCTGGAGGGTGTTATGGCGATGCGCGCGGCGGCTCGTGGTCTGTCGATCTTGATTCTTCTCATTTTCGCCTGGGGGTCTGTAGCGCAAGCGGCCGAAGCCCGCCGGGTGGTGACCTCAAATAATTCCGACTATTTCGGCTTCGATCTCAGATCGGACCAGAATGTCAGCCTCGATCAGTGCAAGACGACATGCCTCGGCGACCCCGCCTGCCGCGCCTTTACTTACAACAACAAGGCCAAATGGTGCTTCCTAAAATCCGACTATAACCAGTTGAAACCCTTCAGCGGCGCGGTCGCGGGCAAGGTCGTCAATGTCGATGGCGACCCCGATATCGGCGCCCCGCCGGAACTCGCCTTCTTCCCCAACTGGATGGCCGACCAGGCCCAGCAATACCGCAACAAGCTGACCGATCCGGCCTATGACAAGCCGACCGACGGGCTGGAATCACTCCGCGCCGCCGCCGAACAGGCTGCACTGACCGGCGACCATGGCCAGGCCATGAACAAATACGAGGCCGCGGTCTCGGTCCTGCCTGACGACGGCCAGCTTTGGCTCGGTCTGGCGCGTGAAACGCTTGCCATACAGCCGGCCAACGGCACCTCCGAATCCTACAATCTGCCGGTCAAAGGCACCTCCGCCGCCATCAACGCCTACAAATTGCTGCGCACCACCAAGACCCGCGCCGAAGTGCTGGCGCTGCTCGGCAACGGCCTCGACCGCCGCGATCTCTACCGTCCAGCCCTGCAGGCTTATGAAGCCAGCCTCGCGCTGGTCAGTTCGCCGGCGGTCAAGGCCGAATATGAGGATCTCAAGGCCCGCAAGGGCTTCCGCGTCATCGATCACTCGATCGACGCCGACACCAGCGCGCCGCGCATTTGCGCGCAGTTTTCCGAGGAGCTGGTCAAGACCGGCGTCGACTACGCCCAGTTCGTCACCGTCGACAACCAGCCGCCCAAGGGCGTCGAGGCCAAGGACAAGCAGATCTGCGTCGAAGGCCTGGAGCACGGCCAACATTACGAAGTGACCTTCCGCGCCGGCCTGCCGGCCGCCATTGGCGAGGTCACCGCCGCTCCGGTCGTGCTGTCGATCTATGTGCAGGACCGCGCGCCGTCCGCCCGCTTCACCGGCGACAGCTTCGTGCTGCCCGCCGGCGCCCGCCGCGGCATCCCGGTCGTCACCGTCAACATGAATGCCGCGCAGATGAAGCTCTACCGCATCGGCGATCGTTCGCTGGCGCAGCTTCTGTCCGGCTATCAGTTCCTGAAGCAGCTCGACGGCTATGATATCTCCAGCATTTCCGACCAGATGGGTGAGCCGGTCTGGCAGGGGCAGCTCGATATCGCCAACGACCTCAACAAGGACGTCACGACTTCGTTCCCGGTCGACGAAGCCTTGCCGCAGCGCAAGCCCGGCGTCTACGTGCTGACCGCGCAAGCGGTAAATGAAAATGACGAGGACAATTACAATTCGCTTGCCACGCAGTGGTTCGTCGTCTCGGACATCGGCCTGTCGACCTATACCGGCCAGGATGGCCTCAATGTCTTTGCCCGCTCGCTCGGAACCGCCAAGCCGATCGCCGGCGCCGAACTGACGCTGCTGGCCAGGAACAATGAACTCCTCGGCACAGCCACGTCGGACGCCGAAGGCCATGCTGTCTTCAACCCCGGCCTGACGCGCGGCGACGGCGGCATGGTGCCGGCCGTTCTGATGGCCAAGCAGGGCGACAACGATTTCGTCTTCCTCGACATGGGCCGCGCCGGCTTCGATCTGTCCGATCGCGGCGTCGCCGGACGCGCCGCACCGGGCGCGCTCGATGTCTATGCCTGGACCGAACGCGGCATCTACCGCGCCGGCGAGGATGTGCATGTCGCAGCCCTTGCCCGCGACGGCGCCTCCAAAGCGGTGGAAAACCTGCCGCTGACCTTCATCTTCACCCGTCCCGACGGCGTCGAGAACCGCCGCATCGTTGCCGATGGCGTCTCGGCCGGCGGCTATGCCGTCGACCTGCCGCTGGAAGCCAACGCCATGCGCGGCACCTGGACGGTGTCGATCTATACCGATCCCAAGCAGGCGGCCGTTTCCAGCCAGATGTTCCTGGTCGAAGACTTCGTGCCGGATCGCATCGAGTTCGACATGAAGTCCGACAAGCAGGAGATCGCACAGGGCGAAACCGCCAACATCGACATTGACGGCCGCTTCCTCTATGGCGCGCCGGCCGCCGGCCTCGCGCTCGAAGGCGAGCTGACGTTGTCGACAGCGCGCGAATGGGACCGTTTCGCCGGCTATTCGTTCGGCCTTGCCGACGAGCAGTCGGCCGAGCCTTCGGTGACCCCGTTCACCGGTCTGCCGGTGGTCGGCGACGACGGCAAGGCGACCTTCCCGGTCACGGTCGACCAATTGCCCGCGACCACCAAGCTGGTCGACGCCAAGGTCACGGTTCGCATGCGCGAAACCGGCGGCCGCGCCATCGAGCGCTCGCTCAACATCGGCATCCGCCCGCAAGGTCACATGATCGGCATTCGTCCGGATTTCGCCGACAATGAGGTGCCGCAGGGCGGCACCGCCAAATTCAGCCTTATCGCGGTCGATCCCGACGGCAAGCGCGAGACGCTGAAGGGCGCGCAGTGGTCGCTGGTCAAGGTCGAACGCAATTACCAGTGGTATCGCAACAACAACTCGTGGAACTACGAACCGGTCACCTTCACCAAGTCGATCGCCAACGGTCAGGTCGATCTCAGCGCCCATGCCGAGGCGACCGTGACGATGCCGGTCGACTGGGGCCAGTACCGGCTCGAGATCGAGACTACCGACCCCGAAGGCCCGGCGACCAGCTATGAGTTCGACGCCGGCTGGTATGTCTCCTCGACCTCCACCGAAACGCCTGACGGGCTCGAGATCGCTCTCGACAAGGACAGCTATGCCGTCGGCGACGTGGCCAAGCTGAAAGTGTCGCCGCATTTTGCCGGCGAACTGCTGGTCACCATCGGCGCCGACAAGCTGCTCAAGACCGTCACGGCAACCATGCCGGCCGGCGGCAGCACGGTCGACATCCCGGTCGGTGACGACTGGGGCGCCGGCGCCTACATCACCGCAACCCTGCTCCGGCCCGGCGATGCGCAGGAAACCCGCATGCCGGCGCGCGCCATCGGCGTAAAATGGCTGACGGTCGACCCGGGCTCGAAAAAGCTCGCGGTTACCCTGACGCCGCCGGACAAGACGATGCCGCGCCAGCAGCTGTCGATCCCGGTTTCGGTCGCCGGCGTAGCACCGGGCAGCAATGCCTATGTCACGGTCGCTGCCGTCGATGTCGGCATTTTGAACCTCACCAACTACAAGGCGCCGGATCCGGAGGGCTGGTATTTCGGCCAGCGCATGCTCGGGCTTGAAGTCCGCGACATCTATGGCCGTCTCATCGACGGCTCGCTCGGCACCACCGGCAAGCTCAGGACCGGGGGCGACGGCGCCTCGATGCAGCCGCAAGGCAGTCCGCCGACCGAAAAGCTGGTCGCCTTCTTCTCCGGCCCGGTCCAGCTCGACGCCGACGGCAAGGCAAGGATCGACTTCGACATCCCGCAGTTCAACGGCACCGTGCGCGTCATGGCCGTCGCCTGGACCAAGGAGGCCGTCGGCCATGCCACGACCGATGTCATCGTGCGCGATCCGGTGGTGATCACCGCCGGCCTGCCCCGCTTCCTGGCGCCTGGAGATGCAGCTATCATGCGGCTCGACGTCGCCGACACCGACGGTCCGGAGGGCGACTATGCCCTGTCGATCGCCACGACCGGCGACCTCTCGACCGGCGACAAGCCCTTGCCCGAAAAGCTGACGCTGGCCAAGGGCAAGCGCCAGACGCTGACCGTGCCGCTGATTGCACAGACGGCGGGCAATGCCTCGATCACCATCAAGCTCGCCCATGGCGACGGCACCGCCGTCGAGCAGACGCTGTATGTTCCGGTGCGTCCGGCGCAATTGCCGGTCACCACCCGTCTGGTCGTCGACCTCAAGGGCAATGGCGGCTCGCTGCGCGTCGACAAGGAGCTGCTCGCGGCAAGCCTGCTCGACGGCGCCTCGATCAGCGTCGGCGTTTCGCAGGCTGCCGCCTTCGACGTGCCGTCGCTGCTGATGACGCTCGACCGCTACCCCTATGGTTGCGCCGAGCAGACCACCAGCCGCGCCATGCCGCTTCTCTACGTCAACGATCTGGCGTCCGGCGTCGGCATGCAAAGCGATCCCGAACTGCACGACCGCGTCCAGGCGGCCATCTACAAGGTGCTGAGCTACCAGGCTTCGGCCGGCAGCTTCGGCCTGTGGGGTCCGGGCTCCGGCGATCTGTGGCTTGACTCTTACGTCACCGACTTCCTGACCCGGGCGCGCGAGCAGAACTACGACGTGCCGGCCCTGGCGATGAGCCAGGCGCTGAGCAATCTGCAAAACTCGGTCGGTTACGACCAGGACGTCCAGGATCGCGGCAGCGAAATCGCCTACGGGCTCTATGTTCTGGCCCGCAACAAGAAGGCCTCGGTCGGCGATCTGCGCTACTACGCCGACACCAAGCTCGAAGCCTTCTCGAGCCCGATGGCCGTCGCCCAGTTGGCGGCGAGCCTGGCGCTCTACGGCGACGCGCAACGTTCGGAAGCAACCTTCCAGACGGCGCTGCAGCTGGCCAGGTCGACCACCGAGTACGACTACTACCGGTCCGACTATGGCTCGCGGCTGCGTGATGGCGCCGCGATCCTGGCGCTCGCCGCCGAATCGAAGCCGGTGCCGACCATCGTGCCGGAGCTGATCCGGCTGGTGGCAAGGGAACGCGCCGATGCCCGCTGGACCAGCACGCAGGACGAATCCTGGATGCTTCTGGCGGCCCGCGCGCTGAAGTCGGGCAACGACTCGATCACCCTGTCGATCAACGGCGCGCCGCATGCCGGTGGGTATTCCAACCAGCTCAGCGGCCCGGACATTGCCGACAGCCCGCTGACCATCGCCAACACCGGCGCCACGCCGCTGCAGGCGGTCGTCACCACGGTCGCCTCGCCGGTAGAGCCCTTGCCGGCCGGCGGCAACGGCTTCACCATCGACCGCACCTACTATAAGCTCGATGGCACCGAAGCCAACGTCACCGAGGCGACGCAGAACGAACGCTACGTGGTCGTGCTCAAGGTTTACGAGCAGAACCGCTGGCCTTCGCGCCTGCTGATCACCGACCTGTTGCCGGCCGGCTTCGAGATCGACAATCCGGGCCTTGTTTCCAGCGCCCAGCTGTCGAACTTCACCTGGCTGGCGCAAACCGACGCCGCCCATCTCGAATTCCGCGACGACCGTTTCGTCGCGGCATTCAATCCCAATGACGGCGATGGCGACCGCAACATCATGCTGGCCTATGTCGTGCGTGCGGTGACGCCGGGCACCTACGCCCATCCGGCGGCCACGGTGGAGGACATGTACCGGCCGCAATATTCGGCCCGCACCGCCACCGGCATGATGGAGATCAAGGCGCCGTAAGGCGCCTTGACGAAGATGAACACGCCGATGTCCGCGACCATCTCCTTCTCCCGCTAAGCGGAGAGAAGGAGCCGGCAGGCGGATGAAGGACACCACCATGCTCTCCAGAAAATTTCTCCGTCGAACAGGCATCGCCGCCGCCTCCCTCGTCGGCTTTGCGGCGATCGCTGCCGCTTCTCTCTGGGAACTCGACCGCGCTTTTCCGCCGCCGCTGCCCGGAAGGCTCACCGTCTCCACCGAGGTCCAGGACCGCGACGGCCAGCTGTTGCGCGCCTTCGCCACGCCGGACGGTTACTGGCGGCTCGACACTCATCTCGACCAGGTCGACAAGCAGTTCGTCAACATGCTGGTCACCTATGAAGACAAGCGCTTCTGGGACCATGATGGCGTCGATATGCTGGCGCTGGCGCGCGCCGCCGGCCAGTTCGCCACCAGCGGCCATATCGTCTCCGGCGGCTCGACTTTGTCGATGCAGCTTGCCCGGCTGATCGAGCCACGCGAAAACCGCAGCCTCGGCTCGAAAATCAAGCAGATGCTGCGTGCCATCCAGATCGAGCGGCGGCTGTCCAAGCAGGAGATCCTCGAACGCTACCTGACCTTGGCGCCCTATGGCGGCAATCTCGAAGGTGTGCGCGCCGCCTCGCTCGCCTATTTCGGCAAAGAGCCGAAGCGGCTGACGGTCTCGGAAGCAGCACTGCTCGTCGCCTTGCCGCAATTGCCGGAAAAGCGCCGGCCCGACCGCAATCTCACCATCGCTCATGCCGCCCGCGACCGCGTGCTGACCCGCATGGTTTCGGCAGGCCTGCTTGGCGAGCGCGAGGCCGCGCGCGCCGCCCTCGACGATGTCTCGGGCCTGCGCCGCAAATTGCCGGCGCTGGCGCCGCACGCCGCCTACGCCATGCTGCCCAAGGCCGTGCCCGGCAAGCCACTGCAGCTTACGATCCGCAAAAGCGTCCAGCAAGGGCTGGAACAGGTGGCGCGCAATGCCGCGATCAAGCTTGGCCCGCGCCTGTCGGTCGCCATGGTGATGGCGGACGCACGCACCGGCGACATTCTTGGCGAAGTCGGCTCGGCCGATTTCTTCGATGCCAGCCGCTCCGGCTGGATCGACATGACCAGGATCGTGCGTTCGCCCGGTTCGACGCTGAAGCCGTTCATCTATGGCCTCGCCTTCGAGCAAGGGCTGGTGGCGCAGGAAATGCTGATCGAGGACAGTCCGGTTGATTTCGGCGGCTACCGGCCAAAGAATTTCGACATGGGCTATCAGGGGGATGTCTCGATCCGCCAGGCGCTGCAGCTGTCGCTCAACGTTCCGGCGATCCGCGTGCTCGACTCGGTCGGCCCGGCACGGCTGATGGCGCGCTTCCGCCAGGCCGGCGTCAGCCCGGTGCTACCGGTCAACGAGGCGCCGGGCCTCGCCATCGGCCTCGGAGGCGTCGGCGTAACGCTGCGCGATCTCGTCCAGCTCTATACCGGCCTGGCCAATGGCGGCAAGGCAAACACGCTGCATGACGGCACCGAGCCGGCCAACGACGAGCGCGCCACCGCCACCATCCTCGACGCCCAGGCGAACTGGCAGATCACCGACATATTGTCGGGCGTAAAGCCGCCTGAGGGCGCCTTGCAGCGCGGCATCGCCTACAAGACCGGCACGTCCTACGGCTATCGCGATGCCTGGTCGGTCGGCTTCGACGGCCGCTACGTGCTGGGTGTGTGGGTCGGCCGCGCCGATGCCGGTGCGGTGCCGGGCCTGTCCGGCTATGTCTCGGCCGCCCCCATCCTGTTCGAGGGCTTCGTCCGTTCAGGCCTGACCGCCGTCCCGTTGCCCAGCCAGCCGGCCGGCGTCGTCAAGGCCAGGCGCGAAGACCTGCCGGTGACATTGGCGCGCTTCGGCGCCGGCGCCGACGGACTGGTGCAGGCAGGCCCGACGGAACCGGCGCCAACGATCATTTTCCCGCCCAACGGCGCCCGCGTCGATCTCGCCACCAATTCCGCCGAGGCCTCGCCGCTGGTGCTGAAACTGCAAGGCGGCCGCGCGCCGTTCCGCTGGCTGGCCAATGGCAAGCCGCTCGTCGGCATCGACCGCCGCCGCACTGCGACCTGGCTGCCCGACGGCGCCGGCTATTCGACGCTCACCGTCATCGACGCCGTGGGACGCGCGGCAAGCGTGAAGGTGTTCGTTGAATAGATGGCGCCAAGCGATTCAGGGGATTGGGCTTCTTCGCCCGAGACCCGGCGCGAGGCACCCCCCTCTGGCCTGCCGGCCATCTCCCCCGCAAGGAGGGAGATTATTCGCCTCGCTGCCTTCGCCAATCTCCAACGGTCGAGTAGTAAGCGCGAGGTCCAAACCGCCAATCTCCCCCCTTGAGGGGGAGATGCCCGGCAGGGCAGAGGGGGGTGCCTCGCGCTGTCCTTCGTTGGCAAGCTTCATGGCGGCAACGCTGATGATCCTCGTTGCACCCCCCGTCCACGCCGATCCCCTGCCCGCCGGCTTCGTCCGCCTGGCCGATGTCGATCCCTCGATCCGCCAGGACATCCGCTATGCCGGCCTGGAAAATTTCCTGCATCGCAAGGCCGATGGCTACGACGCCCCAGTCTGCATCCTCACGAAGCAAGCTGCGCAAGCGCTGTCCGGCGTGCAGAAAGCGCTCGCCGCCGACGGCCTGACGCTGGTCGTCTTCGACTGCTACCGCCCGGCCCGCGCCGTTGCCGACATGGGCAAATGGACCAGAGAGGGCGGCCCGCCCGATCCGCAATGGTACCCTCTGGTGCCGCGCGGCGACCTCATCGCCAAGGGCTATATCGGCGAATTGTCCACCCATTCGCGCGGCTCGACCGTCGATGTCGCCATCGCCCGCAGCGACGGCAAGAACAAGTCATCCGCCGCTTGCGGCGCGGCCGGCGCCGGCACGCTCGATTTCGGCACCAGCTTCGACTGTTTCGACCCGGCGAGCGAAACCGCCCATCGCCCATTGGCGGCAGAAGCAGCGGCAAACCGCAAAAAGCTGCTCGACGCCATGCGCGCCGGCGGCTTCAAGAATTATGCGCGCGAGTGGTGGCACTACACGCTTCGGGATGAGCCGTTTCCAAAACTGCGCTTCGATTTTCCCATCACTGCGGGCTGAAGTGCCCGGTGCTACACCGAGCCTTCCCTCGCTCGGCCTTGCTTCTGCGCTGTCAGCTCCTAGATAGCGTCAAACCGGCCGGATTCGGGTTAGACCAATATGAGGAAAATATTTCCTTCCGAAGCCCAATATCGGCGAAAATTTCCTTCGGGGGGGGGCAAAAAATGCAACGTTGAATGCATCTAATTTCTATCAATTCGATAGAGTTCAGCCGTCATCAACGGAGGCGGAAATGACCAAACCTCATTTCAAGAAACTGCTCGGCGCACTGGTCGCCACATCGATCCAGTTCGGCACGCTCGGTTTCGCGTTTGCCGATACGACCATTCTGAACGTGTCCTACGACCCGACACGCGAACTCTACAAGGCCTATGACGAAGCCTTCGTCGCACACTGGAAGGCCGAGACCGGCGAGACGGTTACCATCCAGCAATCGCATGGCGGATCGGGCGCCCAGGCCCGCGCCGTGATCGACGGCCTCGATGCCGATGTGGTCACGCTGGCGCTGGAGGGCGACATCAACGCCATCGTCACCAAGTCGAAGAAGATCAACCCGGACTGGCGCAAGAAATTCGAGAACAATTCGGCGCCGTACACCTCGACCATCATCTTCCTGGTCCGCAAAGGCAACCCGAAGGGCATCCACGACTGGAGCGATCTGGTCAAGGACGGCGTCCAGGTGATCACGCCGAACCCCAAGACCTCCGGCGGTGCGCGCTGGAACTACCTTGCCGCCTGGGCCTATGCCAACGCCAATGATGGCGGCGACGAAGCCAAGAACAAGGAATTCGTCGGCAAGCTCTACGCCAATGCTCCGGTGCTCGACACCGGTGCCCGCGGCTCGACGGTCACCTTCGCGCAAAAGGGCATCGGCGACGTGCTGATCGGCTGGGAAAACGACGCCTATCTGGCGCTCAATGAATTCGGAGCCGACAATTTCGAGATCGTCTATCCCCCGACCTCGATCCTGGCCGAGCCGCCGGTGGCGATCGTCGACGCCAATGTCGATGCCAAGGGCACCCGCAAGGTCGCCGAAGACTATCTCGGCTGGCTCTATTCCAAGGAAGCCCAGACGATCATCGCCAAGAACCACTATCGTCCGGCCAAGCCCGAGTTGGTGGATGCGGCTGACATTCCGAAGACGCCCGAAATCAAGCTGATCTCCATCGACGATCCGCTTTTTGGCGGCTGGAAGAAGGCACAGCCTTATCATTTCGGCGACGGTGGTATATTCGACCAGATCTACAAGCCGGCCCAGTAGGATTTAGATCAGGACGACATGACCATAGCACCCGCCAAGGCGGGGTGGCGATTCAGACAGCCGAGTGTCATTCCGGGTTTCGGATTGACGCTCGGCTTCTCGCTTGCCTACCTCACGCTCATCATCCTCATTCCCCTGTCGGGCCTGATCTGGCGCTCGGCAGCCCTCGGCTGGACCGATTTCTGGGCGATCGTCACTGACCGCCGGACCATCAACGCACTCGAAATCAGCTTCGGCACAGCCTTCATGGCAGCCGCCGTCAACGTCGTCTTCGGCACGCTCGTCGCCTGGGTGTTGGTGCGCTACCGTTTCCCCGGCCGCCGCGTCGTCGACGCCATGGTCGACCTGCCCTTCGCGCTGCCGACGGCAGTAGCCGGCATTGCGCTGACCACGCTCTATGCGCCCAATGGCTGGATCGGCCATCTCCTGGCGCCGCTCGGCATCAAGGTCGCCTACACGCCGCTCGGCATCGTCGTGGCGCTCGTCTTCATCGGCCTGCCCTTTGTCGTGCGCACGGTGCAGCCGATCATGGAGGAGATCGACAAGGAAGTGGAGGAGGCTGCCGCGACGCTCGGCGCCAACCGCTTCCAGATCATCACCCGCATCCTGTTTCCGGGCTTGGCGCCGGCCATCATCACCGGCTTTTCGCTCGCCTTCGCGCGCGGGGTCGGCGAATACGGCTCGGTCATCTTCATCGCCGGCAACCTTCCCTACAAGTCGGAGATCGCACCGCTTCTGATCGTCATCCGGCTCGAGGAGTACAATTATCCGGCGGCCACCGCGATCGCGGCAATCATGCTTTTGCTGTCGTTCGTGATGCTGCTGGTCATCAACCTGGCGCAGTCATGGAGTCGCAAGCGCTATGGCTGACCCCGAGATCAAATCCTACGAACCGCATCACGAGAGCCGGTCGGCGGCGGTGACCGAAAGCCGGCCGGTGCGGCTGCTGCTGATGGCGGTGGCCTTCGCCTTCCTCGCCATCTTCCTGCTGCTGCCGCTGATCATCGTCTTCCACGAGGCGCTGGCGAAAGGCATTGGCGCCTACACGGAATCGCTCTCCAATCCCGATACGCGCTCGGCGATCCGGCTGACGCTGCTGGTGGCGGTGATCGCCGTTCCGCTCAACGTCGTCTTCGGCATTTCGGCTGCCTGGGCGATCGCCAAGTTCGAGTTCAAGGGCAAGGCTTTTCTAACCACGCTGATCGACCTGCCCTTCTCGGTCTCGCCGGTCATTTCCGGCCTGGTCTATGTGCTTTTGTTTGGCGCTCAGGGACTGTTCGGTGAATGGCTGAAGGCGCACGGCATCCAGATCTTGTTCGCCGTGCCCGGCATCGTGCTCGCGACCATCTTCGTCACCTTCCCCTTCGTTGCCCGCGAACTGATCCCGCTGATGCAGGAACAGGGCAACGGCGACGAGGAAGCCGCGCTCTCTCTGGGCGCCAACGGCTGGCAGACCTTCTGGTACGTGACGCTGCCCAACGTCAAATGGGGATTGCTCTACGGCGTGCTTCTGTGCAACGCCCGCTCGATGGGCGAATTCGGCGCGGTCTCGGTCGTGTCGGGCCACATACGCGGGCTGACCAACACCATGCCGTTGCATGTCGAAATCCTCTACAACGAGTACAACGCCGTCGGCGCTTTTGCCGTCGCTTCGCTGCTTGCCGGCCTGGCGCTGGTCACGCTCGTCTTGAAAACACTTCTCGAGATGCGCTACGGCGCCGAGATCGCCGCGACGCGCGGGCACTGACTAAATGCATGTCGCCCAAGACTGGGAACCGGTTTTGGGACAACGACATGCACCAAATTACTGAGGGATCTACATGGAAGTTCGCGTTGCCAACGTACGCAAGGAGTTTGACCGGTTTCCGGCCCTCCATGACGTATCGCTTGACATCAAGTCGGGTGAGCTGATCGCGCTGCTTGGGCCATCCGGCTCCGGCAAGACGACGCTGCTCCGGCTTATCGCCGGCCTGGAGCGGCCGACGCGCGGAAAGATCTTCTTCGGCGACGAGGACGCCTCGCACCGCTCGATCCAGGAGCGCAATGTCGGCTTCGTCTTCCAGCACTATGCGCTCTTCCGGCACATGACGGTCGCCGACAATATCGGCTTCGGCCTCAAGGTCCGGCATGGACCGTCGCGACCACCGGCGGCCGAAATCCGCCGACGCGCCTCCGAACTGCTCGATCTCGTTCAGCTTTCCGGCCTGGAAAAGCGCTATCCGGCGCAACTTTCCGGTGGCCAGCGCCAGCGCGTGGCGCTCGCCCGGGCCATGGCCATCGAGCCCAAGGTGCTGTTGCTCGACGAGCCGTTCGGCGCGCTCGATGCGCAGGTGCGCCGGGAACTCCGCCGCTGGCTGCGCGAGATCCATGACCGTACCGGCCACACCACCGTCTTCGTCACCCACGACCAGGAAGAGGCGCTCGAGCTTGCCGACCGCGTCGTGGTGATGAGCCAGGGCCGCATCGAGCAGGTCGGCTCCGCCGACGAGATCTACGACACGCCGAACTCGCCCTTCGTCTACTCCTTCATCGGCGAATCGAGCATGCTGCCGGTCAAGGTTGAGAATGGCGAGATCTGGCTCGCCGACCGTCCGATCGGCGTGTCGGCGCCGCACGCACCCGAGGGCGATGCGACGCTGTACTTCCGCCCGCACGATATCGAACTGCTCGACGGCTGCAGCGGCTGCATCGCCGGCACGGTCGCCGCCAGCCGCCGCGTCGCCGGCACAAGACGCGTCGAACTGGAAATCGGCGGCGAGCGCCAGCGCGTCGAGATCGAACTGCCTGTGGACCATCCTGCGGCGCAGAAGAGCCGGGTGGCGTTCAGGCCGAGGCGCTGGAAGCTTTTCCCGGCGGCATAGACATCGATCCGGCGCTACTCCAGCCAGTTCTCGACCGTCAGGCCCTTGATCCGACGGAACTCAGCGGTGTTGGCCGTCACCAGTGTCGTCCCCAACACACAGGCATGGGCAGCAATGAAAAGATCATTGTGGCCTATTGGCTGGCCTCTGGCCTCCAGCTCGGCACGAAGTGCTCCGTATTCGTTATCCATCGGCACATCGAGCGGCAACACAGGAACCTCGGCGAGCAATTCCTCCACCTTGGCGAGCAGCTTGGCCGATCTCTTGCGGGCGCAGCCATAACGCAGCTCCGAGGCGACAACGATGCTGGTGCACAGGGCACCGTCTCCCGCGCGAACCGCCGTACTGGCAGCCTTGCCGGCAGGGTTTCGGATCATGTCGCTGAGAATGTTGGTGTCCAGCATGAACCGCATCAAAAGATATCCTCGGGCCCGACGGGCGCATCACGGATATCCGGAAAATCGTCTTCAGGGCCAAGCGGCGGCTCTTTCGCCCATTGGGCAAGGAGCGCGACGAGGCCGGGTTTGCGGACCGGCTCGATGATCAGCCGGTCGCCATCGCGGCTGATCAGGACCTTCTCGCCAGGCAGCTCGAATTCGACAGGAATGCGAACCGCCTGACTGCGGTTGTTGCGAAACAACTTCGCCTCCCTGGGCGGTGGTATTGAGTGACGGTGCTGCGGCATGGCAGCCTCCCCTATTTGTTCCACTTGTATATGCCATTTGTATATGCCACTCGGCTTCGAATTGCAAACCACAGAAAACCCCAACGCATCGGCATTTCGGCTGGAATGAAATTTCGCGGATAACCTGCTTCAGCGATTTCTTTTTCGCTGCAATGCCATACGTCTGCCCCGTGTGCCTCGCAGTACACCCTCCGGCCCGGCTATGTTCTGGCAACGCATTGCACATCGGAGCCTGTTTTCATGAAGCGTTTTTTGCTCAGCGTAGCCGCCGCCGGCCTGATCCTCGCCTCTTCGCAGGCCTGGTCGGCCGACAAATTGCTCAACGCTTCCTATGATGTCGGCCGCGAACTGTTCGTCCAGATCAACAAGGCTTTCACCGCCGGCCATCCCGGCGTCACGGTCGACCAGTCGCATGCCGGCACTTCGGCGCAGGCGCGCGCCATTGCCGAAGGCTTGGGCGCCGATGTCGTCACCTTCAACCAGGTCACCGACATCGACTTTCTGGTCAAGAAAGGCCTCGTCTCCGCCGACTGGCAGAAGGATTTCCCCGACAACGCCTCGCCCTTCTATTCGCTCCCTTCGTTTCTCGTCCGCGCGGGCAACCCCAAGCACATCAAGGACTGGAACGACCTCGTGCGCGACGACGTGCAGGTGATCTTCCCCAACCCCAAGACCTCGGGCAATGCGCGCTACACCTATCTGGCCGCAACCGCCTACGCCAAGGAAGCCTTCAAGGGCGACGACGCCAAGGTGAAGGAGTTCGTCACCAAGCTGTTCAACAACGTGCCGATCTTCGACACCGGCGGGCGCGCCGCCACCACCACCTTCGTGCAGCGCGAGATCGGCGACGTGCTGATCACCTTCGAGTCGGAAACGCGCGGCATCCGCAAGGAGTATGGCAACGACAAGTTCGAACAGGTCACGCCAACGGTCAGCCTGCTCGCCGAATTCCCGGTGGCGATCGTCGACAAGGTCGCCGACGAGCACGGCAGCCGTGACCTCGCCAAGACCTATCTCTATTTCCTCTACACGCCCGAGGGCCAGACCATCGCGGCTGAAAATGGCCTGCGCGCCCGCAACGCTGAAGTCGCGGCAAAATACAAGGCCGACTTCCCCGATGTCCGCCTGCTGACTGTGGAAGACGTCTTCGGCGGCTGGGACAAGGTACAGAAGGAGCACTTCGCCGCCGGCGGTCTGCTCGACCAGACCTATGGCAGCCGCTGACATCAGCAGCGTTCGACCTCACCTCACAAGAAAGCCGGCGCTTTGCCGCCTTTTTCGTTTTCGCGCGCCGACAAACGGCTTCAGGCGGAATCTGTCGCGATCGGTGAAAAACGTTACAAAGAATCAACGCCTTTGTGCCCAACGTGCAATCGGGCGGCTTGTTCTACGCGAAACCGGGTTGTTCAGGCGAAACGTCATGATTTGCACACAAACAACCGCCAGATGCGGGTGGTTGGGGTTTTCATGAACTGAAGCGGGCATGCTTACCAAAAAAGGCAAATACGGCCTCAAGGCCCTCGTGCATCTTTCCGGCCTGCCGGTCGGCCAGCTTGCATTCGTCAACGACATCGCGATCGCCAACAACATCCCGAAGAAATTCCTGGATGCCATTCTGGGCGAGCTGCGCAATGCCGGTTTCGTCCTCAGTCGCAAGGGCAAGGAAGGCGGTTATCGCCTCGCCCGGCCGGCTTCCGAAATCAAGATCGGCCACGTCGTGCGCGTGCTGGACGGCCCGCTCGCTCCCATACCCTGCGCCAGCCGCACGCAATACCAGCGCTGCGAGGATTGCGACGAGGCGACCTGCCAAGTCCGGCACATGATGCTGGAAGTGCGCCAGGCGATCGCCGAAGTGCTGGACAATCGCAGCCTCGCCGCCATGCGCGACGCCGACAATGATGATTTTCCGGTCGAGCTGACATCGCAGATCTAAATTAGAGCATGGTCCCGAAAAGTGCGAACCGGTTTTCGGACAAGATCATGCTGAAATGGGAGTCCTCAGACCAGGCCGAGCTTGCCGGCCAGGCCGACGCGCTGGATTTTGCCGGTGGGACCCTTGGGTATCTCCTGGAGAAACAGGATGTGGCGCGGCACCTTGAACTCGACGATCCGGCTGCGCGCGAAATCGCGTATCTGCTCGGCATCGGCGGTGGCGCCCTCGGCCAGCACGATGGCCGCACCCACCTCTTCGCCGAGCATGGCGTGCGGCACGGCGAAGGTCACCGCCTGCGCCACCAGCGGATGATCGAGCAGCACATTGTCGACCTCGAGCGGCGAGATCTTTTCGCCGCCGCGATTGATGATCTCCTTCAGCCGCCCGGTGATCTTCAGATCGCCATCCTCGTCGATGAGGCCCTGGTCGCCGGTGCGGAACCAGCCATCGCTGAAGGCAGCTTCATTGGCCACCGGATTGTCGAGATAGCCATCATGGATGTTGGCGCCGCGCACCGCGATCTCGCCCTTTTCACCCGCCGGCAGGATCGTCCCCTTGTCGTCCAGGATCGTCACCTGCGGACCCGCAGGCAGGCCGACCGAGCCTGGCTTGCGGCGTGCCGGCGGCAGGCCGTTGGATGTCATCTGGTGCGCCGCCTCGGTCATCCCATAGGCCTCGACCACCGGACAGCCGAAGACGCGCTCGAGGTCGCGGAACACGGTGTCGGGAAGCGCTGCCGAAGACGAGCGGATGAAGCGCAGCCGCGCAGCCGCGATGGTTTCGCCATTGCGGGCGGCGCGCGCCAGGATCGCCTGATGCATGGTCGGCACCGCGCTGTACCAGCTCGGCCGGAAATCGCCCAGCCAGCCGTAGAATTTGAGCGGGTTGAAGCCCGGCGTGCAGACAACAGCGCCGCCGACTGCCAGCTGTGCGCTGAGCGCCGCCATCAGCCCGTGAATGTGGAACAGCGGCATCACGTTGAGACACATATCGTTTGCCGACAGCGCCAGGGTGCTGGCGATGTTGGCCATCGATGCCTGCAGATTGCGCTGCCGCAAGCCGACGATCTTCGGTCGCGCCGTGGTTCCCGATGTGTGCAGGACAAGCGCGAAATCGTCGGGTCCGTTGAACTGCATATCGTCGAGGCGAGCCTCGCTGGCAGCCTCCACCTCGGCGTCGCCCGCCAGCAGAAACTCGCCGGCCTTGGCGCCGTCAGTCACGATGACGTCGAGCACCGCAATGCCGAGCCCCTTTGCGGCGTTGCGCGCGGCATCGCCCATGCCTTGTCCGCACAGCAGCAGCTTCACATCGAGATCGCCGAGATAGAAGCGGAATTCGTCTTCGCCGTAAGCCGGATTGAGCGGCGCCGCCGTCGCCAACGCCGAGACCGCCAGGAAACAGGCCGCCATTACCGGGCCGTTGGGCAAGACGATGCCGACGGCCGTGCCGCGGGCAACGCCACGCCTGGCGAGATCGCCGCAGAGCTTGTCGACAAGATTGGCGAGGCCGGCAAAGCTCAGGGACGGCCGGTCCGGCGCCATCAGCGCCACCGCAGCCGGCCGCCAGGGCGCCAGTTGGGGAAGTGCTACCGATAGGGCCTGTTTCAAGTTCGAACCCTGAATGGCGTTCACCATGGCCTTGCCGGCGCCGATTGCGCGCCCGTGGCAGACGCAGTAAAGCGATTTCCGGACGCACGCAAGAACAGGTGGACACCGATCGGATGAGGCTGCCGTGGTTGGGAAAATCCCGGAAAGCCGACCGGACACCATCTTCCGCCGTCATTTATCATACGGAAATCATCGCCGACATCCTGGTGCCCGAACGCGCCGAGCATGTCCGCTTCTTCAGCCGCAAGCAGGTCCGCGCCGGCAAGTTGCGCACCTTCAACAACAGGGATTTCCGCGAGCTGCTGCTGGCCGCCTTCTATCTCGGGGTCGCGGCATTGCTGCCGGTCAATTGGTGGGCCGCGATCTGCAGTCGCATATCGGGGCTGCGCCTCAAGCGCCATATCCGCAAGGATTTCGTGCGCTACGCCGCGGCGACGCGCGCCGTGCTCGGCAATGGCATCGATGCGCAAAGGCAGTTCAGGGCCTTGCTCTGCGCCAACCACCGCCGGCGTTTGCTGCTTGCCGCGCATCTCATCGGCCGCCGCTGGTCACCTGATATCCGGCTGGAGGGCCTGGAAGGCCTGCAAGCGGCGCTGAAGCGCGGCCACGGCGCTATCATCTGGTGCGATCAGTTCACGGCACAGACCATCATCGGCAAACGCGCTCTCCATGAGGCCGGTATCGAGACACACCAGCTCAGCGTCAGGGCTCACGGCATATCCGATTCGACGTTCGGCTTGCGCTTCCTGAACCCGCCGATGGTTCGGGTCGAGAACCGTTTCCTGAAAAGCCGGATCGTGTTCGACCGCAGCGACGCCTACCAGGTCACCGGCTGGATCCAGAAGATCCTTGGCAACAACGGCGTCGTATTGGTGACCAACACCGTGCATGCCGGCTCGACATTCACCGAAGTCGGCCTTGGCGAGAGCGGCTGGACTCACCTCGCCTCGGCGCCAACGAATTTCGCTGCCAGAGGCAAGGCGGCGCTGTTTTCCATGTCGACCTTCGAGACCGATCCGTTCCGCCAATACCGCGCCGTCCTAAGTCCCGAACTGGTGCCGGCCCCGGCAGAGGCCGGCGAGCGCGCGGCCAGAGCCGGCGCCAAGAACATGGCGCTGCAGGCCGAGTACATATTGCTCAAGCGCGACCGCTTGCTGGAGGCGCTGAAACTCTATCCCGAGCAAATGATGGTCTGGTCCGGCGCCGACCGGTTCACCGAACGGCCGGAAACCGCCTTGCCCGACGAGGGTGGTTCATGATTTTGCGCCGGCCAGCAGGCTGGCAACGGCGGTGACGATCTCAGCCACTGGAAGTGTGGCGTCGGCCGTCAGCGCCCGCTCATCGGCGCCAGGCGGCTCAAGGATGGCGAACTGGCTTTCGACCAGGCTTGCCGGCATGAAATGGCCCTTGCGGTTGGCGACACGCTGCTTGGCGGTTGCGGGATCGATCTTCAGATAGATGAAATCGATATCCCGGCGGAAGCCACGCAGACGATCGCGGTAGCTGCGCTTCAGCGCCGAGCAGGCGGCAACCACGCTTTGGCCGCTGCCGGTCAGGTCGGCGATCCGCTCGCCGATGGCATCGAGCCAGCCCTCACGCAGTTGATCTGTGAGCGGCTCGCCGCTCGCCATGCGGGCGACGTTTTCGGGTGGGTGCAGCCTGTCGCCTTCGACAAAGACGGCCCCTTCCTCTGCTGCCAATGCTTTGCCGACAGCCGATTTTCCGCAGCCGGCGACGCCCATCACCACAATGGCCCGAGGCACTGAGCCGGTAGCGCCCATTGGCGCCTGTGCCGTCTCTTCGTCCACGGTCAGCGGCTTGCCGGCGCGCGGCCGTAGAGCAGGAGCATGGCGACGATGACCAGGCCATAGACGATCTGCCGCCCCGCCTCCGGCATCTGCATGACCGAGAGTATGGACTGCAGGAGGGTGATCAGAATGACACCGGCGACGGTGCCGAGATAGGAGCCGCGGCCACCCAGGATGGAGGTGCCGCCCAGAACCACGGCGGCGATCGACGGCAGGAGATAGGCATCGCCCATCGATTGCGCCGCCTTGGAGGCATAGCCGGCGAGAAGCACTCCGCCAAAGGCGGACAGCCCGCCTGAGATAGCGAAGGCGATCATCACCACGCGCCTTGTATCGATGCCGGAGAGATAGGCGGCACGCTCGCGGTTGCCGATGCCGTAGACGGTGCGGCCGAAGCTGGTGCGGGACAGCACGAACACCATCGCAGCGCCAATCAGCGCCCAGATGATGACGGCGTTAGGCACGCCAGGAATGGTAAAACCTGTCGCAAGATAGCGCATGGCGCCGGTGGCCGAATCCTGTGGCGAGTAGCCGCCGGTATAAACGACCATGAGCCCTTGCGCGACAGCGTTGGTGGCGAGCGTGATGATCATCGAGGGTATGCGCAGATAGGCGACGCCAAAGCCGTTGACGATGCCGATCAGCACCCCGCAAAAGATGCCGAACGGGATGGCCAGCGCCACACCGATCGGGCCATAGGCGGCAGCCGCACACGCCATCATCGCGCCCGCCGCCACCGCCCACGGCACCGACAGGTCGATTTGGCCTAGCAGGATGACCAGCATCATGCCTGTGGCGATGACGCCGAGGAACGAGGCCACCTTGAGCTGCTGCAAGAGATATTCAGGCGACAGAAAGCTCCTGGAATAGAGGCTGCCTAGGAACAGCAACAGCACGATGCAGGCGAAGGCCGTCAGCACCGCCGGATCGGCGCGGCGGATGAATTTCGGCATGCGGCCGGCGATGCCGCCCAACGTCGTTTCGCTCACAGGAACCACTCCAGCCGGTTGCGGACCCGAAACAGTGCGAAGGCGCCGAGGCTGACCGCAACCAGCAGGATAACGCCCTGGAACAGTGGCTGCCATAGCGGGTCGAAATCGAACACGAACAACAGGTCGCCGATGGTGCGGAAGGCCAGCGCGCCGAAGATGGCGCCGATGGCGCTGCCTTTGCCGCCGAACAGCGAGACGCCGCCCAGCACCACCGCGGCGATTGAAAACAGCGTATAGGCGTTGCCGCTGGCATAGGCTGCATCGCCCGTATAGGTGAAGAAGGTCAGGAACAGTCCGCCGATCGCGGCCAACAGGCCTGCGAGCGCGTAGGCAGCGAACTTGCCGCGCCTTATCGGCACACCGGACATGTAGGCCGCCGTCTCCGAGGATCCGGCCGCATAGGCCGCGCGCCCGAGCACCGAGCGGCTGAACGGTACCCAGACCACGAGCACGACGGCGAGCAGCACGACCAGGCTCGCCGGCACCACGCCCAACAGGCGTCCGGTCAGCGCGTCGGCGAGACCTTCGTTGACCGAACCGCCGGGAAACGGCCTCAGCAGCAGCGCGATGCCGAAATAGACCGCACCCGTGGCGATCGTGGCGACGATCGGCTGCAGGCGGCCGTAGATGACGATGGCGCCGTTGATCGCCCCGCACAGGAACCCGGTGCCGAGCACGGCGATGACGCCGAAAGCGGTCTCGAGGCCGGTGCCGATGACTAGCCAGGAGGCGAGGCAATTGGTCAGCGTGAAGATCATGCCGACGGAGAGGTCGATGCCGGCGGTGATCACGACCAGTGTCTGCGCCATGGCGACGAAGGCGAGCAGCACGCCCTTGTTGGACGCTGTCTGCACGACATTGGCGGTGAAGCCCGCCGGATGGTTCGAGGTGTAGATGACGAACATGACAATGAATATGCCGAGTGCCATCAGTGTTCCGCGCTGCTCGGCCAGCCAGTAGCGCCACTCTTTCACGCGTCCGCTCCCTGTCTTGCGCCGGCATCGTCTCTCGCGCCGTCATCGCCGTGGATGTTGAGCGCGCTTGCAATGAGCGCCCGCTCGGTGATCTCGGCCCCGACCAGCTCGCGCTTGACCGCGCCGTCATAGAGCACCAGCACGCGGTCGCAGCAGCCGATCAGTTCGTCATAGTCGGTCGAATAGAACAGGATCGCCGCCCCCGCATCCGCCAGCTTGCGCATCAGTTGATAGAGTTCCTGCTTGGTGCCGACGTCGATGCCGCGCGTCGGATCGTTGAGCAGGATGATACGCGGCTGGCGCATCAGCCATTTGGCGATGACCACCTTCTGCTGGTTGCCCCCCGACAGCGCACCGACCGGAATGTCGAGGCCGGCCGTCTTGATCGCCAGCAGCCCGACCATGTCGTCGATCAGCCGCTGTTCGGCGGCGCGGTCAATGATGCCGGCCTTGGACAGCCGGTCTAGGGCGGCAAAGGAGAGGTTCTCGCGCACCGTCATCGGCAGCATCAAGCCTTCGGTCTTGCGGTCCTCCGGGATCAGCGCCATGCCGATGCGGTCGTCGCGCGCCGCTTGCGGGCTGGCGATCGAAACCGGCTTGCCATCGATAAGGATCTGGCCGCCGAGGCCGCGCAGCACACCGAAAAAGGCAAGCAGCAATTCGCGTTGGCCCTGGCCGTCCAGGCCGCCAAGGCCGACGACCTCGCCTGCCCCGACCGTCAGCGAGACATTGTCCAGCCGGTCCGTCCAGGACAGCTTGCGCGCCTCCAGCACGGGAACGGCGGCGGCTGCGGTGCGCGCGGGTTTCGGCGGGAAAATATGGCTATATTCGCGCCCGATCATCAGTTCGACGACTTCGTTGTCGCTCTTTGTGCCTGCCTTGTAGCTGGCGACATTGCGGCCGTTGCGAAACACCGTGCAGTGGTCGGCAAGCTCGGCGATCTCGTTCATGCGGTGCGAAATGTAAAGCAGCGCCAGCCCTTCCGAGCGCAGTCGCTTGAGCACGCTGAATATCCTGGCGACGTCCGTCGCGGTCAGGGCCGAGGTCGCCTCGTCGAGGATCAGGATGCGCGGCTTCCTGGCCAATGCCTTGGCGATCTCGACCATCTGTCTTCTTGAAAGCGGAAGATCCTTGACCAGCGCCAATGGATGGATGTCGGCCGCACCTGCGCGTGCCAGCGCATCCTCGGCAATGCGGCGCTGCGCCTTGCGGTCGATCATGCCGAAACGCTTCGGCGGATCGGAGATGACGATGTTGTCGGCAACGCTGAGTTCGGGAACCAGCGACAGCTCCTGGAAGATGCAGACGATGCCGGACTTGTTTGCAGCAGCAGGCGAAGCGAACGTCACCTCGCTGCCGTTCAGCATCATGCGGCCTTCGTCGGGCGCGACGACGCCCGCCATGACCTTGATCAGCGTCGATTTGCCGGCGCCGTTTTCGCCGAGAATGGCGTGGATGCTACCGGACGAGACCGAAAGCTCGGCCTTTTCCAGCGCCCGCACGCCACCATAGCGCTTGGATATGCCTTCCATCCGGAAGAGCGGAACCGCACCGTCCATCGGCCCTCCCGAGGCAGTTTGACTTCAAGGGATATCGAGTGGCCGGCGCCGCGGAGATCCCGCGGCGCCGGATATGCCGCCTATTGGTCAGCCCTATTGGTCAGCTTTGGTCTGACCCATAATTTCCTGCGCGGTGAAATTGATGCCGCAGGTCGGGAAGGAATTGCCGACGAAGAAATTGTCGGACTGGTCGGGGAAGAAATCCTGACCGGCCTTGAAGTTCGGATCCTCGACGATCGCCAGTGGCAGTTTCACTGCTTGCGGAACGACGTTGCCTTCGAGCGCGGCAATCGCCGTCTTGATGGCGACCGCGACCTGCGCCGGACCGGTGCCGGCCGATGAGCATTTCAGCCCGTCGCCGGCATGTGCCGCGCAGAACTTGCGGAAACCGTTCTCGGTCTCGCCGCCGAACGGCACGAAAGCATGCTTGGCATCGATCATCGCCTGCACGATGCCGGTGTCGCCGCCTTGCCCGGTGATACCGTCGAACGGACCGTTGGTGGCAATGGCGTCGGCCGTGGCCTTCTGTGCCACGCCGTCGTCCCATTTGCCGACCACCTCGGTGACGTCCCATTTCTTGCCGGAGGCATCGAGCGCTTCATGGATTCCGTTGTGACGGTCGGTGTCGACGGAAGTCCCGGCAACGCCGCGCACTTCGAGCACCTTGCCGCCATTCGGCACATGGCCGACCAGCCATTTGCCCCACAATTCGCCAAGGCCCTTCTGGTCGACATTGACGTTGATGGCGTCCTTGGTATCGAGAATATTGTCGAAGGCGACGAGGATGACGCCAGCTTCCTTGGCGCGCTTGATGACCGGCCCGAAAGCGGTCGGGTTCTGGGCGTTGACGACGATCGCGTCATAGCCGGAATCGATGAAGTTGTTGATCGCCGAAATCTGAGCCGGCACGTCTTCGCCGGTCGAGACGACCTTGAATTCCTTCAGTTTCGCGGCGACCTCCGGCTGGGCCGCATAGGCCTTGGCGGTCTGCACCATCTGGATGCGCCAGGTGTTGGCGATATAGCCATTGGCGAGCGCGATGCGGTATGGGCCGTCTTTCTTGGGGAACTTGAAGAACTGCGTATCGGCCGCCCAGGGCGCAAAGCAATCCGGCTCAGCCGACGGGCCCTTGACGACTTCCGGGTCGGCCATGGCCGACGAACTCAGCATGACGAATGCAGTGGCGGCAACGATGCCACCAACAAGTGACTTGATCATCGATATTCCTCCCAGTTGTAGTTTTATTTGCTGCTGCTTGTTAATTTTGATGCTGTTTGTCGTGGTGTGTTTTCCACGCCTGCCGAAGGCCCTCCAGCCTGGCCGGCGCCACGTCTCAAGGGCCCGAAGCCGGCCCGATCCCCTCCCCCTCGCCGCTTCACAGGCGAGAAACGAAACTAGCATATTATACATAATAAACAAGCATGAGCTGTTGCTTATGTATAATAAACAGGCAGGGCCTCTCATCAAAACGTCTGCCCGACGAAAATGGTAGCGCTACCATGACGTTGTGTAAAGCACCATTTGCTGAGGCCGCCAAAGCCTGTTCAGCGTGCGGTGCTCTGGCGGGGCTTGAGTTCGAAACCGAGATCGACGACCCGCTGCTCAGGCCTTCGTCCTGCGATCGCCGCCAGCGCCATGGCGACAGACCGACGGCCGATTTCATAGCGAGGGGTGCGGATACTGGTGAGCGGCGGGAACGCCGCCTGCATCATTTCGAGGTCGTTGAAGCCGACAATGCCGATTGTTTTCGGCACGTTGAGCGCGGCGCTATGGCATTCGAACAAAACGCCGAGCGCGATGTCGTCATTGTTGCAGAAGACGCCGTCGAGCGCCGGCATCTTGGCCAGCGCATCGCGAAGCAGCTCGCGGCCGAGCGTCACGCTGGACAGTAGCGGCGTGGTGGTGACCAGCCGCGGGTCGAACAGGCCGGCCTTCTCCATTGCCGCGCGATAGCCGGCAAGCCGCCGCTGCGAGCGCGGGTCCATGCGTGCGCCGATGAAGCCGATCCGCCGGTAGCCCGCCTCGATCAGATGCTCGGTCGCGGTGCGGCCGCCGTCGAAATGCGAGAAGCCGACCAGCATGTCGACCGGATCGGGCCCGGTCTCCATCACCTGCACCACCGGGCAGCCCGCGCTCTCCAGCAGCTTTCGCGAGGTCGGCGTCTGGTCGATGCCGGCCACGATCAGCGCCGCCGGGCGCTGCGGTGCGAACACCTGCAGCAGGCGCTCCTCCTCGAGGCCGGAATAATGGGTGTTGCCGAGCTGGACGCGGAACGGGCCGTCCGACAGGCTGTCATAGATGCCGCGCACCACTTCGGCGAAGACGTTGTTGGTCAGCGACGGCACCAGTACGCCGAACACATCGGCGCGCGCCGAGGCCAGCGCCCGTGCATTGGGATCCGGGACATAACCGAGTTCGTCGACGGCGGCCTGGATCTGGCGCCGCAGATCTTGGCTGACGCGTTCCGGTTCGCGCAGCGCCCGCGACACGGTGATGGCGCCGACGCCGGCCTTGCGCGCCACATCTGATAGGGTCGGGCGGCCGCCCCCACGACGCGAGCGCGGCTTGGTCATGGACATCCTCCACGTGCCGGGCCCCGGCCGCTGCGCCCTTGCGAAACCATGTCCAGCTTTTCCACTGCCACCATGCCAACCGGCTGCTGCCGCACCCACTCGCCTGCTGGCGTCGCGCAGCCAATCGCCCTTGTCAAGCAACAGGGCAATCCTGCCTTCCTAAGCCATCAGGGCAGCACTGCGTTTTGCTTTCCACAGCAGCAGCCCGATGGCCACTATGTTCAGCAAGTTCCACGCGATCCCGTTGAGGAACGCGGCGGCGTAAGAGCCAGTCAGGTCGTAGATCCAGCCCGACATCCAGCCACCGATCGCCATGCCGAAGATGGTCGCCATCATGACGATGCCGATACGCTGGCCGGCCTCCTTGGCGGGCAGGTATTCGCGCACGATGATGGCATAGCAAGGCACGATGCCGCCTTGCGACAGGCCGAACACCAGCGACACGACATAGAGCGAGGCAAGCCCGTCGAACGGGATGTAAAACAAAAGCGACAGGCATTGCAGCACGGAACCGATAAGCAGGGTTTTCACGCCGCCGATGCGGTCGGCGACAAAGCCGGAGGCAAGCCGGCTGACGACGCCCGCCGCCATCATGATCGACAGCATGTCGGCGCCATGCGCAATGCCGTAGCCAAGATCCATGCAATAGGCGACGATGTGCACCTGCGGCATCGACATCGCCACGCAGCAGCCGAGACCGGCAACGATCAGCAGCACCTGTAACGCCGCCGGCGACAGCGAAATCGACTGCACTGGCCGGCTTCCGGGCGAACCGGCGGCAGCCGCCGTCGGAGCAGCGCGCCGCAACAACAGCACCAGTGGCACCATGGTGACCAGGCAGAAGACACCGATGCCGGCATAGGTGAAGCGCCAGCCTTCCGCCTTGATCAGTGTCGGCATGATGGTTGGCCAGAGCGCTCCGGCGAGATAGTTGCCAGCAGCCGCCGCCGTGACGGCGACGCCGCGCCGATGGTTGAACCAGTGCGAGATGTCGGCGATCAGCGGCCCGAAGATCACCGATGTGCCGACACCAATCAGCACGCCCTGGGCAAGGGTGAATTGCAGGATAGAGGTCGACAGCGCGGCGAGCAGCAGGCCGGCGGCGAGAGCCACCGAGGATAGCAGTGCCGGGATCCAATACCCCATGCGATCGACCGCGCGGCCAACCAGCACATTGCCGGCGGCGAAGCCGACCATGGTTGCGGTGTAGGGCATCGATGCCGCGGCGCGGTCAACGCCGAACTCGGCCTGCACGGCCGGCAGCACGACGACGACGGCCCACATGCCGACTGCACCGATCGTCGCCAGCAGCATGGAGATGGCAAGCCGCATCCAGGCGTAGCTGCTGTCGATGCCGGGGCTATCCGCCTGATTGGCGACGATCGGGGTCAAGGCGTTTCCTGTCTACGGTCCTGGGAAGTCGACCGTTGTGTCGCCACTATCGGCGCATTCACCGCGACGGGCAGCGCCACAGGGCCATGATCCGTGGCTCCAGCGGCCCGGCGACTTTCTCGGGAACCGGCGGCGGCCTGCCCGAGTTTTTGCGACAGGAAGGAGTTTGTCATGACCGCGAAAAAGAAATGGTCGGCCGAGGTGACCGAGCACAGCGATGCGATGGACCTCGAGGACCACATCTTCGAAGCCGACGACGCCAGGAAGATCGCGGCCTCGCTCAAGCGCTCGGCCGAGCACAGCGACCGCCGCAAGGCCGAGCCGTTTCAGTCGGCCATGTCGATGCTGAATTTCTACATCAACCGCGCCGGCAAGAACCTGCCGCAGGCGCGCCGGAAAGTGCTCGAGGACGCCAAGGACGAACTGCGCGCGGCCTTCGGAAGGCCGCAGCAGGATTAATGCATGTCGCTCAAAAGTGGCGCCGGTTTTGAGACAACGACATGCAAAGACCTAAGCGCGTCGACTTAGTCCGTTCAAACGGGACGCGCTTTAGCGCTCCCGATTGGCTCTACCAAATTCACCTCAACTGGACCTAGTGACAGGTCCTCTTTCCCCTCAGTTTGCCGGCCTCGGCTTTGTGTTTCCCCGAGCCCTTTGAAGTAGCGGCATGACGGTCAAGATCGGCATCAATCCCATCACCTGGAGCAATGACGATGTTCCCGCACTCGGCGGCGATACGCCGCTCGCGACATGCCTGTCGGAAACCAGGCAGGCCGGCTATCGCGGCACCGAACTCGGCGGCAAATTCCCCAGGCGAAGCGACGAGCTTGGACCGATCCTGTCTTCTTACGGACTGGAGCTCGTCTCCGGCTGGTATGACGGCCGCATTCTGGACCGCACGGTCGACGAGGAATTCGCCGCCCTCACCTCGCATCTGACCCTGCTGCGCGACCTCGGCGCCAAGGTCGTCGTCTATGCCGACACCTCGCGCGGCCGTCATGACGGCATTTTCGCGCCGATCTCACAGCGTCCGCGCCTCGCTGACGGCGAATGGACCGCCTATGGCGAGAAGCTGACCGAACTCGCCGACCGCATGGCTGCCTTCGGCGTCGGCATGGCTTTCCATCACCATATGGGCACCATCGTCGAGAGCGATGACGAGGTCGACAGGCTGATAGCCGCAACCGGCAAGAGCGTCGGCCTGCTGTTCGATACCGGCCATTGTCTGTTCTCAGGCGGCGACCCGGCCTCCCTCCTGAACCGGCATCTCGACCGCATCGTGCATTTCCATTGCAAGGACGTCCGCGCGGCCGTGCTGGAGAAGGCACGGCGCGAGGACATGAGTTTCATGGCGGCAGTGATGGAAGGAATCTTCACTGTGCCCGGCGACGGTTCCGTCGATTTCCTGTCGCTGTTGAAGCCGCTGGCCAAGCGCGGCTTCGAAGGCTGGATCGTCGTCGAGGCCGAGCAGGATCCGGCCAAGGCACACCCCTTGACCTATGCCACGAAAGGTTACGCTTCGCTTCTCAAATCGGCCTGCGCGGCCGGGTTCGACGTCGCGATACGAGACTTGGCCTAACCACCGCCGGGGGGCTGGTGGTTGGGCCGGTTGGGCGCGCGCCTCGGTAGGGGTAGCGACGCGAAAGCGCCCGGCGATCCGCGCCGCCGCCCTCCCTTGGCGGCGCGGATCGCACAGTTCTTGGCATCGAAATTTTTGCCCCCGAGTTGCCGGCCCGGCGTTTCAAGCTTGAGGCTGGCGACGAGGCATGCCTTGATGCGGATGGAGGAGCGACATGGCATTCGAGGCGGCACTCGGCATGGAACGGCTTTGCACCATCCGTGAGATCGCCGAGAAGGCGGAACTCGGCGCGGCAACCGTTCACCGCGCGCTGAAGAACAGCCGTGAGGTCCGTCCCGCAACCAGACGGCTGGTGCTCGAGACCGTTTGCCTGCTTAACGAAGAAAAGATCGCGCGCGCAGCCAGGCTCGTCGGAGACTAGCTTGGCCGACCACATGCGCCTTTCCCTCGACATCATGTCGGTCGACCGCGGCTCGGACGAACCGATGCACCGACAGATCTATGGCGCCCTGCGGCGCTTCATCCTCGACGGCCAGATCCAGCAGAACACGCTGCTACCATCGACACGCTCGCTGGCCGAGGATCTCAAGGTCGGCCGAAACACGGTGATCGCCGCCTACGACCAGCTGCTCGCCGAAGGGTTTATAGAGGCGCGCGCCGGGTCCGGCACCTGGGTGGCGCCGATCCAGCAGAAACGCCCGCCGGCCGCGCTGCGCGCCGGGCTTGCCGCTCCGCAAAAGCTCTCGCGGCGCGGTCAGACCATCGTCAACGGCCCGCAGCCGCCGCGCAATGCCGGTGTCATCAACTTCCATCCCGGCGTGCCGGAATCGGCATCCTTTCCCTTCACCATCTGGTCGAGCCTTCTGGTGCGCAATGCGCGCAGCCGCGATGAGAATTTGCTCGGCTATATCTCCTTCGCCGGCCATCCCGGCCTGCGCCAGGCCATCGCCTCGACCATAAGCCTGTCGCGCGGCATCAATTGCACCGCCGACCAGGTCATCATCGTCACCGGCGCGCAGGCGGCACTCGACCTCGCTTCGCGCGTGCTGATGGACGAAGGCGATCATGTCTGGATGGAGGAGCCCGGCTATCTCGGCGCCAAGAGCGCCTTTCTCGCCAGCGGCGCGCAGCTTGCGCCCTTGAAGGTCGATCGCCTTGGATGGCATCTCGCAGACCCAGAGCTGCCGCCGCCGCGCCTGATCTATGTGACGCCATCCTGCCAGTGGCCGTTCGGCACCATCATGCGCATCGAGGAACGACTGCAGCTGCTTGACATCGCGGAACGCCACGGCGCCTGGATCGTCGAGGACGATTATGACGGCGAATATCGTTATCGCGGCCGGCCGGTGCCGGCGCTGCGCGGCCTCGATCATGCCGACCGCGTCGTCTATATTGGTTCCTTCGGCAAGACGCTGATCCCGGCGCTGCGCATCGGCTATCTCATCGTACCCCGCGAACTGTCCGTGCCCTTCGACCGTGCCGTCTCGATCACCGGCCAGTTCGCGCCGCTGATCCTGCAGGCGACGGTCAACGACTTCATCACGCAAGGCTATTTCGCCACACATCTGAAACGCATGCGCCGCCTTTATGCGCGCCGGCAAGCCAATTTCGTCAAGCTGTGCCAGGAGCATCTGGCCGAATGGCTGACAGTGACCGAGAACGATTCCGGCATGCAACTGCTGGCCAGTTTTGTCCGACCCTACAAGGACAGTGACGTCGTCGCCGCTGCCGTCAAGGAGGGCCTCGACGTGCAGGGCATCTCGATCAACTACCATTCGAGCGAGCCGGAACACGGCCTGCTGCTCGGCTACGCCGCGATGGACGAACGCCAGATCCTGCGCGCAGTGCTGGCGCTGCGCGCCGCCTTCATGCGGCTGGACCGGCAGCAATAAGCCGGTTCAACGCGGCTCTTCAATTCACGCTGTCAAACTTCTGCAGATCGACGGGCGCTGCCTTGCGCACCTCGACATCGTCGAGCGAGGCATTCTCCAGCGCCACACGGGCCGCCGCATCGATGTTATGGATCATGTCGTCGATGTCGGCGTCGCCATGCGCCGGATTCATCGCGATCATCACCGTGCGGTTGAGGATGTCGAGAGAACCCTTGCCGAGGTCGTCGGCATAGGTCAGCCGCAGGCCCTTGTTTTCCGGCAGCGTGTACGGATTGAGCGCCGGATGATGCGCGCCCTCGTGCATCAGCACCTGATCCCACTGAGTGAAATTGTGGCGGCCGGTCTTGCCGGCAATGACGCTCGGAATGGTCTTCGAAAAAGTCTGCGCCGCCTGTTCGCTGGGCAGCAGATACATCACCTGCGCAGCGCAATCGTCGTCCGGGCTGTTCATCGGCGACGGTGTCAGGCCGAGATTGCCGAGATGGCGCGTGCCGGCCAGCACCTTCTTTTTCTCCGCCCGCATCGCCTCGATGATGCCGTCGAGACGGTCGAGCTGGACATTGAGCATTGCACCCATCAGTTCCGAGGCGCGCGCGCCGATGCCGGCGAACGGCTTGATGCTGTCGCTGCGGCCCTGCCAGTAGAAATGGCACGGATCGATGGCGCAGCGCGCCCGCTCGGCCACCTTCGGATCGCTGGTGGCGATGCCGCCGCCCTCGCCCGAGGTCATGTTCTTGAAGTAGTTGAAGGAGTAGGCGCCGGCATGGCCGATCGAGCCGAGCTTCCTGCCCTCATAGCCGCCGCCAACGCCCTGGCAGACATCTTCAAGCACGAGCAGACCGCGTGTTTTAGCGATGTCCATGATGGCGTTCATGTTGCAGGCCGCACCCCACATATGTACCGGGATGACCGCCTTGGTGCGCGGGCCGATCGCGTCGCGCAGAGCGGCCGGGTCGATGGTCAGGCTCTCGTCGATATCGACAATGACCGGAATGGCGCCGACCGACAGAACCGCAGTCGCGGTCGCCATATAGGTGTGCGCCGGCACCAGCACCTCATCGCCCGGGCCGATGCCGAGGCCGATCAGGCCGGCGGCGAGCCCATAGGTGCCGCTGGCGGCCAGCGCAAAATGCTCGACGCCGAGATGCCTGGCATAGCGGGCCTCGAAGCGGTTGCACTCGCTGTTCTCGCCATAGCGAAACAGCGCACCCGAGCGGATCACCCTGGCAATGGCTTCGATCTCTTCTTCGCCGGCAGTGTACATGGCAAGTCTCCACATCGCTTGATGGTGTGAAAGCAGTACGCCTGCGGCCGCTGTTTGAAAGAACCACTCCGCTGCGATCTGACCAAGCCATCCTGCTCACGTCGGAGCGGCGTTTAGCGCCGACTGTGGGCATAGCGAATGAAATCGGCATTCCAGAACGCAGGCCCGCGGAAAATCGTACCCATCCGAATTCGCTGAAGTGGCCCTGTCGGAAAGCCCGCATTGGGCGTTCCATCGCGTCCAGTTGGGCAAACGGTCGGTTCCATGCAGCACGGGACACACTTTGGAAGACCCTCGAAACCGGCGTGCCGGCAAGATGGTGGCCCGCAAGATGGTGGCCGGCAAGATGGTGGCCGGCAAAACGGTGGCCGTCCATGACGCGACAGCTCGTCCTGCATGAAGACGATGTCGGCATGTGCCATGGCGCCAACAGCGCCTTCCTCGAACTGACCGCATTGGGCGCCTGCAGCTCCGGCGCCGTGATGGTGCCGTGCCCATGGTTCCCTGAGATGGCCGAAGCGGCAGCCGCCAATCCCCGGCTCGATCTCGGCGTCCACCTGACGCTGAACAGCGAAAAGCAGCACTACAAATGGCGGCCGCTGACGTCGCCGTCGCGCGCGGCCGGCCTGACGGACGAGTTCGGCTATTTCTGGCCCGATGTCGCGACCACCCGCCGCAAGGCAGCACCGCAAGCGGTGGAAACCGAGCTTCGCGCCCAGATCGACACCGCCTACCGCGCCGGCATCGACGTCACTCATCTTGACGCCCATATGGGGGCAGCGCTGTCGCCGGAGTTTTGCGACGTCTACATCAAGCTCGGCCTGGAATATCGGCTGCCGGTGCTGTTGACCAAAACGCTGTCGGCCTATTCGCCCAATGACAATCTCGTCGGCGTCACCGAAGCGGCGTTCCAGCGCGGCGTCACTGAAGCCCGGGCCAAGGGCTTTGTCATCTTCGACGCTGCCATACAGACGACCTGGGGCCGTCCACGCTCAAAACCGATAGAGCCAGCCTACAAGGCATTGGTCGAAGGGGTCCGCGAAGGCCTGACCTTCTTTTGCCTGCATTTCAATGCGCCGGGCGAGCTCGAACTGATCGAGCCGCGCTCCGCCTATGTCCGCACCGAGGAATATGAACTCTTCCGGGACCAGGGTTTTCGCGACTGGCTCGGCGCGCAGGACATCGACATCATCGGCATGAAGCCGCTGCGCGAGGAGCTTCGTGCACGGCTCGGGGCATCGACACCGGCAAAGGCCCGCAAAGCGGCCACCCGGGCAGCACCGTAAGCCGATCCGGTCGGCCGAGGCGCAAAGAGGGAATTGGAACTGCAACGACAATGGGAGAATGACATGAAGACTGTTCTGAAACTGGCGCTCGGCGCGCTTGTCTCGATGAGTATGCTGGCGGGTGTCGTGCAGGCCGCGGGCCTGAAGGACCCGAAGGATGTCCGCATCACCTTCGTGGTGCATGGCTCGGCCTCCGATCCCTACTGGTCGGTGGTCAAGCGCGGCGTCGACGATGCGGCGGCGCTCACCGGCGCCAAGGTCGAATATTATGCGCCGCAAGTGTTCGACGTGGTCGAGCAGGCCCGCCTGCTCGACGCGGCCATCGCCACCAATCCAGACGGCATCGCCGTCTCCATTGCCGACGCCAATGCACTTGGTAAATCGGTCAAGGCCGGACTTGCCGCCAACATTCCGATGGTCGTCCTGGATTCCGGCGAGAAGGAAGGCGCCGAACTCGGCACCTCTCTCTATGTCGGCACCGTCTCCGAATATGATTCCGGCAAGAAGGCCGGCGAGCGGCTGGCCAGGGAAGGCACACTCAAGGTCGTCTGCATCAACCACGAGGTCGGCAATGTCAGTCTCGACCAGCGCTGCCAGGGGTTGAATGACGGGCTGAAGCCGTCAGGCGGCGGCACCGAGGTGCTTACCGTGTCGCCCGATCCGGCCGACATCCAGCGCCGCACCGAAGCCTATCTGTCGGCGCATCCCGACACCCAGGCGGTGTTTGCGCTCGGCGCCACCGCCGCCAATCCGCTGATCCCGTTCTTCCGGCAGAAGGAACTGTTCGGCAAGATCAAGCTCTACACCTTCGACATCAGCCCCGAAGTCCTGGATTCCGTCGTCGCCGGCGAAATGGGCTTCGGCATGGACGCCCAGCAATATCTGATGGGATACCTGCCGGTGATCTATCTGGTCGAGCATGCCACACATGGCTTCTGGCCGCAGAACAACGCCTACACCGGGCCGCTGTTCATCGACTCGCCCGACAAGGCCAAGGCGATCCTGGCGCTCGCCAAGGACGGCATCCGCTAAGGCAAGACCAAAACGGATCGGGGAGCCGCCATGCGCTCCCCGTCTCTGGTCGAGATTGCGAAGTGAGCGATTGGGGAGCCTAATGGCTGTTGTGGAAGACAAGGCGATACCTCCAGAAGCGCCGGCCCCCGGGGTACTGGGCAAGGACCGTTTCGGCATGACGTCGAAACGGGCTGCCGGCACTGACGAGCGGCTGGCCAGCACCGGCCGGCTGACGCAATGGCTGCGCCGGCCCGAAGCCGGTGCCGCCGGCGGCCTCATCGCCACCATCATCATCTTCGCCCTGCTGCCGGGTGCGTCGAACCTCTATTCGCTGCAGGGGTCGATGACCTTCCTGACGCTGGCAGCCGAACTCGGCATCATCGCCACGGCCGCAGCCCTTCTCATCATCGCCGGCGAGTTCGATCTCTCGGTCGGCTCGATGGTCGGCTTCGCTGGCGTCGTCATCGGACTGACGGTGAAATATTGGGACCTGCCGCTGTGGGGCGGCATCGCCTGCGCCTTCGCTGTCGCCATCCTCACCGGCTACGTCAACGGGCTGATCGTGGTGAAGACCCGCCTGCCCTCCTTCATCGTGACGCTGGCGTCGCTCTACATCCTGCGCGGCCTGTCGATCGGCATCACCCGCGCCGTCACCGGCCGCACGCAGATCCCCTACATCCTCGACGGCGCGCCGGACCCGGCAACCGCGGGCCTGTTCAACGGCCATCTCCTGACCGGCTTCTTCCAATGGATGGGCACGCAAGGCTGGATCGCCACCCGTACCGACGGCATTCCCTTCGTCGTCGGCATTCCGATGTCGATCGTCTGGTGGCTCGGCCTGACAGCTTTGGCGGGCTACGTGCTGACCCAGACCAAATACGGCAACTGGATCTTCGCCACCGGCGGCGACCTCAATGCCGCCCGCAATGTCGGCGTGCCGGTCGACCGGGTTAAGATCGCGCTGTTCATCTACACCGCCTGTGCCGCGACCTTGCTTGCCACCATCCAGGTGATGGAGGCCGGCTCCGCCGACACCACGCGCGGCCTGCTCAAGGAATTCGAGGCGATCATCGCCGCGGTCATCGGCGGCGTGCTGCTCACCGGCGGCTATGGCACCGTCTATGGCGTGCTGTTCGGCGCGCTGATCTTCGGCCTGGTGCAGATGGGCATCTTCTACACCGGCATCGACACCGACTGGTTCAAGGTCTTCCTCGGCATCGTCATCTTGATGGCCGTGCTCGTCAACAACTACATCCGCCTCAAGGCGCTCGGACGCGGAGGTGGCAAATGACCTATCCAAACCCATCCCCGGCCATCCAGCCAGCCATGGAATTGCGTGGTGTATCGGTCAATTTCGGCTCGGTGCGCGCGCTGCAGGATATCGACATCAAGGTCTATCCCGGCGAGGTGCACTGCTTGCTGGGCGACAACGGCGCCGGCAAGTCGACGCTGATCAAGGTTCTGTCGGGCGTGCACCGGCCGACCAAGGGCGAGATTTTCGTCGACGGCAAGCCCGTCACCTTCCGCAGCCCGCGCGACGCGCAGGACCTCGGCGTCGCGACGGTCTTCCAGGACCTCGGCATGATCTCGCTGATGTCGATCACCCGCAACTTCTTCCTCGGCCGCGAGCCGACGAGAAGCCGCCTGCCCTTCTCGCGCTTCGACAAGGAGCGCGCCAACACAATAGCCCGTCAGGCGATGGCCGATATCGGCATCGACGTGCGCGACCCGACGCAGGCCGTCGGCACGCTGTCGGGCGGCGAGCGCCAATCGGTGGCAATCGCGCGCGCAGTCCACTTCGGCGCAAACGTGCTGATCCTTGACGAGCCGACCTCGGCGCTCGGCGTGCATCAGGCGGCCATGGTGCTGAAATTCATCATCGAGGCGCGCATGCGCGGGCTGGCGGTGATCTTCATCAGCCACAACATCCACCACGCCTACCCCGTCGGTGACACTTTCACGCTGCTCAACCGCGGCCGCAATCGCGGCACATACGCCAAGTCCGAGATCTCGCGCGATGAGGTGATTTCCATCATGTCGGGCGGCGAGGATTTGAAGGCGGTGGAAGCTGAGATTGCCGGGCTGTTGGCGCAGATCGGCAATCGGCCGGCCGCCGCACCCTGAGCCTGGAACACTTTTGCAGAGAGTAATGACAGCATGAGCAGGATACGGGTCGGCGTCATCGGCGCCGGCATGATTTCGCAGGTCGAGCATATTCCAAACCTGTTGCGGCTCGGCGACCTGTTCGAACTGGTCGGCGTCGCCGACCCGTCAAGGATTTCGCGGGAATATGTCAGCGAAGTTCACGGCTTCGCCAATTTCGAAAAGCCGGAGCAACTGTTCGACCATAAGCTCGACGCCGTCGTGATCGGCTCGCCCGACCCGCTGCATCACGAGCAGGTGCTGGCCGCACTCGGGCGCGGCCTGCATGTCTTCTGCGAAAAGCCGCTCTGCTATTCCCCGGCGGAAATCGCCGAGATCGTCGCCGCGCGCGACAAGGCCGGCAAGGTCATGCAGGTCGGCTATATGAAGCGCTTCGATCCGAGCTACCGGCTGGCGCTGGCCTCGCTGCCCGGCACGGCAAAGACGCTGCGGTCCGTCTCGGTCGAGGTCAACGATCCCGACGCCTGGCCGTTCATCGCCCACCAGCGCTACAAGCGCGGCAACGACATTCCCGAGGAGCTGATTGCCGCCGCGCAAGCCAGGCAGAAACAACAGGTCGAACGCGCTATCGGCCAGCCTTTCAACGATCTGGCTTTCCGTGGATTTACCGCCGCTTACAGCTCCGCCTTGATTCACGATGTGAATGCCGTACACGGCCTGCTCGACGCGCTCAGCGTGCCGGATGGGGAGGTCGTCGGCGCGCAGATCTTCGCCAATGGCGATGGCGGCCAGGGCGCGGTAAAACTGCTCGACGGCCAGGCGCTGTGGACCATGACGCATCTGACCGTGCCGAAGCTCGCCGACTACAAGGAGCGCATCACGCTGTTCTTCGACGATGCCAGCCTCGAGCTCGAATTCCCCTCGCCCTGGCTCAACCATCACCCGACCCGGCTGACTGTGAAGACCTCGGACGGCCACACACTGTCGGCGAAGGATCTGCGCGCCGGCTACGGCGAAGCCTTCATCGAGGAACTGCGCGGCTTCTGGGGTGCGATCGTCAATGGCGACGAGGTGGTCAACCGCCCCGAGCACGCCGCGCGCGACCAGGCGCTGCTGATCGCGCTGACCAAGCAGCATTTGGCCACTTCGCAGGCCGGCTGAGCGCTCGCAGGATGTGTTGAGATTCAGGTCAGGCCGCGCCGAAAACATTGGGTTTCGAGAACCGGAGCGGAGCGTACTTAAGTACGTGAGCACCGGAAGCGCAGAAAGCCGGCGTTTGCAGGCCCGCCTCACCTGAATTTCAGCACATCCTACCGGGTGTTGATGACGCCGTCTGTATTGGCGAGCAGCTTGCGCACCGCGTTGCGGGCCGCCTCCGGCCGCTGCAGGCGGATGGCCTTCTCGATCGCCTCGTGCAGTTGCTGTGCATGCTGCAGATCGTCGAGTTCGCGCGTCGTATAGGTGAACAGATGATCGAAGGCGGATTCGATCAGCACGCCGAGCGGCACCAGCAGGTCATTGCCGGAGGCACGCAGGATGGCCAGATGGAAACGTGTGTCGGCGCGCGTGCGCTCCTGCAGGCTCGACGCCTCGCCCATCTCGCGGCAGGCCTGGCTGATCTCGGCCATCTGCTCCTCGGTGCGTCGCATGGCTGCGAAGGCAGTCGCTTCCGGCTCGATGATGTGGCGGAATTCCTGCACCGTCTTCAGGAACACCTCACGGTCGGGCGCGGTCGCGTACCAGGCGAGCACATCGCGATCGAGCAGGTTCCAGCGCTCCCTGGGCTCCACCCAACTGCCGATCTTGGGGCGCGATGCCAAAAGGCTTTTGGCCATCAGCATCTTGATCGCTTCGCGCACCGCAGAGCGACTGACGTTGAAGGTTTCGGACCATTTGGCTTCATTGGGCAGGATGGTGCCTGGCGGATAGTCGCCGCGCACGATCCGAAGCCCGATTTCGCTGGCCAGCGAGGCATGCACGCTGGTGCCGGGCACCCGGGTGGCGTCAGCCCGCCGAACGGCAGCCGGGCGCTCGGCTGTCTCAGTCTTGTCAGACTTCTTTCCCTTATTCGGCTTTCCGTCCCTCATGCATCCACAAAGTCCGGATTTCGAAAGCTGTCAAGCAGAGGGCCGGGCGCAGGCGGCAAAGCCTGTGGCTGTGCACAGATCAGGTTATAACCTTGCCCCAAAGCCCAATTTGCCAGACCTATTTGACGTATTTGCGCCAGCTGTGCTCGGGACGGAAGCCGAGCATGTCCCTGGCCTTGCGGTTGGAAAGCAGCGTTTCATATTCGCCGAGCTTCGTCTTGACCGGCACGTCGGGATAAAACCGCTTCAACAGTTCCGCGGTCGGCAGGTCGGACGAGGTGTCGTCATTGGCGGCGTTGAACACCTGGAAGCCGAGCCCGTCCGTTTCAACGGCGCGCAGCGTGATCTGGCCGAGATCGCGCGCGTCGACATAGCTCCAGGCGATGCGCTTGCGAAAGCCCGGATCGGCAAACCACTTCGGAAACAGCGAATATTCGTGCGGTTCGATGACGTTGCCGATGCGCAAGGCATAGATATCGGTGCCGTTGCGCTGCGCAAAGGCGCGCGCCGTGTGCTCGTTGACGACCTTGGACAGAGCATAGCTGTCCATCGGATCGACGTCGTATTCTTCGTCGAGTGGGAAATATTTGGGATCGCGCGGCTCGTTGGCGAACACCACGCCATAGGTGGTCTCGCTGGACGCGATCACCACCTTCGGGATGCCGAGCTTCACGGCCGCCTCGATGACGTTGTAGGTGCCCATCGCATTGATGCGGAACACCTCATTGTCGGTCGTGATCATGATGCGCGGTATGGCGGCGAAATGCACCACGGCATCGACCGGCTGCGGCCGCAGCGACGGGTCGAATTCATGCAGGCCCATATAGCTCGACAGCGCGTTGAACACCTGGCCGCTGTCGGTGATGTCGGTGATCAGCGTGCGCACCTTGGGATTGTCGAGCGGCTTGGTGTCGATGTTGAGCACCTGGCAGCCCTGTTCGACCAGATATTGCACGACATGGCGACCGGCCTTGCCGCTGCCGCCGGTGAACATGATCCGCTTCGTCATTTTCGTCTCCAATGCCTAGGATTTCCGTGTATTGTCAGACAATATGGCATTCCGCAACCACCCTCGCCCGCCAGACGGCGGCGCCCACTATCAATCATCGCAACAGGACTTCAAGACATGACCACGACCGCCGCGAGCGAAAAGATCGGCTTTATCGGCCTTGGCCTGATGGGGCACGGTATTGCCAAGAACATCGTCGACAAGGGCTATGGCCTGACCTTCCTCGGCCGCAAGAACCGCAAGCCGGCGGAGGACCTGATTGGCCGGGGCGCCAAGGAGGCGGCGACTTCGCGCGACGTGGCGGCGGCGTCCGACATGGTCTTCATCTGCGTCACCGGCTCGCGCGAAGTGGAAGCCATCATCCGCGGCCCCGGCGGCCTCAAGGAGGGCTTGAAGAAGGGTTCGGTCGTCGTCGACTGCTCGACCGCCGATCCGGTCTCGACGGTGGCGCTGGCGGCGGAACTGAAGGAGATCGGCGTCGACTTCGTCGATGCACCGCTCAGCCGCACCCCGAAGGAAGCCTGGGAAGGCACGCTCGACGCCATGGTCGGCGCGCCCGACGCGCTGTTTGCCCGTGTGAAGCCGGTCATCGAAACCTGGGCCGGCCGCATCGTCCATATTGGCGATACAGGTGACGGCCACCGCATGAAGCTGCTCAACAACTTCATCTCGCTGGGCTATGCCGCGATCTATTCCGAGGCGCTGGCGCTGGCCGAAAAGGTCGGCATCTCGCCACCGCGTTTCGACAGCGTCATCCGCAACGGCCGCATGGATTGCGGCTTCTACCAGACCTTCATGCGCTGGACGCTGGAGGGCGACCGCGACGCACATAAATTCACCATCGCCAACGCCTTCAAGGACCTGACCTATCTGGAATCGATGGCGGGCGCGGCCGGCATCGCCAACCCGCTCGGCAACGCCACCAAGAACTCCTTCGCCGGTGCCCATGCCACTGGCCCGGCCGAGCAATTCGTGCCGATGCTGGCGACATATATCGGCAAGGTCAACGGCGTCGACCTGATGCCCAGCAAGGATGGCAAGAAGCAGACGATTTGAGGTGGCGAAAAGCCTGTGTCAGCGCCTCGACCGGCCGATAACATCGTCGGTGTTGGCGAGCAGTTTGTGCACCGCATTGCGCGCGGCCGCAGGACGCTGCAGGCGGATGTTCTTCTCGATCGCCTCATGCAGCGCCTGCGCCCGCCGCTGATCGCTGGTCTCGCGTGTGACGAAGACAAAGAGATGATCGAGCGCCGACTCGATCAGAACGCCAAGCGGCACCAGCAGATCGTTGCCCGAGGCGCGCAGTATGGCGAGGTGAAAACGCGTATCGGCGCGGATACGCTCCTGCAGGTTCAGAGCCTCGCCCATCTCACGACAGGCCTGGCTGATCTCGTCCATCTGCTCGTCGTTGCGCCGCGTGGCGGCAAAGGCCGACGCTTCCGGCTCGATGATGTGACGGAACTCCTGCACCGTGCGCAGGAAGGCTTCCCGGTCCGGCCCGGTCGCGTACCAGGCCAGCACATCGCGGTCGAGCAGGTTCCAGCGTTCCCTGGGCTCGACCCAACTGCCGATCTTGGGCCGTGAAGCCAGCAGGCTTTTGGCCATCAGCATCTTGATGGCTTCGCGCACCGCCGAACGACTGACATTGAAGATCTCGGCCCATTTGGCCTCGTTGGGCAGAATGGTGCCGGGCGGATAATCGCCGCGCACGATTCTGAGGCCGATCTCGCCGGCCAGCGAGACATGGACGCTCGCTCCCGGAAAATGGGCGGCACCGGCCCTGCGCATGACAGCCGGACCGCGGCTGGCTTGTGCCTTGGCCCGCTCGGTTCGCTTCTTTGATTTCTCGTCCGGCATTCACGTTCCAATGCGTCGGCCGTCTGCGTCCGGACTGGTCCGAACCTGCACGGCGCGCCGATCTCGTTGCCGAAAATCCAAACTACAGACGCGTCAAAGCCGGAGCCTGCTGCCCCAACCGTTGCGTCCGTCCGGGAAGAGACGGGGCGCCCGTCAAAGGGCGCCCCGAAATCGAGAACCTACTTCTGGATGCAGGTGTCGACCGTGTCCTTTGTGCATTCGTCGAGGCCGGTGAACACCGGATCGGCGACGGCCTTGCCTTCGACCAGATCGATCATCACCGACGGTGCCTTGTAGCCCATTTCGAACGGCCGCTGACCAACCAGAGCGGTTACAAGGCCGTCACGGGCGATCGCCACTTCATCGCCGATCGTATCGGCGGCGCCGATGACGAAGTCGTTGCTGGCGATGCGGTCCTTGAGCGGCCCGAACAGGTCGCGATAGGGCTGCGGTGCGCCAAACAGCGGCCAGCCGCCCATGATGCCGAAGGCGTCGAGCTTGGGATTGGCGGCGAGGATGTCGGTCATCGCCTGCACGCCCTTGGCGCCGTCGTCATTGGTGAACACCGGGCAACCGGCGACTTCGGTCCAGCCGCCTTCGCCGGCAAGTGCCGCCAGGCCTTCCTTGCCCGACAGCGCGTCACGCATGCCCTGCGCCCGGCGCAGGATGTTGTCGGCCGCGGGATTGCCTTCGATGGTACAGATCGTGCCGCCGTTCGGCTTGCCCTTCTTGATGTACTCGCCGATCTTGTGACCCATCAAATAGTTGTCGGTGCCGAGATAGGTCTTGCGCAACGCGGCATCTTCCTTGCTGAGATCCGCGTCGAGCGTCATGATCGGGATCGTCGGATTGGCGGTCTTGATCGTCTGAGCGATCAGCGGCGCGTTGGATGGCGAAATCGCCATTGCCACCGTGTCGGCCTTGCTCAGCATGTCCTGAACGATCTGCGCCTCGCCGGCCTCGTCGGAGGTCGATGCCGGGCCGGTGTAGAAGCATTCATATTCCGAGCTGGCATTTTCCTTGTTCCATTTCTCGCAGCCCTGGTGGATGGCTTCGAAGAATGGATTGTCGAGCCCCTTCACCACGATGACGAGCTGTTTCTTGGCCAAAGCCGGCCCGGCGCCCAGCGCCATGGCGGCGACGGCGGCGAGCAAAAGTGTTTTCCTCATGTCAGTCCTCCCTTGAAACAGACGGACACGGCGTGCCCGCCACACAGATCGACCGGATGCTTGATGACCGAGGTTCGTTTCACGAGCACTCGTGTCGCCAAGACAGATCGATAAGCATTTCCAGATGCGGCATTGGCCCGGCTCAACACATGGGTGGCGCCGCAACCTCGACCGATAAACCTCCTTCCGCCCGGCTAACCGCCAGCGGCATCGGCATAATCTCCTCCGACGCTTAGCTAATATCGGCTTGCGGCCAACGTCAATGCTATTTGTCCTACAAAACGGATTTTTGGATAACCAAGGCTTCAATTCGTCCGACAATTGATTGACGAGCGCCGGCTTTTGCGTAAAAGAACGCTGACGCTGTTTCCGGGAGGAGATGGGGAGAGCGGGGCCAAAGCAGCGTCGGCATTCACGCCGGGAACAGCAGCGGGTCGCAAAACACGGGGAGGCAAAGACTGGTGGCGGTTCTCGAACTCACCAACATCTCGAGGCATTTCGGCGCCATCCAGGCGGTCAACGACGTGTCGCTGTCGATCGAGCCCGGACAGGTGGTCGGCCTGATGGGCGACAACGGCGCTGGCAAGTCGACACTGGTCAAGATGATCGCCGGCAATTTCCGCCCCAGCCATGGCGTCATGCGCATGGACGGCAAGGAGTTGATCCTGCACAAGCCGGCGGAAGCTCGCCAGCACGGCATCGAGATCGTCCACCAGGACCTGGCGCTGTGCAACAATCTGACCGCTGCCGCCAATGTCTATCTCGGCCGTGAATTGCGCCGCGGCGTCGGCCCTTTACGCATCCTCGACTATGCCGCCATGTACAAGCGCGCCGGCCAGCTCTTCGCCGAGTTGAAGTCCGAGACCCGTCCGCGCGACCTCGTCAAGCAGATGTCGGGCGGCCAGCGCCAGGCAGTAGCGATTGCCCGCACCATGCTGTCGCAGGCGAAGATCGTGTTGATGGACGAACCGACGGCCGCGATCTCGGTGCGCCAGGTCGCCGAAGTGCTGAACCTGATCCGCCATTTGCGCGACCAGGGCATCGCAGTGGTGCTGATCAGCCACCGCATGCCTGACGTGTTCACCGTCGCCGACCGCGTCATCGTCATGCGGCGCGGCCGCAAGGTCGCCGACAAGACGATTGCGTCAAGTTCGCCCGAGGAAGTCACCGGGCTGATCACCGGCGCCATCGAACAGGTTTGATCTCAGCGAATTTCACCACGCACAGCACATGAAGGTCGACGATGGCACTGACAATTGACCAGCCGATCGAACAAAAGCAGCAATCCTTGCCGGCAAGACTGTTTGCCAGCCAGACCTTCTGGGTGGTGATCGCGGTCATCCTGGCCTGCCTGTTCCTGTCTTTTGCCACCGACGCCTTCGCCACGTCGAAGAACCTTTACAACATCACCCGCAACATCACCTTCGTCGCCATCATCGCGCTCGGCATGACCTTCGTCATCATCACAGGTGGCATCGACCTGTCGGTCGGTTCGGTGCTCTGCCTGTCGTCGATGGTGCTGGCCGTCACCATGCATGCCGGCTACTCCATCGAGGTCGGCATCCTCGCCTCGATCGCCACCGCGCTCGCCATAGGCGCCTTCAACGGCATCATGATCGCCTATCTCGGCTTTCCACCCTTCGTGGTGACGCTCGGTATGCTGTCGATTGCCCGCAGCCTCGCCATGGTCGCCTCCAACAACACCGTCGTCTTCCAGTTCGGCCCGGATCACGACAAGCTTCTGGCGCTGGGCGGCGGTGCCTGGGTGTTCGGCATCGCCAATCCGGTGCTCTACATGATCCTTCTGGCGCTGATCACCGGCTTCACGCTGCGCTGGACCAAGTTTGGCCGCCACATCTTCGCCATTGGCGGCAATGAGCACGCGGCGACGCTGACCGGCGTTCCCGTCAAGCAGATCAAGGTCGCCGTCTATATGATCTCGGCGCTGGCGGCGGGCATTGCCGGCATCATCCAGACCGGATGGCTGGGCGCCGTCACCACCAATCTCGGAACCGGCATGGAACTGCAGGTCATCGCCGCCACGGTCATCGGCGGCGCCAATCTCGCCGGCGGCGTCGGCACCGCCTTCGGCGCCATTGTCGGTGCCGCGCTCATCGAAGTGATCCGCAACAGCCTTGGTCTGCTCGGCATCAATGCTTTCTGGCAAGGCGTGTTCATCGGCGGCGCCATCCTGCTCGCGGTGCTGTTCGACCGGATCCGCAACTTCAGGCGCAATGACTGAATGTTTTTGGACTGAACCTTTCGGCTGGAAACCGTCGCCTTGACATCGAAATCCCTGTTCGAGCTCAACGGCCGGCTGGCGCTGATCACCGGCTCCGGCCAGGGCATCGGCCTGGCGCTGGCGCGCGGCCTTGCCGAGCATGGCGCAAGTGTCGTGCTCAACGGCCGCGATGCCGGCAAGGTTGCCGGTGCTGTCTCCGGCTTGCGCGACGCCGGCTTCAAAGCGCACCCCTCGACCTTCGACGTGACGGATTTTCGCGCGGTCGATGCCGATGTCGCCCGCATCGAGGCCGAGATCGGCGCCATCGACATCCTGATCAGCAATGCCGGCGTGCAGTTCCGCGCTCCGCTCGAGGACTTTCCCGAGGAGCAGTGGGAGCGGCTGTTCAAGACCAATGTCTCCGGCGCCTTCCATGCCGGCAAGGCGGTCGCCCGCAATATGATCGCGCGCGGCAAGGGCAAGATCATCAACATCGGCTCGGTGCAGAGCGAACTCGCCCGGCCCAACATCGCGCCCTATACGGCCACCAAGGGCGCAATCCGCAATTTGACACGTGGCATGTGCACCGACTGGGCGAAATACGGCTTGCAGATCAATGCCATCGCCCCCGGCTATTTCCGCACCGAGATGAACCAGGCGCTGGTCGACAACCAGGAATTCTCCGCCTGGCTGGAAAAGCGCACGCCGGCTGGCCGCTGGGGGTATGTCGACGAACTGATCGGCGCCGCCGTGTTCCTCGCCTCCGACGCCTCGTCCTTCGTCAACGGCCATACGCTCTATGTCGACGGCGGCATGACGGCTTCGGTTTGACGGGAAACCCTATCGCTCAGTCTGAAAATCCACCACTACGGCCGGCAGCACACAGCGGCTTTCGCCCCGCGCCTTGACGCGAGCCCGAACTCAGCCGCACAATCCCGTCGCAGGCGAAGGGAGGCCAGTCGTCTGCGGGAGGTATAACCCATGACGGACGCGATCAGGCTCTATTGGGGCCGGTTCGGACATGTTTCTGTCCTGAATGTCGCCAGCGACTTCGTCACCCATGCGCATGTCGAGGCCCACATCATCATCTGGCTGGAGGGCACGGCCGGCGAGATGACCGTCGGCCGCGAGACGGTGCCGCTGGGTCCCGGCACCGCCGCCGGCATCAATTCCTACCAGCCACACAGCCACATTCTGTCGCAGAACGGCAGGCCCGGCCTGTTCCTCGCTTTCTACATCGATCCGGATTGGGCGCGCCGGCGCCGCGACCTGCCTTCGTCGGCGCCGTTGTTTGCACAGGCTGCGATCACGCTCGAACCATGGCTGCACCAGGCCGCCGCCAACCTGCTCGATCATTTGAGCGATAATGAAAGCATCGACGACGTCGCCAATTACGAGATCGAGCGCTTCATCGATAGCGTGCTTGACGCTGCCGACGCCTCGGCGCCGCAGGAGGCGCGCATCCGCGTCAACACCATGCAGGATTTCCGCGTCCGCAAGGCGATCCAGCTGATGAAGGCCAATGTCTGCGAGCGCATCTCGTTCGACGACGTCGCCCGCAGCGTCGGCCTGTCGCGGCCGCACTTCTTCGCTTTATTCAAGGAACAGACCAATCTGACGCCCAACGTCTACTGGAACACGCTGCGCATGGAGGAAGCCGTGCGGCAGCTGCAGTGGTCGCAGGAGCCGCTGATCTCGGTCGCCTGCAATCTCGGCTTCACCACCCAGGGCAATTTCTCGCGCTTCTTCCGCGACCATGTCGGCGTGCCGCCGACGCTTTACCGCGAAGCGGCGCGTGCCATGGCCTGAACGGGCCGTTCTTTTTCAGACTCCTTGATAGGGCCGCAAGACCCATTGATAAGCGCAGCGCCGGCCGCCGCCCTACCCTGCAGCGTATCGAATTCGTAGGGGAATGATCATATGGCTGAAGTCACCGTCTCCAGCGTCATCGACGCGCCGGTCGAAAAGGTCTGGGCGCGTATACGCGACTTCAACGGCCTGCCGGGCTGGCATCCGCGCATGGTCAAGAGCCATATCGAAGACGGCAAGAGCGCCGAAACCATCGGCTGCGTGCGTAATTTCGAGCTCGCCAGCGGCGCGCGTATCCGCGAGAAACTGCTCGACTTCTCCGATTCGAATTTCCGCGTCAGCTACTCCATCCTGGAGACGCCGCAGCCGCTGACCAATCACAAGGCAACGCTGCAATTGCGCCGCGTGACCGACGGCGACCGCACCTATGCTGAATGGACCGCAACTTTCGACGCGGCGCCCGAAGAGGCCGACAAGATCGCCGCCGGCATGGCCGCCAATGTCTTCCAGGGTGGCTTCAATGCGTTGAAGAGCCATTTTTCTGGCCAGAGCTGAACCAGGGGAGACTGCCATGGCGCTTGCTCTCCAGACCTTTTCGGCCGTCAGGGATGCCAACGCGGCGCTGAAGGCGCCCGGCACCCGCTATCTCGGCGGCGGCACGCTGGTCGTGCGCGCCGCCAATGAAGGCGATGTCTCCGTCACCGGCCTCGTCCGCTCGACCGATCCGACCCTCTCCGGGATCACCGTTGCCGGCGGCAAGGTCCGCATCGGCGCTTCGGTGACAATGGCGGCCATCGCCCGCCATCCCGAGCTTGCGGCGCTGTCCAAGGCTGCGCGCGCCGTCGGCGGCCCGGCGATCCGCAATATGGCGACTGTCGGCGGCAATCTGTTCGCACCCGCGCCCTACGGTGATTTCGCTGTCGCCCTGCTGGCGTTGGATGCGACGGTCGGCACCGATGATGGGGAATTGCCTATCGAGGATTTTCTGGCCAGGCGGGACGACAGCCGCGCCATCGTCACGTCAGTCGCCTTCGCGTTGCCGAAGGCCGAGAATTTCCGCTTCCTGAAAGTGTCGCGGGTCAAGCCGAAGGGCGTCTCGGTACTCAGCATCGCCGCCGTTCTCGAACAGGCCGGCGACGGCACTATCTCCTCGGCGCGGATCGCGCTCGGCTGCATGGCAGACCGGCCGATGCGCGCCCGTGCTGCGGAAAAGGCACTGATCGGCAGCAGGCTCGAGCAGGACGGCGTCGCAGCGGCGCTGGCTGCAGCCGGTGAAGGCACTTCGCCAATCACCGACCCGATCGCCAGCGCCTGGTATCGCGCCGAGGTTCTGCCGGTCCATCTCGGCCGGCTGCTGCTTACTTAACCACCGCTTGGGGGGCGCGCGTCTGTCCGATCAACCGGGCAGGCGCGCTGGGAGGAAAACATGGCAAAGGTTCCGGTTCAGTTCACGCTCAACGGCTCGGAGAAGGCCGAATTTGTCGACAGCGGCACGACGCTGCTGCACGCGCTGCGCGACAAGATCGGCGACACCTCGCCCAAGGGCGGCTGCCACCAGGGCACCTGCGGCGCCTGTTCGGTCATCATCGGCGGCGAACTCCGGCTCTCTTGCCTGACCCTGGCCGAGACCTGCAGCGGCGCCGACATCCGCACCACCTTGGGCCTCGCTGAGGCCGGCGTCCTGCATCCGCTGCAGCGTGCCTTCCTGGACGCCTTCGCCACGCAATGCGGCTTCTGCACGCCGGGCATGATCATGGCCGCCAAGGTGCTGCTCGACCACACGCCCAATCCGAGCCGCGAGGACGTGATCGAGGCGCTGTCCGGCAATATCTGCCGCTGCACCGGCTACGAGCCGATCATCCAGGCGGTGCTGACGGCGGCCCGAGCCAATTCGCAGAACGCGGCCTAAGGACCAAAAGAATGGAACTGCGCAAAAACTATTTCGCCGATCAGCGCAAGGACGGCCTGCACGAGATCGGCCATGGGCGGCCGCGGCTGGATTCGCCGGGACATGTGACGGGCAAGACCGCCTATTTCGCCGACCGCAACGTCCCGAATATGCTTCACCTGAAAATGGTGCGCAGTCCGCACCACCATGCCCGCATCCGTTCGATCGACACTTCCGAAGCGGAGAAGCATCCCGGCGTGGTGAAAATCCTCACCGCCAAGGATGTGCCGCACAATGTCTACACCATCCTGATCCTGATCCAGGTCGGACCGGAAGACGAAACGGTGCTGGCCGACGGCAAGGTGCGCTGGAGGGGCGAGGCGGTGGTGGCGGTGCTGGCCGAGACCGAGCGCGCGGCTCAGGAAGCGGCAGCCAAGGTCAAGGTCGATTATGAGGTGCTGCCGGCCGTCTTCGACATGGAGGAAGCGCTGAAGCCCGGCGCGCCTTTGGTCAACGAATATCACGGCCAGAATTATTACCTCTACGACAGCGGCGAATGCCGCAAGGTGCGCTTTGGCGATGTCGAGGCGGGCTTCGCCGGCGCCGACCACATCCTGGAACAGAGCTACCAGTCCTCGCCGATCGAGCATGCGCCGACCGAGACCACGGGTTGCGTCGTGGTGCCGGAAGGCAATGACCGCTTCACCTGTTACACCAACACCCAGGCGATGTTCTTCACTCTCGACAACGCGTCGATCATCCTGCAGATGCCCGGCTCAAAACTGCATTTCGTCGGCGGCACTGTCGGCGGCGGCTTTGGCGGCAAGGTCGACGTCATCGTCGAGCCGATCGCCATTCTTGGCGCCAAGCTCACAGGACGTCCCGTCTCCTTCATCTACAGCCGCGAGGAGGAGATGCAGATCTCCTCACCCCGCGCCGCCGAAAAGATAATCATCAAGGACGGCGTGATGAACGATGGCCGCATCGTGGCTCGCAAGGTCACCGGCTACACCGATGCCGGCGCCTATTCGCGCCACTCGCCTTATGGCGCGCAGAAGGGAGCGGCGCACTATCCCGGCCCCTACACCATTCCCAATGTCTGGATCGACACCTACTGCGTCTACACCAACCGCACACCCTCCTCCGCCATGCGCGGCTTCGGCGTCACCATCGGCGACTTCGCGCTTGAGGCGCAGATGGACAAGCTGGCGCGGCTGATCGGCATGGACCCGCTCGAATTCCGCTTCATCAACGCCTATCGCGATGGCGACATGAAGGCGCATCGCCAGCCGACCGAAGGAGCGGCGCTGATCGAGTGCATGCAGGAGGCGTCGCGCGCCGCCAACTGGCCGGTGGCGGAGAAGTATATGGCGATGTCCTCCTACACGAAGGGAGCTTGAGATGGCGATAAGGCGCGGACGCGGCGTCGCCGCGATCAACTACCCGACGGGCATGAACCTTGGCGGCGACCCGACGCAGGCGCTGGTGCATTCGACGCCGACCGGCAATTTTATGGTCACACTTTCGTCGGTCGATCTCGGCCAGGGCCTGAAGCAGATCATGGCGCAGATCTGCGCCGAGACCATCGGCGTGCCGACGGACCGGGTTACCATCGACACCGCCGACACCGACACCGGTCCGCACTGCATGGGCACCTTCGCCTCGCGCGGCACCCACCGCGCCGGCAATGCCGTCATCCAGGCGGCCAAGGAAGCGCGCCAGGTGATGTTGGAAGTGGCGGCGGAAGAGCTGGAGGTCAACGCTTCCGACCTTGAAACTGACGGCCAGGGCAATATTCTGGTCAAGGGCGCGCCGCAAAAGTCGATCTCGATCTTCGATGTCGCCTTGTCGGCGCATTTCAAGCGCGGGCGCTCGATATCCGGGCGCGGCATGTTCCTGATCCCGCGCTCCTATCCGGAGAAAGAGACCGGCGCGATGAAGCCGTCGACCTGCTACGCCCATGCCTGCACGGTGGCCGAAGTCGAGGTCGATGACGAGACGGGCGAAGTTACGGTGCTGACCGTGAAGAACGTCTTCGAGATCGGCCGCGCGCTGAACCCGAAAATGGTCGAGCAGCAACTGGTCGGCGGTTCCTGGATGGGCATCAGCCACGCGCTCTACGAAACGACCGAGCCCTATTATCCCAACCGCGACCATGGCGGCACCGACTTCAACCAGTATCTGATGCCGGGACCGGGCGATCTCGCCCAAACCGAGATCATCGTGCTGGAGCGGCCGTCGGCGGATGGTCCTTACGGTGCCAAAGGGCCAGGCGAAATGTGCGCGAACCCGCAGATCCCCGCGGTTGCCAATGCCGTCTTCGACGCGGTCGGCGTGCGCATCGACACGCTGCCGATCACGCCGGAGCGCATATTGCGCGCGCTGAAGGCGCAAGCGGCGAACTGAGGACGACATGCAGGAGCCGAACGCAGAGACTGTCGCGACCTCACCGGAGGCGGTGGCATCCCGTCTCGCCGCTTCGCGTTATCTCGCCGACGACAGCCTGGCCACCGCCATCTTCCTGGCGATACGGCTCGGCAAACCGCTGCTGCTCGAAGGGGCGCCCGGCGTCGGCAAGACCGAAGCAGCGAAGGCCATCGCCGAAGCCCTCGGCCGCGATCTGGTCCGGCTGCAATGCTATGAGGGAATCGACGCAGCACACGCGCTCTATGAATGGAACTACCAGCGCCAGTTGCTCGCCATCCGCCATGCCGGCGAGCACGAGATCGACATCTATGACGACCGCTTTCTGATCGCGCGGCCATTGCTGCAGGTGCTGCGGGCGCCGGAGCAGCGCGTGCTGCTGGTCGACGAGATCGACCGCTCCGACCACGAATTCGAAGCGCTACTTCTGGAATTCCTCTCCGACTTCCAGATCAGCATTCCCGAACGCGGCACCATCCGCGCCGAAGCGCAGCCGATCGTCATCCTGACGTCGAACCGCACCCGCGAACTCGCCGAAGCGCTCCGGCGCCGCTGCGTCTATCACTGGATCGGCTATCCCGACGCCGAGCGCGAAGCCGCCATCATCATGCTGCGCGCCGGCGATGTCGCCGAGACCACCGCCCGCGCCGTGGCGGCCGCTGTGCAGGAGATCCGCGTCCGCCCGCTGGCCAAGCCGCCCGGCATCTCCGAGGCCGTAGAATGGGCCAACGCCGCCACCATACTGGAGAAAGGCGGCAGCCCATGGCCGCAAGCCTTCCGCCGCGCCATCGGTGTGCTTATCAAGGACGAGGAGGATTTGTCCGCGATCGCGCCGGAGCTTGGCCAGATTGTCGAGGAGGCGCTGGGGTGAGCCGGGACTTCGGCAATGCGCAACGCCGGC
>NZ_JAMYVF010000025.1:0-72666 GCF_040323735.1 Mesorhizobium sp. M0029
GGAGTAGGGAGTAGGGAGTAGGGAGTAGGGAGTAGGGAGTAGGGAGTAGGGAGTAGGGAGTAGGGAGTAGGGAGTAGGGAGTAGGATGGTCTCGGCGTCGTTTCAATCCTTCACTACTCACTACTCACCATTGCCTAACGCCTTCTCGGCTTCTGCCACCCAGTGTCCAGCAATCCAAGCCGGCCGAGTTCCCGGTCCACGGCCCGCGTCACGTCCTTGCGCTGCGCGCCGACATCGCGCAGTTGGCGATCCGAAAGGTCCTCCACGTCCTGGCGCGGCAGGTTGATGGCGACTTTCGCCTGGCGAAGCCAGTCCGTTACGGCATGCAACCAGTTCGAGCGAGCTGCTGGCGAGTTCAAAACGAAGATGGACATGATGCGCTCCGTGTTCCGCCGGATATCAAATCCGGCTTGATGGTGTTTCGAAGGATGCATCATGCCGCATTGAAATCCATAAGAGAAACGAGTAGTTCTTTTCGGATCGTCAAGTTTTATTTGAGGATACGGTGATGTCCCGTCTGTTGCCCGGAACGCGCGCGCTGAGGACTCTGGAAGCCGCCGCCCGCCACCTCAATTTCACCCGCGCTGCCGACGAGCTCGGGCTGACGCCGGCGGCGGTCAGCCACCAGATCAAGGAAATCGAGGATCAGCTCGGGCTGGTGCTGTTCACGCGAACCAGTCGTACCATCCGGTTGACCGAGGCAGGTACGGTGCTGTTCGAGGCCTCGATCGATGCGCTCGACCTGCTCAACCGGGCGGTGTCGCGGGCGCGCAAGCTGACGCGCGGCACGGCATTGCTGAAGGTAACGCTCGACGCGCAGTTCGCGTCAAAATGGCTGATGCGGCGCGTCGACGATTTTCGCAAACTTCAGCCCAGTATCGAACTGAGGTTCGACATCGGCTACGAAGTGCGCGATTTCGAACTCGACGACGTCGATGTCGGCATCCGGTTCGGGGTCGGCAAGTATCCGGGGCTTCGCGCCCATCGCCTGTTCGACAACATCCTCATTCCGGTGTGCAGCCCGAGCCTGCTGACCTCCGGCCCGCCGCTGCGCGAACCGCGCGACCTCTTCAACCACACGCTGGCCCATATCGAATGGTCGCGCCAAGGCGTGACATGGCCGAACTGGCGCATGTGGATGGCGGCGGCCGGCATCAACGATTTCGACGACAGCCGGACTATCGTGTTTGGAACCTCTACCGATGCCGTGCAGGCGGCGCTCGACGGCAATGCCGTGGCGCTCGCCGAGTTCGCCATGGTGGCAAACGACCTTTCCCAGGGAAGGCTGGTGCAGCCCTTTGAACTCGGTCTGCGCGTGGGGCCGGAGTTCGGCTACTTCCTGGTCTATCCCGAGAGCACTGCCAACGATCCGCGCATCATCGCTTTCCGTGAATGGATCCTCGACGAAGTCGCCAGGACGCAGACCTGACGACTTCTGCAGGCCTCAGCCGGCGACCGGCGCCCCGAACCAGCCGATCACCGCGCCGATGATCAACAGCACGCCGAGCCAGTGGCCGCCGTCGATCAGGGTCAGGTCCCAGCCGAAATTCTCATAGCGATGGTTGGCCGTCAGCGTCGTGGCGACGAAACCCAGCCAGAGGACGAAGCCGAAGACCAGCCCTGCGACAAGGACCGGCTCGCCGCCGGTCATCGCGCCGACGACCAAGGCTAAGACCAGCGCCATGATCAGCTCGGCGATGAAGGAGATGATGAAGGGCAATATAGATTTCTTTGACGTTGACGGATCGATCCTGGCCGCCCTTATCCAAGGCCTGCTGAGGGCCGTGTACCAGACCGCGCCAAACAGCCACGCCGCGACGGCCGCGACAACCACCGCCAGCCAGTTCACCACTGAAAAATCCATAAAGTCCTCCCCTCAAGCATGCCGCCCAAAGCCTGACGGTTCTGGGATAACAACATGCGTATTCTTCAAAATGCGCGATGGAACGCCTGTTCGGCAATGCCGTCAAGCGAAGCGCCACACCGTGGTGCGCTTGACCAGGGCGTCCTCCAGCGCCCGCGTCACCGCCACTTCGTAGACGGCGAGCGGCTCCAGTCCCGCCTTCGGCATGTAGGAGCGGCCCGGATCGCCGACGAGGATGTCAGCGCCGCGCGCCTTCAGTGTCGAAAACCACGGCATCAGCGTGTCGGCGAAGGCTTTGTCGTAGAAGACGTCGCCGGCCAGCACCACGTCCAAGCCGGCGTCGGTGCCGATGCAGTCCGTGCCGCAAAAGTCGATGGCAACGCCATTGGCCTCTGCGTTGAGGCGGATCGCCGTTTCGCAGAACGGGTCGTTGTCGGCGGCGATCACGTGCGCCGCACCCGCCTTGGCGGCGGCGATGGCGACAAGGCCGGAGCCGGAGGCGAAGTCGAGCACGCGTTTGCCCCGCACATCCGACGGATTGTCCAGCACGTAGCGGGCAAGGCCCTGACCGCCGGCCCAGGCAAAGGCCCAGAACGGTGGCGGCAGGCCGATTTCGATCAGCTCGTTCTCCGTGCGCTGCCAGAGGTCATGCGCTTCGTCGGCCAGATTGAGGACAATCTCCGGCACATGCGGCGGCGACATAAGCGCCGTGTTGTCGAGAATGAACTTTTTCGCGCTGTTCGGCGTGAGGACCGTCACGGAGCCGGCGTCAGGCCGCCCATGCGGCAGACTTCCTTCCATTCGGCCGGCGTCACCGGCTGTACGGAAAGCCGTCCAAGCCGCACCAGCGCCATCTCGGCAAGCTTCGGATTGGCCTTGACCTGCTCCAGCGTCGGCGGGTTCGGCACGTCCTTGAAGGCGCGGATGTCGACGCATTCCCAGCGCGGATCGTCGGTGGTGCTGTCGGGGTGGGCAAGCCCGCAGACCTCGGCAATGCCGACGACGTTCAGCCCTTCATTGGAGTGATAGAAGAAGCCGAGATCGCCGATCTGCATCGCCTTCATGTTGTTGCGCGCTGCATAGTTGCGCACGCCGTCCCACTGCGTGCCGGCCTTGCCCTTGGCCTTCAGCGCCTCGAAGGAGAAGACCGAAGGTTCGGATTTGAACAGCCAGTAGTTCATGTCTTTGCTCCAACTACTATTTTTTGCGCAATTCCGGACGGAAAACCGTTACACACTTTTCCTGGGATCGCTCTAGGCGCCGCCGGAACTAACTAGCCGCCGGCTTGTTGAAGGTCCAGTTCCACTGGCGGATTTCGACACTTTCGAACAGCCCGGCCTTGGCATAGGGGTCGGCAGCCGACAGCGCCTGCGCACCGGCGAGATCCGGCGCCTCGACCACGGCGAGGGTGCCGTTCGGCTTGCCGTCGGCATCGAGGAACGGACCGGCAAAGGCCAGTGTCCTGTCGGCGTTCAGGCCCTCGAGAAAGGCGACGTGGGCGGGTCGCGTGTCGACGCGCACCTGCAGGCTGCCGGGCTGGTCCTTGCAAATCAACGCAAACAGCATGCTTTCGAAACTCCGGGTTGGGATTGCGACTAAAGTTCGCCTTGAACTGCCGAAACCGCGTTTTTGCTTTTATGGTGCCTTCGGGTCAATGCCAAATGATCTGTCGCGATGGATCTCCGCCCGGCTCAAGGCCAAGGCATTGAAATGATGGATCCACATGAGTTTGATGAAAGTCACAGACGATATCGCTTCGCCCGAAAGAGCAGACACAGGCAACAGCGCTGCATTGCGAAGCGCCTGGCCTTTGCGATTGCTGCTTATAAAGACGCCACTGGATATTTCGTAAGTCAAAGATAATCAATTTTCGATATGATACGCTCCCAGCGGGTCAGTTGTGGGGATGGGCTGGTTCTTCCAGAACGCCTGAATAGAGGACGCAATGGAGAGCATCGCGGGGGACACGACAGTCAGGATCGACGACGCCACGCCTGCTTTCACGGTCAGCATGGAGACCGAGCGCGTTCTCGTCTCTGCAATTATTCCTTGCCTGAACGAAGAATTGACGATTGGCATTTGCATTCGCAAAGCCTTCGATGCCTTCTTGAGGCGCGGCGTCAAGGGGGAAGTCGTCGTCGGCGATAATGGCTCCACGGACAGGTCGGTGGAGATTGCGCAACAGTTGGGAGCGCGGGTCGTCCATCAGCCGGTAAAGGGCTATGGCGCGGCAATCAGCGCTGCAGTTGAAGCGGCCGAGGGCAAATATCTCATCATGGCCGATGCCGATGATTCCTACGACTGGAGCCAATTGGGCGATTTCATCGATGCGTTGGAATTGGGTGCGGACTTTGTCATGGGCAATCGGTTCGCCGGCGGTATCGAGCCGGGCGCCATGCCGCTACTGCATCGCTACCTGGGCAATCCCGTCCTGTCCACCATCGCTCGCTGGCTGCACAAATCTCCGATCCGCGACTTCCATTGCGGCATGCGCGGCTTCACTCGAGAGGCATTTCAGAAAATCGGCGCACGCTCGCCGGGAATGGAATTCGCCTCGGAAATGATCATCAATGCGCATCGCGCTGGGCTCACCATTCGTGAAGTGCCGATCAAGCTCTACCCCGACAAGCGAAACCGCGCCCCGCATCTGCGTTCCTTCCGCGACGGTTGGCGCCATTTGCGGCTCATTATTGCTCACGCGCCGGACACCATGTATCTCGTGCCTGGGCTGACCTTGCTGATCACTGGCATTGCCGGCCTTGCAGTTCTCGCTGCCGGACCTGTTCGCATCGGTGGATGGTACTTCGGAATTCACTTCGTCGCGCTCTCGGCTATGGCGACGTTGATTGGCCTTTCAGCGATCCTGTTCGGTATGCTGGCAAAGGTGGCAATCGCCATCTACCATCCGGTCTACAGCGGTCGAATTGTGTCATGGCTGACGCGCGGTCGCCCTTTGGAATGGCTGGTTTTTTCCGGTGGCGTACTCGCGGCAGCTGGCTTCGCGGCGGACGTGGCACTGGCGCTACATTGGATTTTTGTCGGTGGCCCCATGGAGCAATCAGTGCATCTGACCTTTGTGGTCACCACTATCTGCGTGGCCGGCATGTCCATGGTGCTATCTGGCTTCGTGCTCAAGTTGCTGCTTGATACATTGAGCGCCAGACATGAGTTCTAACCCTTCAGCAGCCTCGCGAGCGGAAATTCAAGCCGTAAGCCGCGCAGCCGAAAAGCCTTTTCTGTCGGTCGTCATGCCTGTCCATGACGGGGCGGCATGGATTGGAGCGACACTTGATTCACTTGCTGCGGAGCTGACTGGCGACCTGCAGATAATCATTATCGACAGCAGCCCGACGAACGCCACAGCTGCCATTGTCGAGCGATTCCTCTACCGGCCGGCGTTCCGGCTGCTTCGGCGAAAAGATCTCGGGCCTTGGCAGTCGAAGACCAACCTGGGCGTTGAGCTAGCCGCCGCCGATTATGTCTGCATACTCCACCAAGACGACCTGTGGTTGCCCGGGCGCATTGAGGCCGCTCGACGCTGGCTCGCGGACGCACCCGAAGCAGCGCTTCATTTAGCCCCGACTGCGATCGTTGACCGCCACGGCCGGCGAATGGGATGCTGGAACTGTCCCTTGCCAACCGAAAAGGTGCTCGAATCTGAATTCTTGCTGGAACGGCTTCTCGTACAGAATTTCGTGTCTGTGCCTGCTCCGATTTTTCGTCGGAGTGCTTGGCTGGCATGCGGGGGCATGGATGAGATGCTTTGGTATACGGCGGATTGGGATATGTGGGCGAAGCTCGCTGTTGCCGGATCTGTCGTTTATCACAAAGAGATAACCACAGCCTTCCGGGTTCATGGCGATTCGCTGACCGTAACCGGATCGCGCGATGCGAACGAATTCCGTTCGCAAATGCAGACTGTCCTAGAGCGCCATCTGTACCGGCTTTCGGCGCGCAGCCGACGCCAGATTGAATCTGCTGCTCGGGCATCGATCAGCGTCAATGTGTCGCTGGCGGCTGCGTCGGGCGGCGACTTGAAGGCCTTGGTTCGAGCGGCTCGCACCATGCTGTCGCTCGGGCCGACGGGATTAAGGCGCTACTTGCGCGATTCGCGATTGCTGGAGCGCGTCATGTGCCGGCTTCGCGCGAAACTGACAGGAGCGTTCTGAGGCAATGTTCAGCTCTGCCAGGATCGCCGACGACCAAGTGGACAAGAGCAACCATGCCGGAGCTCACGAAAGACCGCTTTTGGAACGTGGATGGCGGTACACTGTGGTGGGAGCGATATGCGCAATTGCGCACAATGCCATCATGATTGCGGTTGATCAGCTGGGTGGGCATTACCTGCTGGGCATCATGATTTCATTCCTGGCTGTGATGCCTACGGGATACGCTCTGCACAGCTGGTTCACCTTCGGCAAGCCACTTCGCTTGAAAGCGTTTGCGCGTTTTGCGGCAGGTGTGGCTGCGGCCTATCCGATCTCGGTAGCCATGATGGTGCTTCTCTGTTCATGCCTCGGCCTTGGCGTTGCGATTGCGTCTCCGATCGCCACAGTTGCGTTGCTCATCTGGAACGTTGTCGTTGCGCATTTTGCTATCTTGTCACGGTTCAATCTAAAGCCCATCACCTTGCCGGCGACATCCTCTCGCTCAACCACGGGAAACGAGGAATGAGAATGTTGCCGCCAGGACAGATCATGCGCAGGGCTCTTGGCCGTCATTTCAAGCCGGTCGGAGACATCTACCGGCGTGTTTTCGTCAATCTCAATGTAATTGCGGATTTTCTCGATCGCGAATTGCCGAACGGCGCGAGGGTTTTGGATATCGGCGGCGGGGATGGAGCGCTCGTCGACCGGTTGCTTGATCGGCGCCCCGACCTAACGGTTACGATGTGCGATCTCGCACCTTCAATCGGTGCCTTTCTAAGCAACGCAAATCGGGCGAAGGTCGAACTTCTGCCCGCCACGGACCTTTCCAGCGTGCAGGGATCTTTTGATGTTGTGACGATTTCCGACGTCATTCATCATGTGCCGGTCGATGGGCGCGACGCATTCTTCAAATCGCTGGCCGACAGTTGCGAACGCTGGGCCTGCCGGAAGATCATCTTGAAGGACATCGAGCCTGGTGGAATACGCGCCACCTTGTCGCTTCTTGCGGACCGGCACATTACCGGAGACAAGCATGTCGTGCTATTTTCACGCTCGGACTTCACGGCCATGGCAAGACGGCATTTCCCCACAGCAAAAAGAGCATCGGCGTTACCGGACCGGCCGAATTATTGTGAACTGCTCAGCTGGTAGCAGATGGGTAGATCCTGGCGGGTCGCTAGAACGTTTCACCGTTTCACGGAAACGGCGAACCGCTCTATCTCTTTGTTTTTGCGCAATTCCCAAGGGAAAGCGCTACGCGCTTTTCCTGGGAAAACCGATCACACTTTCCTGGAATTGCTCTTGGCAATAAGCGCTGGTCAGCGACACGCTATTTGGTCGCGATGGTGCCGAGCATGCTGGCGATCCGGTGACTCTCCGGGCGATCGACCAGAAATTTGTCGATAAACTTCAACGGGAATGTCAGCGTCAGGATCGCGGCTTTCGCTACCATGTAGCGGGTTCGGTTCTCTCGACCGACAACGACGCCGATGTATTCGGACAGGATGTTGACGATCGCGCTTGTCGGCCCTTGATGCGTCTGGACCTCTACCCTTGCGAACCGCTGGAGAAGCTGCTCGATCCCGTCCTTTGTGAAGTTGCAGTAGTGGGCGGGATAGCCGTGATAGGGGAACAGGAAAGGGTTGATGCAGAGCAGCTTCCCACCCGGCTTCAGGACACGGAACACTTCATCGACGACCGCTACCGGATTGGGAACATGCTCGATCACGCTGTCCAGAATGACGACGTCGACGGAATCGCTCGCAAGCGGCGTGTGCTCGATATTCGCGACCAGATCGACGTTCGGGGTGGGGAACAGGTCAATGTTGAGAACATCGGGGCGGACGCGCCGTGCGCCGGAGCCGAACTCAACGATCATTGAGTCCTGAGGTATCGAGGCAAGAAACGAATTCAGCGTGTCGTGCGGTGAATATTCGCTGGTGATGACCTGCTTGAGCGAATTGTAGAGACGGGCGCGCGTACTGGTACCGGCATACGCCTCTTCATGGAAGCTCGCGTCGAAGCCCTCCCTCACCGGCGACTCCACAAAGAACGGAATGCCTTTGTGCACGGGATAGGGGGCAGGGCAAGATTCGCAGGTCAGGGCAACCGGGCTTGTGCCAAGCCTGGAATAGCAGACTGGGCAGACGAGGCCCGATGCCATCTTGGGTTGTAGCACGCGATGTCCTTTCAAGCCTCCGCATTGTCGCAGAAGGCTGGCTGCCGTGTTTGAACATAACCCTTCTTAACAAGCAAAAGGCTAACAGCGGCTAAAGTCCGCTGCGTATAGACAGGCTGGAGCGGAGCGCTGCAAGAATCCGAAGCGCGACGGCTTCAGTTCCGCACAGTCTCGGAAAATTAACCGCGGTGGAACCATGCTTCGCCAAGCGGAGCTGCCGGCCTCGAAGTTGTTGTCTGAGGATGAAGGGCGTTGCGCCCAGCGAGGCAGCACGCCTGGCGTTGGTCTGCCTGGGCACGATCGAGGGGGTTGTCTTGAATACGCAGGAGCCGGGACCAAACAAGCTGTTCGCTCTCGGGCAGCGCCCAACAACAACTTTTCTGCATATCCTGATCGCACTCAAGATCATCTTGCTGTTCGTTCTGGCTTGGAACATCCGCTTCGTCATGGATGAATTCGTCCAACTCGGATGGGCGAAATATTTCTCCAACGGCCTGTTCGATACGATCTGGCATCCCAAGGCGGTCGGCTATGCGGCTTTTTATGAGATTGCTCATCTGATCGGCTGGAATGCCACGTCGATTCTGCTTGCTGGCCGCATGCAGACTGCGTTGCTGGCCTGCGGGACGATCTCTTTGATCTACGCATGCGCTCGCGCTCTGGGCGAGGATCGCGTGCGCGCTTTGACGATCGTCCTCGTTCTCCTGTGCTTTTCGAATTTCATGGAGCGCATCTTTCGTACCATCGCCGAACCGCCGGCAGTGTTCTTCGCCGTGGCGGCGTTGCTGGTTGTCCTGCGCGCACCTGGGTTGAGGGCAAGGCAGCTTGTTGCCGCCGGCATGCTAAGTGGCCTTGCCTTCGTCATCACTCAGAAATCGGTCTACTTCAACGTTGCGCTCGGCATCGGCCTTGTTGCTGACGCAGCCTTGATGAGACGCTACGCAACAGGGGCGGTTCGCGGAGGGTGGCTCGTGCTTGGATGGGCCGTTCCGATAATGGTCTATTGCTTGATCTTCGGTGGAGGCGCCCCTGTTCTCGCGGCCAAAAACCTTTTACTTGGCCCGGTCGAGATTGCGACGCGTGGAGGCGGTGACTACGGGGGACTGAGGCAGTTCGTGTTACAGACACTGGCGCGGAACGCCCTTCTTTACGGGATCTGTTTCTCCGGTATGGCCCTGTCACTGATGCGGATCATGAAACTCGATGGTCGAAGGCGAATTGCGCTGATCTTTTCACTCGTCATCACGGTGCTGGTATTCACGCACGACCAGCCCTGGCCTTATGTCTTCATCATGGCGTTGCCGTTCGTTGCGCTCTGGTCGTTGGAGCTTCTCGACAGCACCGCAACCCACGCGCGCTACCGGGTTCCTGTCCTCGCGGTGCTGATCACAGCCATCGCAATGAGCTACGCGAGCAATGTCGTTTACCTACGCCTCAACAATCAGGCCCAGCTTGAACTGGTCTCGCGCGCGGAATCTTTGCTCGCACCGGATGAGAAGTATTTCGACGGCATCGCCATGCTGCCCAATCGACAGGAGCCCTCCACACTCTGGCTCGACCAGCATTATGTCTTGAAAACATTGCAGGAAGGCAGGCAATCGGAAGCCTACAAAGTTCTCTCGGATTCCCCGCCCAAGATGGTCCTCTGGTCATATCGCATGGATTTGATCGATACCGTGATCGCGCCTCTCATCCGCGACAGCTACGTCCAGATCGCTCCCAACATCAGAATGGCTGGTCGTCGCCTCTATTCCGGTCGTCCGGTCGTTTTCAAGGTGCCTGTCGCCGGACGATACAGCCTGTACACGACCAGCGGGGAGCTTGCAGACGGCGAGGTCGAGATAAACGGCACCTCGCATTCTTCGCCCCTATCCTTGGAGGCAGGTACCAGCGACGTTGTCCTGCGCAACGGTCCAGCCGAGGCACTGCTGCTGCCGGAAGGTCACTATGAAAACCGCATCGTGCCTGGCGGGGACAATACCGAGCTGTTCACGGGAGTTTACAATTAAATACCGGTTTCGGTCTTCAGCGGCCGGGTCATCAATGCCGTGACAGCCTGCCGAATGGTGATCGTGCCGTCCAGTATCGCCGACACCGCAGCGATGATCGGCGCGTCGATGTGGCGCTCGGTGGCGATGCGGGCGGCGATCGCCGCCGTCGGCACGCCTTCGGCGAGCGGCAGTCCGGACAAGGGCTTACCTTGCCCCAGCGCCAGCCCATAGGCGAAATTGCGCGACTGGGCCGAAGAGCAGGTGAGCAAAAGGTCGCCGAGGCCGGAAAGCCCCATCAGCGTCTCCGGCTTGGCGCCGAAGGACGCGCCGATGCGGCGCAGTTCGACGAAGCCGCGTGTCACCATGGCGGCCTGCGCGCTGGCGCCGAGCCCAGCGCCGGTGACGGCGCCAGCGGCAATGGCGAACACATTCTTCAAAGCACCGCCGATCTCGACGCCGATCAAATCGTCGCTGGAATAGCAGCGCAGATTCTGCGCCGAAAAGCGCGCGGCAAGCTCGGCCGCCAAGGCGTCGTCGCGTGCAGCAACCACGACAGCGGTCGGCAGACCCCTGGCGACGTCGGCGGCAAAGCTGGGACCGGACAGGGCCGAAACCGGAGTTTCGGGCAGAATCTCATCAACGATCGCCGACAGCAGCGCGCCGGTGTCGCGCTCAATGCCTTTGGCGCAGAGAACCAGCGGGATGCCTTTCGGCATATGGGGCTTTGCCGTCGTCAGCATGGCGCGCAGCGCCTGTGCCGGCGCCACGGCCAGCGCGCAATCGGCATCGGTCAGGGCCGTGCCGATATCGCTCGTCGCCGCAATGCCTGTTTCAATGGCGATGCCGGGGAGATAACGCGGGTTCTCGCCGCGGCGGATCGCGGAAACCGTCTCTTCGTCGCGGGCGTAGAGCCGGACATCGTGACCGGCGCGCAGCATCGCCAGCGCTAGCGCCGTGCCCCAGGCGCCGCCGACAAGCACGGCGACGCGCCAGCCGGTTCTGTCCCTGCCGCTTGTGTTGCCGGCGCTCATGCTTTTGCTCCGCGCCGGCCGGAGCCGACCATCGGGGCCGAAATGCTGTCCAGCGGCCAGCGCGAACGCGGCACGAAATCGAAGCCGTTCTCTTGCGACAGGCCTGCCCGCAACCGCTCGATGCCGGCCCAGGCGATCATCGCCGCGTTGTCGGTGCACAGTTTGAGCGGCGGCGCGACAAAGGCGAAGCCGGCCTCGGCGCACTGCTTCTGCAGCGTCGCCTTGATCGCTCTGTTGGCGGCGACGCCACCGGCAACGACCAGCGCCGGCTCGGCCTTGTCCGGAAATTCGTCGCGGAAGCGGGCCAGCGCGCGGGCCACGCGGTCGCCAAGTGCGTCGGCTACCGCCGCCTGGAACGAGGCGCAGATGTCGGCGACATCCTGCTCACTCAGCGGCTGGATGGCGGTCGCCGCCTGGCGCACAGCGGTCTTGAGGCCGGAGAAGGAGAAATCGGGCTGCGCCGAGCCCCTCATCGGCCGCGGAAAGGCAAAGCGCGTCGCATCGCCCGACATTGCCGCCTTTTCGACGTTCGGGCCGCCGGGATAGGGCAGGCCGAGCATTTTGGCCGTCTTGTCGAAAGCTTCGCCGAGCGCGTCGTCGATGGTCGTCGCCCAGCGTTGGTAGTCGCCGACGTCGCGCACGGCCACGATCTGGGTGTGGCCACCGGAGACCAGCAGCAGCAAATAGGGGAAGTCGAGCCCGTCGGTCAGCCTTGCGGTCAGTGCGTGGCCTTCGAGATGGTTGATGGCGATCAGCGGCTTGCCGGCGGCCGCTGCAATCGCCTTGGCCATCATCAGGCCGACGATCAGCCCGCCGACCAGGCCGGGGCCGGCAGTGGCGGCAATGGCGTCGATGTCGGCCAGGGCTACGCCCGAATCCGCAAGAGCGGCCTCGACAATGCCGTCCAGCGCCTCGACATGGGCACGCGCGGCGATCTCCGGCACCACGCCGCCGAAGGCGGCGTGCTCCTCGATCTGGCTGAGCACGATGTTGGACGCAATCACCGGCACGGAATCGCCTTCCAGCGTCACCACGCTGGCGGCGGTCTCGTCGCAACTCGTCTCAATGCCCAGAACGCGGATCAATTCGTCGCTGTCTCCAGAGATTGTGTCGCCGGACTTTCCTAGTTAGAGGGAGTGCCGGAAACGCAAAGCCAGCCGGGGGTTATCACGGACCGCGCGCCATGCAAACTTTGAAAATCGGAACACGCGGCAGCCCGCTGGCGCTCGCCCAGGCGCATGAAACGCAGGCGCGGCTGATGGAAGCGCACGGCATGCCGGCGGAAGCCTTCGAGGTCGTCGTCATTTCGACCAGCGGCGACCGCATCCAGGACCGGCCGCTGTCGGAAGCCGGCGGCAAGGGCCTGTTCACCAAGGAAATCGAAGAGGCGCTGCTGGCCGGCACGATCGATATCGCCGTGCATTCCTCCAAGGATATGCCGACAGTGCTGCCGGACGGGCTGGAGCTGTCCGCCTTCCTGCCGCGCGAGGATGCGCGGGACGCCTTCATCGGAAAGGCGGTGAAGCGCATTGTTGATTTGCCGCAAGGCGCCAAGGTCGGGTCGTCTTCGCTCAGGCGCCAGGCGCTGATCCGGCGCATGCGGCCGGACCTAGACGTGGTCATGTTCCGCGGCAATGTGCAGACCAGGCTGCGCAAACTGGAGGAAGGCGTCGCCGAAGGCACGATCCTCGCTTATGCCGGGCTGAAGCGGCTCGGGCTCGGCCATGTCGTCACCGATCTGATGCCGCTCGATGCTTTTCCGCCGGCGCCGGGACAAGGCGCAATCGGCATCGAAACCCGCATCGGCGACAGCGAGGTCGAAAAGATGCTGGTGGCCATCCATGATGTGCCGACAGGCCAGGCGCTGGCCTGTGAGCGCGCCTTCCTGGCGGCGCTCGATGGCTCCTGCCGCACGCCGATCGCCGGCTATGCGACGATATCGGGCGGCAGGCTGGTTTTCGCCGGACTGATCATTTCGCCCGATGGCACGCAATCGCATGAGGTCAAGGCCGAAGGCCTGGCACTGGATGCCGCTGACATCGGCACGGACGCGGCCAGGATGGTGCGGGTCAAAGCGGGCGAAACCTTCTTCGACGGCTGGGTCTGATATGCGTGCCCTGGTGACGCGGCCGCAACCTGGGGCGTCGCGAACCATGCGGCGGCTGCAGGAATTGGGATTTGAGCCGCTCCTTCTGCCGCTGACCGGAACGGTGACACTGCGGGTTGGCGCCGATGCTGCGAGCGACAATGCCGTGGCCGTCGCTGTGACCAGCGCCAATGCCGTGCGGCATGCGCCGAAAGAACTCATTCGTGCGCTCGCCGCCTTGCCTTGCCATGCCGTCGGACGCAGGACGGCTGAAGCGGCACGTTCGGCAGGGTTCTTGTCGGTCAGCGAAGGGGCGGGCGACGCCGAGCGGCTGGCCGAGGCGATTGCTGCCGGCCTTTCCGGCAAGGCGGTCGTCTATCTCACAGGGCGCGTGCGGTTTCCGGCCTTCGAGGCGCGGCTGCGAAAGGTCGGCGTCGAGGTCCGCACCGTCGAAACCTACGACACGATTTCGCTCGATTATTCCGATGCTGAAATCCGTACACGCCTGTCCGATCAGGCGGTCGACGCGGTGCTGCTCTATTCAGCCAAGGCGGCGGCAGCGTTGCAGGCCTTGGCCAGCCGGGCGGAACTGCGCGATCTCTTTGAAAACATGCAGGCTTTTGCGCTCTCCGAGCGCGTGGCAGCGGCGTTTGACAATGCCGCCGGCAAAAAAATACGCATTGCGCGGGAACCGCAGGAGGAGGCGCTGCTTGAGCTGTTGCACCGCGGCGACTAAGCCCCGTGTCATCACGCCGCCCCTTTTCACCTGATGATGATGTGCTAGACCATTTTTCAAACCATCACGCGCCGTCGGGCGCCCAGACGAAGCAGGATTGCGGAGCCCAGGCATGGTCAAGACGCCGAAGATGCGACATTCGAAAAGCCACCGCGAGCCGGTGACCATCGAACTCGAACCCGGGGCTGTCTCGCGCATTGCCGATGCGGATGCCGCCAAGACGGATGTCGCCAACTCGGACGACGTCGAGGCCCCGGCAGGGTCGGTTGCGGCTGAGGATGCCGCTGCCATGGCAAATGCGCAGCCGGAGACGCCTGACGAGCCCGTTCATGCCGATCAGGCCGATCTCGAGCCGTGGGAGCACTCCGATGCCGCGGCGCAGGCCGCTCCCGAAAGCGCCGATGCCAAGGCGTCCACCCAGGCGGAGCAGCCTTACCCCACCGCTTCGGATGCGCCACCGCGCGCCAGAACCTCCGACTACAGTTTCGAGGATGCCTCGCCCAAGCCGGGTGCACCCAAGGAAACCCCAAGGACAGCCGGGAACCAGCCCATGGCCGCGCAACCGAAGCGCACGAACGGCATCGCCGCCGGCATCATCGGCGGTGTCATCGCGCTGGCTGCCGCCGGGGGGCTGCAGTTTGCCGGCGTGCTTGGCGCTCCGGGCTCAGGGGCGGGCACGGTCTCGCTCGACGGCGTCAATGGCGAGATCGCTTCGCTGAAGCGCGAAATCGCCGACCTCAGGGAAGCCAGCGGCAATGGCGCCGCAACGGCCAAGGTCGACGGGCTGTCTTCGGCGCTGGATCAGGTCAAGGCCGATGTCGCATCGCTGAAATCGGCGGTCGAAAAGGGCGGCGCCGGCGACAATGCCGGGCTTGCAGCGCTTGGCGACAAGGTCAAGCAGATAGAGACGGCGGTCGCCGCCCTTGGCCAGGCCGGTGGTGCAGCGCCCGTCGATCTCGCGCCGCTCAATGAAAGACTGGCGGGCCTCGACGCACTGGTGAAATCGGCCGGTGAGGCAGCCAAGACGCAGGAAGGCAAGATCGCCGCGCTGGAGCAGTCGGTGACGCAGCTCGCCGGCAAGGTCGATGCGCAGGCCTCGCAGCCAAAGATCGCGATGGCCATCGCCGCTTCGGCCTTGAAGGCGGCGCTTGACCGCGGCGCGCCGTTCGCCGCCGAGTTGGAGACCTTCGCGGCGATCTCGCCCGATGCACCGCAGATTGCAGCGCTGCGCCCCTACGCTGAAAAGGGCGTCCCGACCCGCACCGAGATCGCCGGCGAGGCCGACGCCGCGGCCAATGCGATGGTCGCGGCGGCGACGCCGGTCGATGAAAATGCCGGCTTCTTCCAGAACCTTTTGTCGAGCGCCGAATCGCTGGTCAAGGTCCGGCCGATCGGCGCCGTCGAAGGCGCCGGCGCGCCGGAAACCGTGGCGCGCATCGAAGTGGCGGTCAATCAGGGCGACTACGCCAAGGCGCTCAGCGAATACGCAACGCTGCCGGATGCGGTCAAGGCTGCCGGCGTCGACTTTGCCGGCAAACTGAAGGCGCGCATCGACGTCGAGACGCAGGTCGACGCGCTGATTGCAGGTGCGATGAAGGCATGAGGACGACACGATGATCCGCATTCTCATCTTTCTCGCCGCCGTCTTCGCCCTCGGTCTGGGCTTTGCCTGGCTGGCCGATCGTCCCGGCGAGATGGTCGTTACCTTCAACGGTTACCAATACCAGGTCAGCCTGATGGTGGCGGCGGTGGCGATCGTTGCCGTCGTCGCAGCGGTGATGATCGTCTGGTGGCTGATCAAGTCGCTGTGGAACAGCCCATACACGATCTCGCGCTATTTCCGCGTGCGCCGCCGCGACCGCGGCTACCAGGCGCTGTCGACCGGCATGATCGCAGCCGGCGCCGGCGACGGCGCGCTGGCCCGCAAGAAGTCCAAGGAAGCCGCCAAACTGATCCGCTCCGACCAGGAGCCGCTGATCCAGCTGCTCGAAGCGCAAGCCTCGCTGCTCGAAGGCGACCATGAGGGCGCGCGCGAAAAATTCGAGGCCATGCTCGACGACCCCGAAATGCGGCTGCTTGGCCTGCGCGGGCTCTATCTCGAAGCCGAACGGCTCGGCGACCGCAACGCGGCGCGTCACTATGCCGGCCGCGCCGCTTCCGTCGCGCCGCAACTGGCTTGGGCCGCCGAATCGACGCTGGAGGATCTGACCGGACGCGGCGACTGGGACGGCGCGCTGAAGCTGGTGGAGGCGCAGAAGTCGACCAGGCAGATCGAACGCGACGCCGCCAATCGCCGCCGCGCCGTGCTGTTGACCGCCAAGGCGCAGGCGCTGACCGACAGCGACCCCAATGCAGCCAAGGCAGCCGCTCTCGAGGCAAACAAGCTCGCGCCCGATTTCGCGCCGGCCGCGGTTGCAGCCGCCAATCTTCTGTTCAAACAGAACGATGTGCGCAAAGGCTCGAAGATCCTTGAGGCAGTCTGGAAGGCGGAGCCGCATCCCGAGATCGCCGAGCTCTACACCCATGCAAGGCCGGGAGATGCCGTGGTCGATCGTCTCAACCGGGCGAAGAAGCTGCAGGAGCTGAAGCGCAACAATGCCGAATCGTCGATGACGGTGGCGCGCGCCGCGCTCGATGCGCAGGATTTTTCCACCGCCCGCCGCGAGGCGGAAGCGGCGATCCGCATGGATCGCCGGGAAGGCGCTTACCTGCTGCTGGCCGATATCGAGGAGGCAGAGACCGGCGACCAGGGCAAGATCAGGCAATTGCTGTCCAAGGCGGTCAGGGCGCCGCGCGATCCGGCCTGGGTCGCCGACGGCGTCGTCTCCGAACGCTGGGCGCCGGTATCGCCGGTCAGCGGCAAGCTCGACGCTTTCGCCTGGCGCGCACCGATGGAGCGGCTGGGCCAGCTCATCGACAGCCATGAAGACGAAGCCGATGTGCCGGTGCTTGCGGCACCCGCCAAGCCGACAAAGGAAGCCGAAGTGATCGATCATCCCGCCGTTGCCAAGACGATCAGCGAGGCGCCGACCGAGCCGAAGCCCGCTGTGGGCGACGACCAGGTCACGCCGGTCACCGCCGCCGCTTTCGCCGCAATACCAAACGACGCCGAACCCGTCGAACCTGCCGAGGAACTGGCGCGGCTGCCCGACGACCCCGGCGTCGACCCCGATGACGAAGCGGAGAAGTCACCGCGCCGCTTCCGCCTGTTTTGATCCCTGAAGCATGATCCCAAAAAGTGGATACCGGTTTTTGGAAAAGATCATGCTCCAATAATGTGAAGTGAGCACCATGTTCGAACGCGTCCTGGCCTTTCTGAAAGACCTGCCCTCCGGGGCTGGGGCTCGCGCCAATGCGGACGATCCGCGCGTTGCGGCGTCGGCTTTGCTCTATCACGTGATGAATGCCGACGGCGTGCGCCAGGATGTCGAGTGGGAGCGGTTCAAGCAGGTGCTGGCGCAGAGCTATTCGATCAGCGGCGACGAGCTCGATGCACTGGCTGCCGCCGGCGAGCGCGCCGACAATGAGGCGATCGACCTCTATGCCTTCACCAGCGTCTTGAAGCGCCATCTCGACGCCGAGGCGCGCAAGGCTTTCATCGGCCTGATGTGGGAAATCGTCTATGCCGACGGCGAACTGCATGAGTTGGAGGACAACACCGTCTGGCGCGTCGCCGAACTGATCGGCGTCGAGCGCCAGGATCGCGTCGAGGCGCGCCGCAAGGCGGCGGCCGCCGCGCCCGGCGCCAGCGGGACGTCGAGCGACGAATAGGATTCCGCCTTTCCATGCCGCCCAGACCGAGCTCGAAACCAAAAATCCTGATCGTGCTGCATCAGGAGACCTCGAGCCCCGGCCGGGTTGGCCACATGCTGCTCGAGGAAGGTTTCGACCTCGACATCCGCCGGCCGCCTCTCGGCGACAGCCTGCCGGAGACGCTCGAGGGACACGCCGGCGCCGTTCGGCGTGCCGATGAGCGCCAATGACGAAGATGAGTTCGTCCGCCGCGAGACCAAGTGGCTCAATGTTCCGCTAAAGGAGAACCGGCCCTTCCTCGGCATCTGCCTTGGCGCGCAGATGCTGGCCAACCATCTCGGCGGCAAGGTCGAGGGGCATGGCGAGGGGCTGGTCGAGATCGGCTGGTATCCGCTGAAGCCGACCGAAGCCGGCAAGAAGCTGCTGCCCTGGCCTGACATGGTCTACCAGTTTCACCGCGAAGGCTTTTCGCTGCCCAGGGATGCGACGCTGCTGGCGACGGCGGAAACCTACCCCAACCAGGCGTTTCGCTATGGCGACAATGCCTGGGGCATCCAGTTCCATGGCGAACTGACCAGGATGATGATGCAGCGCTGGGTGGTGCGCGGCGCACACCGTTTCGAATTGCCGGGCGCGCAGCCCGGCCGCGACCATCTCGGCGGCCGGCTGATCTGGGATATGCACCTCAAGCGCTGGCTGAGCGAATTTTTGAGCCTGATCTTCGGCAAGCCTACTTAGGGATAGAGCAAAATCCAACTACTCTGAACGGCCGAGCTTGCCCAAAGACGACTTACCTCTGGGAGGCGTGTACGATGGATCCGGGACCTTAGCCCGTTCCCGCAGATGGATTGCGCCCCAAACACTCCGATGGATCGAAAAACTCCGTGGCGCATTTAAGCTTCGGCTAATAACGGCCCCAGGAGAGAACCAATGAAGAAGACACTGCTCATTTTGAGCCTACTCATTCCGCTCGCGGCATGCTCCCGCACCGAACAAGGCGCTGCCGTCGGTGGTTTGGGTGGCGCAGCTGTAGGCGCAGCAGTGGCCGGCGACCCGGTAAAAGGGGCGGTTGTTGGCGGGGCGGTCGGAGCGCTGGCCGGGGCGGTCATCGGGCACGCCAGCGAAGCCGGCCAGTGCAGATATCGCGGTCGGAACGGTCGAGTTTACGTTGCTCAGTGCCCGGACGGCTACTGATCTCAGAGGCGCGTGATCTCTTTCGATCACGCGCCTGCTCGGGGTAGGATAACTGAATGGCATATAACAGCAAAAGACTGCTGGCTTTCTGGTTAGCCGTTGTCAGCGCTGTCGCGATAAACGCCGAACTTTCGACCGCGGCCTTGGCCGCACCTATAGAAGCGAAGACGATTGCCGATCACTTCTCATCGGTAAAGTCCATGTCCGGGGACTTTGTCCAGTCGGGCCCAAGAGCGGAAAGGACCAAAGGGAAATTTTTCCTCCAGCGGCCGGGCAAGATCCGGTTCAACTATGCAGGCCAATCAGGGGTCAGCGTAATTGCAGATGGAAAATCCTTGGTGGTCTATAACAAGAAGCTCAAGACATCGCGGCTTTATGCTCTCTCGAAGACGCCGCTCAAGCTGCTCCTCGACAATCAGGTCAACTTTTCCGGCAATCGCCTCAAAAGTATCAAGGACGATGGCGCCCAGGTGATCATCAGGCTGGCCGACAAGTCGGCCTTCGGCAATTCGAATATCACTATGGTGTTTGACAGGGAATCGCTCGATCTACGCAGATGGACCCTGACTGACGAGAGGGGCCTTACCTCGACAGTCACCATATCCAACGTGAAGCAGGGCGTTCGCGCTCCTGCGGGCACCTTCACTATCGACTATGCTGCAAACCGTGAATTCAACACCAAAACGAAATAGTCGGCAGCGCCACGAACTGCCCGTGTAACACTACTCGGCGGCCGTCTCGGACGGCACCTCTGCCGGTGCCGAAGACTCGGCCTCGGCGTGCGGCTTGCGCCGTGAGAACAGCGACCTGAGCGTGACGTAGAACACCGGCGTCAGGAACAGGCCGACGAAAGTGACGCCCAGCATGCCGGAGAACACCGCGGTGCCAAGCGACTGGCGCATTTCCGCGCCCGGGCCCGTCGCGATCATCAGTGGCACGACGCCGAGGATGAACGAGAAGGCGGTCATCAGGATCGGCCGCAGCCTGAGCCGGCAGGCTTCGACGGCAGCCTCGGCCGCCGACAGGCCGCGTTCCTGGGCCTGCCGCGCGAACTCGACGATGAGGATCGCGTTCTTGGCGGCAAGTCCGATCAGCACGATGAGGCCGATCTGCACGAGGATGTTGTTGTCCAGCCCTCGGAACGACACGCCGAGCAACGCCGCGAGCACGCCGAGCGGCACCACCAGCACGATGGCGAACGGCAGCACCCAGCTTTCATATTGCGCCGCCAGCGCCAGGAACACGAACAGCACCGAAAGTCCGAAGATATAGACAGCGGCATTGCCGGTGTTACGCTCCTGATAGGCGAGTTCGGTCCATTCGTAGGAGGTACCGGCCGGCAACGTCTGTGCCGTGATCGCTTCCATCTTGGCAAGCGCATCGCCGGTGGAAACGCCGGGCGCGGCGTTGCCCTGCAGCGGCACCGAGACGTACATGTTGTAGCGCTGGACCAGCGCCGGGCCGGTGACGTCGCGGATCTCGATCAACGTGCCCAGCGGAACCAGCGCGCCGGTCGCCGAGCGCACCTTCAGTTTCAAGATGTCGGCGCGATCGAGGCGGAACGCCTGGTCGGCCTGCGCGCGCACCTGGTAGACGCGCCCGAAAGCGTTGAAGTCGTTGACGTACGCGGTGCCCAGATTGATAGACAGCGTCTCGAAGATGTTGGGGATCGGCACGTTCAGGATGCGCGCCTTGTCGCGATCGATCGCCAGGAAGAATTGCGGGCTGGACGCGGAGAAGGTGGTGAACACGCCGGTCAGCCCCGCCGTCTTGTTGGCCTTGCCGGCAATTTCATAGGCAAGCGCCAGGATCTGCCGCATGTCGGCGCTGTTGCGCTCCTGGATCTGCAGCTTGAAGCCGCCGGCATTGCCGACGCCGCGGATCGGCGGCGGCGGCAGTGCGATAATGAAGGCTTCCTTGATGCTTTGCAGGCTGCCGAACAGATTGCCGATGACCTGGGTCGCCGATTGGCCGGCTTCCAGTCGCTCGTCAAACGGCTTGAACCTGGCGAAGATCACGCCCGCGTTGCTGGCATTGGTAAAGGTGGCGCCGGAGAAGCCGGCGAAGGCGACCGCGTAGTCGACGCCCGGCGTTTTCTGGATGATCTGCGACGCCTGCTGGATGACCGCATCGGTCCGCGATAGCGAGGCGCCGTCCGGCAACTGGACGACGACGATCGCATAGCCCTGGTCGAGCGACGGAATGAAACCGCGCGGCACCGTCTGCACCATATAGACCGTGGCGTAGATGAGGGCCGCGAAAACGGCCAGCGTGGCGGCGATCGCTATTCGCGAGCCGACCAGCACGCGCACGATGCTCGAATACCAATGGGCGACCTTGTCGAAGCCGCCATTGAAGCCGTCGGCGAGCGCCCGTCCGAACCGCGCCAGGAAAAAGCGCGGCGGCGCCGCAGCAGTGTGGTGCGGCTTGAACAGCAGCGCGGCCAAGGCCGGCGAGAGCGTCAGCGAATTGAATGCCGAGATCGCCGTCGACACCGCGATGGTGATCGCAAACTGCAGGTAGAACTGCCCGGAAATGCCGGGAATGAAGGCTGTCGGCACGAACACCGCTATCAGCACCAGCGAGATCGCGATGACCGCCGTTCCGACTTCGTCCATGGTCAGATGCGACGCCGGATTGGGCGCCAGCCCGCTGGCGATATTTCGCTCGACGTTCTCGACCACGACGATCGCATCGTCGACGACGATGCCGATGGCCAGCACGAGGCCGAACAGCGTCAGCATGTTGAGGGAGAAGCCGGCGGCGTAAAGCACCGCCAGCGTGCCGATCAGCGACACGGGGATCGCCACGATCGGCACGATCGCCATGCGCCACGATTGCAGGAAGACGATGATGACGATGATGACCAGAACCATCGCCTCGAGGATCGTCTTGTAGACCTCCTGGATCGACTCGGCGACGAACTCGGTCGGATTGTAGACGATGTCGTAGCTCAATCCCTTCGGGAAGTCCTGGGAAAGCTCCTTCATCTTGTCCTGGATCTCCGCGGCTGCGGCGAGCGCATTGGTGCCTGGCCGCTGGAAGATGGCGAGCGCCACCGCCGGTTTGCCGTTGAGATAGGAGTTGGTGACGTAATCCTTGGCGCCGAGCTCGATGCGCGCCACGTCCTGCAGCTGGATCAGGCGGCCGTCTTCGGCCGATTTGACGATCACGTATCGGAAGTCGCGTGCGTCGTTGAAGCGGCCTTGCGTGGTGACCGTGTACTGGAACGCCGTGCCGGTATTGGTCGGCGGCGCGCCGATGGAGCCGCCCGACACCTGGACGTTCTGGTCGCGCAGCGCCTGCACCACATCGCCCGAGGTCATCCCCAGGGCGGACAGTTTTTCCGGATCGAGCCAGATGCGCAGCGAATATTCGCGTTCGCCAAAGATGATGAGGTCGCCGACGCCGTCCAACCTGAGCAGTATGTCGCGCACCCGCGAGCGGGCGTAGTTCGAGACGTAGAGCTGGTCGTAGGTATTGTCGGGCGACAGCATGTGCACGACCATCATCAGGTCGGGCGAGCTCTTGATGGTGGTGATGCCGAGGCGGCGGACTTCTTCGGGCAGGCGCGGCTCGGCGACCGACACGCGGTTCTGTACCAGCACCTGCGCCTGGTCGAGATCGGTGCCTAGCTTGAAGGTGATGGTCAGCGCCATCGCCCCGTCGCCGGACGAATAGGACGACATGTAAAGCATGCCCTCGACGCCGTTGATCTCCTGCTCGATCGGCGTTGCCACCGTCGCTGCGACCGTCTCGGCGTCGGCGCCCGGGTACTGGGCGCGAACGACGATGGTCGGCGGCGCGATCTCGGGATATTGCGCGATCGGCAGCTGGGTATAAGCAATCCCGCCGAGGATCAGGAGGACGATCGAAACCACCGATGCGAAGATCGGACGGTCGACGAAGAAATGGGCGAACCTCATTGCTGCAACCCGGCGGTCTCGACCTTGGGCGGCAACGTCACCATCTCGACTTTCACCTTGGTGCCGGGCCTGGCGTGCATCAGCCCGTTGACGATGATCGTCTCGTCGCCGGTCAGGCCCGCGCGGATCACCCGGTAGCCGTCGAGAAGCGGGCCGGTGCGCACGGGCTTCGCCGACACCATCCCGGCCTCATCCACCAGGTACACGATGCGGCGATCCTGATCGGCGCCGACCGCCTCGTCGGGCACCAGGACGCCGCTATGCGGCAGCGACCCCGGCACGTTGATGCGCCCGAACATGCCTGGCTGGAGAACGCCGTCGGCGTTGGCAAACCTTGCACGCACCCGCATGGTGCCGGTCGCGTTGTCGATCCGGTTCTCGGCAAAATCGAGCTTGCCCTTGAATACCGCCTCCGCGCGGTCGGCGACGCGAACCACCACCTCGAGCCCGCCGGCGCCTTCCTGCATGCTGCCGCCGCGCTCCTTCGCGTCGCGGGCGTAGCTGAAATACAGGCGCTCATCGACGTCGAAATAGAAGTCGATCGGATCGCGCGTGACGATAGTCGTCAGCAAGGTGGAATCCGGCTGCACGAGGTTGCCGACCGACACCAGCCGGCGGTCGATGCGGCCGGACAAGGGCGCCTTGATCTCGGTGAACTCCAGGTTCAGGTTGGCCGTCGTCAGCGCAGCCGTCGCGCCTTGCATCTGCGCCTGCGCCGAAAGGTATTCCCGCCGACGGTCGTCGACCGTCGCGGCCGAGATATTGCCGGTCTTGGCGAGCTCATCGGCGCGATCCAGCTGCATCTTGGAGAATTCGAGCAGGGACTTGGCGACGTCCACTTGCGACTTGGCGGCATCGTAGGCCGCCTGGTACGGACGCTGGTCGATGGTGAAGAGCAGGTCGCCCTTGTTGACCAGTGCGCCGTCCTGGAAGCTGATCTTGTCCAGATAGCCGCTGACGCGCGAACGGATGGCGACCTCGTCGACGGCTTCGAAGCGCCCGACGAACTCGTCGTCTTCGACGATTTCACGCACCACCGGCTTGGCCGCCGTCACCACGGGCAGCTGCTGGTCCTGCGCAAACGCGTTGCTGCTGAAAGCCATACCGAGCAGGAATGCCACTGGGACGGCGGCGCGGGCCAGCCAGCCGGCCCATCGGCTGGGTCGCCCGCTTGCGTCGCGATGCGATTGCCGATTCCCTGAAGTGTCCATTTGCGTCCCCGCTCGCTGGACCCGGAGGTCGGGTGGTTCTCTTCTATATTTAAGGTTTCTCGTCGAGACCAGAGCACTGCAGTATTGTGCATGGCAACATGATCATTTTCCATATGGACTGAAATGTCCACCCTGTGGCTGCCCCGCCATCTGGCTAGTTCGCCCAGTACCGGCCCGTCCGCTTCCGACCCATCTCAGCCGTCATCGGCGCAAGCTGATTTGGACCGGATCCAGCGGCTTACTCGATCAGTTGCGGCTGTTGAGATGCCGCACCCTTCGGAGTTGCGGAAACAGCACCGCCCACAGTCCGGCGACGGCAATCGCACCGACGCCGCCGATCACCACCGCCGGCACGGTGCCGATCAGCGCCGCCATGGTGCCGGCGCGGAACTCGCCGACTTCGTTGGAGGCGCCGACGAAGACCTGGTTGACGGCGTTGACGCGGCCGCGCACCTCGTCGGGTGTCCACAGCTGGATCAGCGTCTCCCTGATATAGACGCTGAACATGTCGGTGGCGCCGAGGCCGGCAAGGGCCAGGATCGACAGCCAGGTGATGGTCGAGACGCCGAACAGCACGGTGAAGGCGCCGAACCCGGCGACGAAGCCGAGCATGATCTTGCCGGCACTGTCGCGCAGCGGATGCCCGGCAAGCCAGACCGCGACACAGATGGCGCCGATGCCGGGCGCCGAGCGCAGCAGGCCGAGGCCCCACGGGCCGAGTTCCAGAATATCGCGGGCATAGACCGGCAGCAGCGCCGAGGCACCGGACAGAAGCACGGCGAAGAGGTCGAGCGAGATGGCGCCCAGGACGATCTTCTCGCTCCAGATGTATCGGAAGCCGGCAAACAGCGTCTCCATCGTCGGCTTGTCGGTGGCGCTCTGCTGGGCCGGTTTCGGAATGGTGAAGATCAGCAGACCGGCCACCAGCATCAGCACGGAGGCAACGGCGTAAGCGGCTTCGGCCGAGACGCCATAGAGCAGGCCGCCGGCGACCGGGCCGACAATGGTCGCCGTTTGCCAGGCGGACGAGTTCCAGGCGATCGCATTGCCGAAATCTTCCGGCGGAACAAGGTTGGCGAACAGCGACGACGAGGCCGGCCCATAAAAAGCGCGCGCCAGGCCGAACATAGCCAGCACGATGAAGATCGGCAGCGGGCTGACGAGACCGCGCAGCGTGAAGTACAACAGGACAAGGGCACAACCTGCCTCGACTACCGTCGCCAGCGCCATGATCAGGCGGCGGCCGAAACGGTCGGCGACAACGCCGGTGACCAGCACCAGCAGCAGCGACGGCAGGAACTGGACGATGCCGACAATGCCGAGATCGAAGGGATCGCGCGTCAGATCATAGATCTGCCAGCCGACGGCGACGGACACGATCATGGTGGCGAAGGTGGTCAGGAAACGCGCCGCCCAATAGCTCAGGAAGGAGCGATGGCGGAAGGCGGCGTAACGCCGGTCAGGCGGTGTATGGGAATGGGATGTCATGGATACAGGCCCCGTTGCTTGCATTGGCCGGCGGGGCACTTCCCGGAAATGGGCGCTGTTCCGGCCAATGAAACTTATCAAAGTTCGGGGCGCGTATGCGTGAAAATCGGGCCCGGATCAAGCGGTTTTCAAGCCGCTCGCCCGATTGCACGCGGACGTTACTGCCTCAGCGCGGCGGAAATGGCGTCGAGGCCGCCCTGTAATTCCGCCTCTTTCGGCCAGCCGAAACCGACGCGGAAGAAGCGCTTGGGCATATCAAACCAGTGGCCGGGACCGACATAGGTGCCGTGGTTTTCCAAGAGATTGACGTAGAAACGGTCGAGGTCGAAGTCTGGACTGACAACGAGCCTTGGAAATCCGACGACGCCGCCTTGTGGCCGCACCCAGTCGACCAGCGGCTCGCGGTCGATCCAGGCTTGCACGATGTCGCGGCGTTTCGCCATCTCGGGCAGCAGCGCGCCCAAGAAAGCGTCGCGGCGCCCCAGCATGCCGCGCGCAATGCCTTCGTCGATGACGCTGCCGCAAATGCCGATCTGCTCCTTGGCGGCGAGGAAGCGCTCCTGCAGTTCGGCATCGCTGGTGATCAGCCAGCCAATGCGGATGCCGGGAATGCCGAAGGCTTTCGACAGCGACGAGACGCTGATCGCTTTGGGGCTGAGAGAAGCCGCCGCCGGCAGGCGCTGTCCATAGGAGAGGTCGCGATAGGTCTCGTCGACCAGCAGATGGCAGCCGCTCGCTTCGGCCAGCGCAATCAGCGCGTCGAGATCGGCCCGGCCCATCATCGTGCCGGTCGGGTTGTGCGGGCAGGTGACGCTGATCAGCTTGGTGTTCGGTTGCATGCTGGTGGCGACGCGGCCGAAATCGATGGCAAAGCCTGCGTCGAAATCGAGATCGACATAGGAGATGGCGCAGCCGATCGCCTTGGGGGTCTCGATGTTGGTGGCGTAGTTCGGCCGGACGACGACAAGGTGGTCGCGCTCCGACAGAAGCGAGGTCGAAATGATGAAGAGCGCGCCCGCCGCACCGGCGGTCACAAGAACATCGTCAGGCGAAATGCCGGAATCCTGCGCCGCGATCAGCGCCCGCAACTCCTTGTCGCCGCGATGCTCGCCGTAGAACAGCGTGAGATCCGGCAGCGACAGGCCGACGTCGGAGAGTTTCTGATCGGCGATCGAGCTTTCGGAGAGATTGAACCGAATGCGATCGTAGCCGTATTCCTCCGGCGCCTCTTTCTCGATCACCATTCTGGCGTAGTTCATGGCTGCTCCCCCAAAGTCCTGACACTCAGAGGTACAAGCCATAAAAGCACGAAGCCTGCCAAGGCTCATTCGCCGGCAGGCTTCTGTTCCAGTCGTCCAAACGATTGGCTCAGGGCCGAGGCGCTGATCCCACTCAGGCCGGAACTTTGGCCTTCCGACCCTTGGCTTTCGCCGGCGCGGCCACTGCAGCCTTGCGGCCGAGGCCGATCGACTTGGCCAGCTCGGAGCGCGACGCCGCGTAGTTGGGGGCAACCATCGGATAGTCGGCCGGCAGGCCCCATTTGGTACGATAGGCTTCCGGCGTCAGGTTGAAATGGACGCCGAGATGGCGCTTCAGCGATTTGAATTTTTTGCCGTCCTCGAGGCAGATGATGTAATCCGGCGTCACCGACCGCTTGGGATTGACGGCCGGGATCTGCGGCGCCGCCACTGGGGCCGGCGGCTGGCTGAGCCCGCCGATCGACGCCGCAACGCTGGCGATGAGATCGCTCAGGCCGGCAACGGGCAAGCGGTTCTTCTCGACGTAAGCGGACACGATATGGGCGGTAAGCTCGAGCAGGTCGATGTCCTTGTCAGAGTCGTTGCTGTCGTCGGCCAATTTATCTCTCCGTCGCTAGGGGGGTGGCGGAAACTCCCAGAGCGGTCCCAGCGGAGCCGGAAATCCGCTCTAGTCATTTGTCTTGCCGCATATGTGCGGTTGCGCCAGATGATTCCATCCGGTGCCACCGATCTAATCGCCAAATCTGCGTAACGCAATGACTTCGTATCGCGCCACACGTCATTTTGAACAACTATACTGAATTTTAATACTATCAGACGATCAGCGCCTTGTCGCGCCATAGTCGAAAACCGCCCTCGAAGGCGCGCGTATTGTCGCCACGCCTGGATATGGCGGGCAATTCATCCAGTCTGTCGACATTGCCGCCGCCGATGACGACATAATCCGGCTGCAGCGCCGCACGCAGCCGCCCGACGACGTCGAAAACGTATTTGCGCCATTTCTTCTTGCCGTATTTCTCCAGGCCGCGCTCGCCGACATAATCTTCGAAACTGCCGCCCTTGCGGTACGGCAGATGCGCCAGCTCCATCGGCTGGCCGACATTGTTGAGGATCATCGCCGCGCCCAGGCCGGTGCCGAGGCCGAGGAACAGCATGCGCCCGCCATCGTAGCTGCCGATCGCCTGCAGCAGCGCGTCGTTGACGACCTTGACCGGCTTGCCGAAGGCGGCGGCAAAATCGTAGCCGTCCCAGCCCTTGCCGAGATTGGCGGGATCGAGCGAAGGCCTGTTGTGCCTGACCGGGCCGGGATAGCCCATCGAGATCACGTCATAGGGCAGCCCTTCGGCCAGCGTCTTCACCGTGGCGACCATCTGCTGCGGCGTCAGATCCGGTCCGGAATCGGCCCGGCGCATCTCGCCGCCTGCGCTGGTGAGGATTTTTACGTGCGAGCCGCCGACATCGATCGTCAGCACGATCGGTTCCGCCTTGGCCTTCGCGGGCCTGGCTGCCTTGGCCATGTCGTTTCCTCCGCTCACTTGGCGCGTTCCCCGTTTCAGGGAAACGGGGGAATGCTCCAAGTCTTTGTTTTTACGCAATTCCGGACGGAAAAACCGCTCGCACTTTCCTGGAATTGCTCAACTCGGATTGATCCAGCCGTTGGGCGGCCCGAAGCTGGCCATGGCGTCGGCCGGCCCCCAGGTCTTCGGCTCATACATATGCGGCGGCGTGGTGTCGCCGAGCACCGGGCCGACAATGCGCCAGGCAAGCTCGCTAGCATCCTGGCGGGTGAACAATTGGCCATTGCCGTTCATGGCATCGCCGATCAGCCGCTCATAGGGCGGCATGTCGCCCTTCGAATCGTCGAGCGCGGTGAGCTCGACCTGCTCGCCGACCATGTCGTCGCCGGGCGCCTTGCGCTGCGCGCCGATCGAGATCGCCACCTGCGGGTCGATGCGGAAGCGCACGTAATTGGCGTCGCTGGGCTTGATCGGATCGAAGACGTCGAGCGGCGGCCGCTTCAGCCGCACGATCACTTCGGTCACATGCACCGGCATGTTCTTGCCGGTGCGGATGAAGAAGGGCACGTCCTGCCAGCGCCAGGTGTCGACCATGAAGCGCACCGCGGCAAAGGTTTCGACCGGCGAGTTCGGCTTCACGCCGGGTTCAGCGAGGTAGCCGGTGAACTGGCCGCGCACGACGTCGTCCTTGGTCAGCGTGCGGATGGCGCGCAGCACCTGCACCTTCTCGTCGATCAGATCGTCGGCCGAGCGGCCGACCGGCGGTTCCATGGCGAGCAGCAAAAGGATGTTGAGCAGATGGTTCTCGATCACGTCGCGGATAGCGCCGACATCGTCATAGAATTTGCCACGGCCTTCAACGCCGAAGTCCTCGGCCATGGTGATCTGTACGCTTTCGACGAAGTTGCGGTTCCAGATCGGCTCGAGAAAGGAATTGGCAAAGCGGAAATAGAGCAGGTTCTGGATCGCCTCCTTGCCGAGATAGTGGTCGATGCGGAAGATCGACTGCTCTTCGAACACCAGATGCAGCACGCGGTTCAGCCAGCGCGCCGATTGGAGATCGTGGCCGAACGGCTTTTCCACCATCAGCCGCGCGCCATGCGCGGTACCGGATTGCTCCAGCCCCTGGACGACGGTCTCGAACATGGTCGGCGGCACCGCCATATAGTGAAGCGGCCGCTGCGCCGAGCCGAGCGCCGTCTTCAGCTTCTCGAAGGTCGCGCCGTCGCGGTAGTCGCCGCTGACATAGCGCAGCAGACTGGCGAATTTGGCGAAGATCTTTTCGTCGATCTTGCCGAGAGCGTTGACGATGCCGTCGCGGGCCCTCGCCTGCAATTGGTTGATGTCCCAGGCATCGAAGGCGACGCCGATCACCGGCTCGGTCAGCGTCCCGTTGGCTACCATCTGGTAGAGGGCCGGAAATATCTTCTTGTGGGCAAGGTCGCCGGTTGCTCCGAAGAGCACCAGCGTGTCGGACCGTTCCGGGCTCATCTTGCGAGTCTCCCCTGCGGCCTTCACTTGCCGGCCTTCGGCTTTTCGACATGGCCGCCAAAGGCATAGCGCATGGCCGACAGCAGCTTGTCGGCGAATTCGGATTCGCCCTGCGAGGAGAAGCGGTCGAACAAAGCCGAGGACAGAACCGGCGCCGGCACGCCGGTGTCGATCGCCGCCTTCAGCGTCCAGCGGCCTTCACCGGAATCGGAGACGCGGCCGCCGAACTGGGCCAATGCCGGGTCGCTCTTCAGAGCGCCGGCGGTGAGGTCGAGCAGCCAGGAGCCGATCACACTGCCATGGCGCCAGACCTCGGCCACCTGCGGCAGGTCGATGTCGAACTGATAGTATTGCGGGTTTTCCAAAGGGCTGGTCTCGGCGTCGGCAGTGCGCTGTCTTTTGCCGGCATTGGCCGATTTCAGGATGTTCATGCCTTCGGCGTAGGCGGCCATGACGCCATATTCGATGCCGTTGTGGATCATCTTGACGAAATGGCCGGCGCCGCTCGGTCCGCAATGCAGGTAGCCAAAGGGTGCGGTCCCGCCCGCCTTGTCGGGCGTGGCGCCGGCATCGGCGCCGGGCGCCAGCGTGGCGAAGATCGGATCGAGGTGTTTGACCGCCGTATCGGGGCCGCCGATCATCAGGCAGTAGCCGCGCTCCAAGCCCCAAACGCCGCCGCTGGTGCCGACATCGACATAGTGCAGGCCCTTGGCCGCGAGTTCGGCCGCCTGGTCGACCGCGTCGTGATAATAGGAATTGCCGCCGTCGATGATGATGTCGCCGGGTTCCATCAGCGCCGCCACCTGGTCGGCGATCCTGCCGGTGATCGCCGCTGGCAGCATCAGCCAGGCGCTGCGCGGCTTGGAAAGCTTGCCGACGAACTCCTCCATCGATGCGGCGCCGATGGCGCCATCGGCAACCAGGCCGGCAACGCTTGCCGGGTTGATGTCGTAGACGACGCATTCATGGCCGTCGCGCATCAGGCGGCGCACCATGTTGGCGCCCATCCTGCCTAGTCCCATCATTCCGATCTGCATGGTCTTGTCCTAGTCGCTTGAGGAAAGAAAATTGCTGGCGAGTTAGTTCTCAATGCCGACGGTGAAGTCGACATTCTCCCAACGGTCGCCGTCGGGCCAGAAAAAAGTGAAGACGATCGTATTACCTCGCGGAATATCGGCCACCGGCAGATCCGCCAGATGGACGCAAAAGACATTCACGGAAGTGTTGATTTCATGGCTGGTCTGCCACTGGTCGCCGCTCCAGCGGATCAGTGCCGGCTGCAGCAGTTCAACCCGCAGCGTCTTGCCGGCTTCCATGGTGCGCAGCCTGTTGTTGAAGCGCCATATCCTCAGCGGCGAGCCGGTCTTGTCCCTGACATAGCGCTTGACGCCTTGCGGCGGCATATCGAAGACGGCGCCGTCGCGGAGCGAGCGCAACAGCTTGATGTGTTCCGAATGCGCCCAGACCAGCGGCATGGCGCTGCCCGACGGCCTGCCCAGCCACAATTCGCGCTCCGGTATGTCGGCGCCGTCCCAGACCTGTTCCGGCAGCAGACCGCCCACGCCAGCCGAAGCCTCGAATGTCCTGAGCAGGCTTGCCGCCTTGTCCTTGTTACCGGCGGCCAGCTCGTAGTGGGCGCGTTCGCCGGCCAGCAACGGCCAGGGCCGGCCCTGGCCGTTGCCGTCGAAGGGCGCGCCGTCGGCGTGTTCGCCATAACCGTCGCTGGTGTAGCGATACCAGAGAGGCCCTTGCGGCAGGTCGCAGCGCAGTTGCGCGTCTATGATCTTGACCGTGCCGACGATGCGCGGATCGTCCGCGGCCCTGAGGCCGAAGCGGACCAGCGCCAGCGCGTCCGGGCTGACAATCGCTTCGGCCGGCTTGTCGGTATCGCCCGGCGGACGGTTCTTGATCGGTACGAAGCCGTCCTTCGGCGATGCGGCGCCTGAACCGTCGGCCGGCGCGATGCGGATGTAGTAGCCGTCGACGCCAGCCTCGTGGCACTCCGGTGTGCCGCTGACATAGGTCCAGCGCTCGATCTGGTCGTTCCAGCAATCTGCGACCTCGCGCAAATAGTTAGCCGCCTCCGGTTTGCCGTCAACGTCGAACAGATCGGCGGCGCCAAGCAGTGCCGATATTTCGACGGCGAGCGTGAATGGGCTGTAGCCGGCATCCTCTTCCCAGCGGTCCTGCCCGGTGACGGGACCATTGCGCACGACATAGGACACGGCCTTCTCGATCATCGGCATGAAGGCGGCGAGCTTGGCGCGCGGCAGGTGGCCGGCGCGGTGCAGCGCATCGGCAAGCAGCAGCGGGAAGGCGCATTCGTCCATCTGGATGCCCGGCCAATAGAGCGAGCCGTCGAGCCACACATTTTGTGGCCAGTGGCCGTCCGGCTGCTGGATGGAACGAAGATAGGCGAGGATCTCAAGCGCCTGCGCCGGATCGCCGGCGGCGACGAAGCCGCCCGCGGTTTCCACGAGGTCGCGCGGCCAGACCAGATGATAGCCGCCAAGGTCGTCGTCGCCCTTGCTCGCTCCCCACGGGATCGACAGGCTGGCAACGGCCGCACCGGGCCTCGCCAGCGACAGGTGCGTCGCCAGCACCGCTGTGCTGACGCGGTAGGTGTTGAGGCCGGATGCATCATGGTGGTCGAGCGGCGTCAGGCCTGCCTGCCATTTCCGCCATTTCGCGACATAGGCCTTTGCCGCCGGCTCAAAACCGCGTTTCAGGCTGGCGGCGGCGTTTTCCGCCGCTTCATCCGGCGTTGCCCCAAACCCAAGCGCAAGCAAGGCTTTGCTGTTAGCCAAGGAAAAGCCGATCTCGCCGGTCAGCGCGACATTGCCGTCCTCCGCCCTTTGGCAGGCCGGATCGAGCCGGCCGGCGCGGCTGAGTTGCTGCCAGCCGTCGGAAAAGCCTGCATAGCCGGCCGAGCAATCACCCCAGGGCAGCGAGGAGGCAAGCGCCAGGCAGGTGCCGCGCCCGGACGCAAACAGCATCGGCTTGCCCTTGTGCTCGCCGATCCAGGCGGTGTTGCCCATGCCGGCATTGACCAGATGCGGCGCCAGCAGGGCGTAGACGCGGTAGTCCGTGGCCACGCCCTCGAGTGCCGTGAAGCTGATTTCCTGCAGCAGGGCCGGGCGCGCCGCATCCGCCAGGATGCGCTTTTCGATCCGGTAACGCGCCGTCGCGTTGACCAGCCGGTAGGCGGGCACGCCGTCCTCGAATGTCTCGATGGCATGCGTGGCGTCGCGCTTCTCCTCGGAGAACCAGCCGCCGGGGCCGGTGACCAGCAGTCCCATGTCGCGCGTGCAGGCGCTGTCGAGACCAGGATAGTAGACTTCATTGACGATGCCATGGCTGAGCGTGAACCAGACGCGGCTCGCCGGCGAAAGCGCGGCACCTACGCCGCTCTTGGCGCTTGACGTCCAGCGCGCCGGAATTCCGGGCGGGCCCATTCTTTTGGGTGCACTGGGGGGAAGGGTCGGCGGCGTCGCTGCCATGCATGGTCTCCTGGCCCTTCCCTAGACCAGCAGGCGAAGGCTTTTCAACCGCCGCACCTGAAGTTGATCGCCAAGGTGTAACCGATCGCAGTTGACAAGCGAGCTCATCTGCATTTGTCTGACAATAGATAAAAAACAGGCAGCCAACGCCAAAACCATCAGCAACAGTCGGCGGGGCCGACAATCCATGGGAGGATTATGACATGAAGAAACTGCTCGTCCTGAGCGCTCTGGCGGCGATGCTCGCCTCGGGCACGGCGCTTGCCGACACCAGCGGCAAGAAGATCGCCTTCTCCAACAATTACGCCGGCAATTCGTGGCGTCAGGCGATGCTCGACAGCTACGGCATCGTCACCAAGAAGGCGGTTGAGGATAAGATCGTCGGCGCCGCCGACATCTTCACCACCGCCGACAAGGAAGTGCCGACCCAGGCTGCCCAGGTGCAGAACCTGATCCTGCAGGGTTATGACGCCATCGTCATCAATGCCGCATCGCCGGATGCGCTGAACGGCGCCATCAAGCAGGCCTGCGATGCCGGCATCGTCGTCGTCTCCTTCGACGGGACCGTCACCGAACCTTGCGCCTACCGCGTCGTCGTCGACTTCAAGGACATGGGCAAGCAGGAAGTCGAGCAGATGGCCAAATTCCAGCCCAAGGGCGGCAATCTCCTGGAAATCCGCGGCCTTGCCGGCACCTCGATCGACGATGCCATCCATGCCGGCATCCTCGAAGGCGTCGCCGCCCATCCCGAGTTCAAGATCGTCGGTTCGGTGACCGGCGACTGGGACCAGACGACGGCGCAGAAGGCGGTCGCGACGATCCTGCCGTCGTTGCCCGACATCGTCGGCATCGTCGACCAGGGCGGTGACGGTTATGGCGCGGCACAAGCCTTTGCCGCCGCAGGCAAGCCGCGTCCGACCATCATCATGGGCAACCGCCAGGACGAGCTGAAATGGTGGAAGGAGCAGAAGGACAAGGATGGCTACCAGACCTGGTCGGCCTCGATCGCGCCCGGCGTGTCGTCGCTGGCCTTCTGGGTGGCGCAGCAGGTGCTCGACGGCCGCACCGACATTCCGCATGACCTTTTGGTGCCGTATCTCGCCTTTACCCAGGACAATTTCGAGACCGAGCTGCCGAAAATCAAGGAGGGCGGCGTCGCCACCCACGAATACAGCCAGGAAGACGCAATCGCGGCGATCAAAGCCAATATCAAGTGATGCATTGCATTCATTGCCAGCAGCATGACCGACCGGATATCGTTGAGCATGCCTGAGGCCAATACGGACATCATCAGACTGGGCGGCGCCGAAAAACATTTCGGCGCCGCCCATTTGGACATCATCAGGCTGAACGGCGCCGAAAAACATTTCGGCGCCGTTCGGGCGCTTAACGGCGTCGACTTCCATGTTGTATCAGGCGAATGCGTCGGGCTGGTCGGCCACAACGGAGCCGGCAAATCGACGCTGATGCATATGGTGGCCGGTACGCTGCAGCCCGATGGCGGTGAGATCGCGGTGCGTGGCAATGCCGAAACCGACTACTCGGTGGCGCGCGCGCTGAAACTCGGCATACGCTGCGTGTTCCAGGAACTGTCGCTCTGCCCTAACCTCAGTATCGCGGAGAATACGCGCATCAACCATCCGGCGCTCACCGGCTTCGGCTGGCGACGCAAGGCGGCTGCTCTCATTGCCGCCAAGCTGGACGAAATCTTTCCGGATCACGGCATCTCGGCAGACGACATTGCCGGCGATCTCTCCATCGGCCGGCGGCAGATGGTCGAGGTGGCGCGCGCCTTCACGGTGACGCGCGATCCGCTCGACTTGGTCATTCTCGACGAGCCGACCTCTTCGCTGGACGCGCATACTGCGGGCCAGCTGCTTGCCTTCGTGCGCCGTTTCGTAGCCACCGGGGGCAGCTGCATCCTGATCTCGCATGTGCTGGGCGAGGTGCTGCAGAATGCCGACCGCATCGTGGTCATGCGCGACGGCAAGGTGGTCGCCACGGACGTTGCAAAAGCGTTCGACCGCGACCGGCTGGTGGCCACCATGGGCGGCGCGGAAGCGCGCGAGAAGATCGCGGCGGAGATCGCCGCCAGGCCGGCGGCGGGCCCGCTCAGGGTGCGGGCGCGGCCCGAGCGGCAGCAGGACGGCAAGGAGCTTGTCGCCCGCGCCGGCGAGATCATCGGGCTTGCCGGGCTTGCCGGCCATGGCCAGACCGACCTGTTGCTGGCGATCTTTGCCGCCGCGACGCGTAGAAGGCTTGATATCGAGGTGACCGCCCCGGTGGCGCTGGTGGCCGGAGACCGCCAATCGGACGGCATTTTCCCGCAATGGTCTATTGCCGAAAACATCGGCATCCGCTCGCTGGCGCAGCTGCGCAAAGGGCTGCTGATCTCGCCGCAGCGCGAGGCCGAGCTTGCCGAGTTCTGGAAGCAGAAGATTGGCATCCGCACGCCTGATATGACCAACAACATCTTCTCGCTGTCCGGCGGCAACCAGCAGAAGGCGCTGTTTGCCCGCGCACTGGGTTCCGATGCGCAGATCGTGCTGATGGACGATCCGATGCGCGGCGTGGACATCGGCACCAAGCTTGAGGTCTACGATCTCGTGCGCGAGGAGGCGGCCAAGGGCCGGACCTTCCTCTGGTACACCACCGAGACCGAAGAGCTCGACAATTGCGACCACATCCATGTCTTCAAGAACGGCCGCATCGTCGCCAATCTCACGCGCGACGAGCTGACCGAGGAAAAGATCATCCAGTCCTCATTCGGCGACGCGGCCTGAGATGACGGCAGTCGCTCCCGGCCCTACGTCCTCGCCGCGCAGCAGCGCGGCCCGCGCGCGCCTGCTGCGCAGCCTGTTGCCGGCGCTGTCGCTGGCGCTGGTGGTTATCGCCATCGCCTGGCTCAACCCACGCGCCATCAGCTATTTCGGCTTCAGCCTGATGTTGAACCTCGCTATTCCGATCGCGCTGGCGACGATCGCCCAGATGTTCGTCATCGCCGGCAATGAGCTCGATCTGTCGATCGGCACCTTTGTCGGCTTTGTCGGCTGCGTCACCGCGACCTGGCTGAAGGACGCGCCGCTGCTCGGCGTGATCATCCTGCTCGGCTCCATAGGCGTTTATGCGCTGCTCGGCGCACTGATCCATCTGCGCAATCTGCCGTCGATCGTGGTGACGCTGGGCATGAGCTTCGTCTGGCAGGGGCTTGCCATTCTGGTGCTGCCCAAGCCCGGTGGCAAGGCGCCGGACTGGCTCTTGTCGCTGATGGCCTTCAAGCCGCCCTTCATTCCGTTCCCTATCATCGCCGCGCTGGCGATCGCAGCGGTGGTGCATTTTGGGCTGATGCGCACCTCCTATGGCGTCATCCTGCGGGGATCCGGCGGCAATCCGGCGGCGCTCAGGCGCGCTGGCTGGTCGCTGCTTCGAACCAAGATCGTGCTGTTTGCGCTGACCGGCCTATTCGGCGTTCTGTCCGGCATGGCGCTGATCGGCATCACCACCTCGGCCGACGCCAATATCGGCAATGGCTACACGCTGCTGGCGATCGCCGGCGTCATTCTCGGCGGCGGCGAGTTCGTCGGCGGCCGGGTGTCGCCGATCGGCGCCGTGCTCGGCGCGCTGACACTGGCGCTGGCGGCATCGCCTCTGCTCACCTTCATGCACATTCCGCCGGATTGGCAGGTCGCCGCCAACGGCGCCATCCTGATCATCGTGCTGGCAGCCCGCGTCCTGATCAGCCGCAGGGAGAGGTAGCGATGACGCTGGTTAAATCGCTGGCCGCCAAACCCTGGATATGGTCGTTCATCGGCGCGATGTTCGTCTGGCTGGCGACCATCGCTTTCACCGGCGGCTATGGCGGCGGTGGCATGGTCACGGCGGCACTGTCGCTGGCGGTGTTCACCGTCATCGTCGGAGTCGGCCAAATGTTCGTCATCACGCTCGGGCCAGGCAATGTCGACCTGTCGCTGCCGGCCAATATCGGGCTCGCCAGTGCCGTCGCCATGAAGGTCATGGGCGGCAGCGATTCCATGATCGTGGTCGGGCTGCTCGCCGCGCTCGCCTGCGGCGCCGCCATCGGTGCCGTCAACTATCTCCTGATCTGGGCGCTGAGGATCCCGCCGATCATCGCCACTCTGTCGGCCAGCTTCATCATCCAGTCGATCGACATCAGCTATGGGCGTGGCCTGCAGATCAAGCCGCCGCCCGGCTTTGCCGATTTTGCGAACTGGCAAATCCTGGGCATTCCAGTGCTGGCGATCCTTACCGTATTGTTCAGCATCGGTGCGGCCATCGCCTTGCAGCGCATGATCTATGGCCGCTCGGTGCTGGCGATCGGCCAGAACATCCGCGCCGCGTGGCTTGCCGGCGTCAATGTCGGCCGCACCCGCTTCCTGACTTACACGCTGTCGGGCGCGCTCGGCGGCATGGACGGGGCGCTGCTCGCCGGCTATTTCCGCGGCGCCAATGTCGATATCGGCAACGAGTACCTGCTGGCCTCGATCGCCGTCGTCGTCATCGGCGGCACCTCGGTCGCCGGTGGCAAGGCCAATGTTCCCGGTGTCTGGGGCGCGGCGCTGTTCCTGGTGCTGCTTCTGACCATGCTCAACACGTTCGGCGTCAGCGCCGGCGTTCGGCTGTTGCTGACCGGGCTGATCATCGTCGGCGTCATCACCGTAGCCGGCGGCGAGAAAGCGGTACGCTAGCGCCGGCTCCTGCCAGCGACACGGCCAAATTTGACCATGTGGACAAAAGTCCGCACCCGTTCCATAGTTCCGCGTCTGATTTCGGAACAGCCGGCTCGACACGGCTGTCAAACAGAGGGGCACTAGATGGAAAACCGGAAAAACAAATCGCAATCGACCGGCCTGTCGCGGCGCGACGTGCTGGAACTCGGCGCACTTGGCCTGGCCGCAGCCATGCTGCCGGGTGCAGCCTTCGCCAAGGACAAGAAGCTGAAGGTGGCGGCGATCTTCGCCACGCCGATCGAGGAGCCGTGGGACAACCAGATCCACGTCGCCCTGCAGAAGGCCGAGAAGGAACTCGGCATTGAATACAAATGGTCGGAAAAGGTGCAGACCGCCGATTTCAGCCGCGTCATGCGCGAATATGCGCAAGGCGGGTATCAGCTGGTGCTGGGCGACGCCTTCGCCGCCGAGCGTGAATCGCGCCGCACGGCAAAGCAGTTCCCGAAGACGGCATGGCTGTTCGGCTCGGGCGCCGGGCCGGCCGAGCCCAATTTCGGCGTCTTCGACAACTGGATCCACGAGCCGGCCTACCTGTCCGGCATGATCGCCGGCAAGATGTCGAAGTCGGGCACGATCGGCGCGGTGGCGGCCATGGGCATTCCGGAAGTGAACCGGCTGGTCAACGCCTTCTTTGCCGGCGCCAAGGAGGTCAATCCCAACATCAAGAAGAAGGTCGCCTTCATTGGCTCGTTCTTCGATCCGCCCAAGGCCAAGGAAGCGGCGGTCGCCCAGATCGATGCCGGCGTCGATGTCATCTATGCGGAGCGCTTCGGCGTCATCGAGGCGGCGGTGGACAAGAAGATCCTCGCCATCTCCAACATGTCCGACCAGTCGAGCCTCGGCCCCGACACGGTCATAACCGGGCCGGTCTGGGACATGTATCCGACGGTCGAGCAGGCGATCAAGCTGGTCAAGGCCGGTGTCTTCACCGCGCAGGACTATGGCGATTTCTCGCGCATGGCCAAGGGCGGGTCGTTCCTGGCGCCCTACCATAAATTCGACAAGACGCTGCCGGCGGATGTGAAGGATCTGGTCGAGAAGAAGAAGGCCGAGATCCTGGAAGGCAATTTCCGGGTGGATGTGGATGAGAACACGCCGGTTTCGGATTAGCTCGGCGCACCCCCTCCCCCTTGAGGGGGGGTGGCCCGCAGGGCCGGGTGGGGTCCTCCGCGAAGTGCTCCATCCTGCTAAGTCATGGGTTGAGGCAGTTGAGGTGACCCCACCCGCCTCGCTTCGCTCGGCACCCTCCCCTCGAGGGGGAGGGGTATCTCCGCAGGAGCATCCTTGTCCGCCCCTCTCATCGAAATGCGCGGCATCACCAAGAGCTTCGGCGCCGTCAAGGCGAATGAGGCTGTCGATCTAAGCGTCGCCCCAGGTGAGATCCTCGGCCTGCTGGGCGAAAACGGCGCCGGCAAGACGACGCTGATGAATGTGCTGTTCGGCGCCTATGCGCCGGATGCCGGCGAAATTCTTATCCAGGGCAAGACCGTGCGGATCACCAGTTCGGCCGATGCGCTGGCCGCCGGCATCGGCATGGTGCACCAGCATTTTCATTTGGCGCCAAGGCTGACGGTCCTGGAAAACCTTCTGATTGGCATTCCCGGCAAATCCGGCCGCATCGACCGCGCCGGCGGACTTGCCCGGTTGTCCGACATCAGCCGTCAGCATGGGCTGACGCTGGACCCCAACCTGCCTGTCTCCGCGCTGTCGGTCGGCGAGCAGCAGCGGCTCGAAATCGTCAAGGCGCTGTTTCGCGGCGCCAGGCTGTTAATCCTCGACGAGCCGACGGCGGTGTTGGCGCCGGGCGAGGTCGACGGGCTGTTTTCGGCGCTGCGCTCGATGGCGGCGCAGGGGCTCGGCATCATCTTCATCTCGCATAAATTGAACGAGGTGCGGGCGCTCACCCATCGCTGCACCGTATTGCGGCACGGCCGCGTCGCCGGCCGTGTCGACGATCCGGCGAACACGACATCGGCAGAAATGGCGCAGCTGATGTGCGGCCATGAGATCGTGCCGCCGGCAAGAGGACCTTCGACCCCAGGCGCGGCGGTGCTGACGCTCGACGGTATTTCCACCTCACGGCATTCGGGGACGCCGCTGCGCGACGTATCGCTTGCCGTTCGCGCGGGCGAAATCCTCGGCATTGCCGGGGTCTCCGGCAATGGCCAGCGGGCGCTGGCCGAGGTGATTTCCGGCACGCGCGCGCCCGACGCCGGCGCGATGACGATAGCCGGCAAACCTGCTACGCGGTTCTCGCCGCGCGAGGTGCAGGCGCTCGGCCTTGGCCGCATCCCGGAAGACCGTATGACGACCGGGCTGGTCACCAATCTGCCGCTCGCCGATTCCATGGTGTTGCCGCGCATTGGTACTGCGGCTTTCAGCAGCCGGGGCCTGCTCAAGCCAGATGCGATCCGCGCCTTCGCCGAAGAACAGATCAAGGCCTATGACATCAGGTGCCCCGGGCCGATGACCCGCGCCGGCGCGCTGTCGGGCGGCAATCTGCAGAAGGCGCTGCTGGCGCGCGAACTGGCTTTCGACCCGAAGGTGCTGATCGTCTCGCAGCCGACGCGCGGCCTCGACATCGGCGCCGCCCGCTTCATCCACGAAAAATTCCTCGACATGCGCGCGAAGGGCTGCGGGATCATCGTCATCGGCGAGGATCTCGAAGAGCTGCTGGTGCTCTGCGACCGCATCGCGGTGATGTATGAGGGCCGCATCGCCGGCACGCTGGACAGCGCCGATGCGAACATCGCGCGGCTTGGGCTGCTGATGACCGGGGCGGAGGGCAGAGCCTAGATGGACTTTCTCACTCGGTTCCTCGCAGAAACCTCAAATAATACTGCCCGCTTTTGGCTGACTTTAAGCGTCAGCGCTGCCCCTCACCTGCCTGCCGGCATCCTCTCCCCGTATAGAGACGGGGAGAGGGGCTCTCACCCATGGTTTCGCCAATCACCACAGCTGCAAGAGGGGAGTTGCATAGGGCCCAGATCCCTTCTCCCCGTGTCTATACGGGGAGAAGGTGCCGGCAGGCGGATGAAGGGCGGCGCGACCGTCTGGGCGGCGGAGGGGCATAGCTGATGTTCCGCCTCGAAGCCCGCAGTTCCACCCCCGCCTGGTTCAATCTCGCTTTGCCGCTGCTGGCCATCGGCGCAGCGCTGGTCCTGTGCAGCGGCCTCATCGCGCTGGCCGGCGCCGGCGTGCTTGAGGCCTATGGCGTGATGCTGTCGGCCTCGTTCGGCGACAGCTATGCCATCACCGAAACGCTGGTGCGCGCCGCCCCGATGATCTTCACCGGGCTGGCTGTGGCCGTCGCCTTCCGGGCCAAATTCTGGAACATCGGCGCCGAGGGCCAATTGCTGGCCGGCGCCGTGGCCAGCTGCTTCGTCGGCGCCATCCCGATGCCGGGCGCGCTGGCGATCCTGTCGATGGCGCTGGCGGGCGCTGCTGCCGGTGCCGCGGTAGCGCTGGTGCCCGCGACGCTCAGGGTCAAATTCAAGGTGGATGACGTCGTCAGCTCGCTGCTGCTCAACTCGGTCATCTACTATGCGCTGATGGCGCTGATCGAGGGGCCGTGGAAGGACTCGTTCAGCGGCTATCCGATCTCGCCGCCGATCGAGGATTCGGCGAATTTTCCGGTGCTGCTCGAAGGCACAAGGCTGCATCTGGGTGTCATCGCCGCGTTGATCGGGGCCCCGTTGATCTGGTTCCTGATCGTGCGCACCACGCTCGGCTTCCGGATCAGGGTCACCGGCGAAAGCCCGGAAGCCGCCCGCTATGGCGGCATACATGTCGAGCGGGTGCTGATCTCGACGGCGCTGCTGTCGGGCGCGCTGGCCGGGCTTGCCGGCGTCGGCGAGGTCGGCGGCGTGCATTTCCAGGTGATGAGCGACATTTCGCCGGGCTATGGCTATTCCGGCATCGTCGTTGCCATGCTGGCCAGGCTCAATCCGCTCGGCGTCGTACCGGCGGCGATCTTCCTGGCCGCCGTGATGACCGGCGCCGAAGCGATGTCGCGCGCCACCGGCGTGCCGGCGTTCCTCAGCGATGTCATCCAGGGCACGGCGCTGCTCGCCATGCTGGTGGCGCTGCTGTTCACGGCCTATCGCATCCGCCGCGTCGGTGCCGCCTTATGAGCGCGGTGTTCGAACAAATTTTTCAGGTCGGCTTCCTCGCCGCCATTATCCGCATCGCCACGCCGCTGGCATTTGCCACGCTGGGCGAGATGTTCTCCGAGCGGGCCGGCGTGCTCAATCTAGGTATCGAAGGCATCATACTGCTCTGCGCGATGACCGGCTTCACCGCCGCCAGCCTCAGCGGCAGCCTGTGGCTCGGGGTGCTGGCCGCGGTGTTGACCGGCATGGCGATGAGCGCGCTGCATGCGCTGTTCACGGTGGCGCTCGGCCTCAGCCAGCATGTCTGCGGCATCGGCGTTACTTTGTTCTCGTCCGGCCTTGCCTATTTCCTCTACCGTCTGACCTTCGGCCAGCAATCGGTGCCGCCCAGCATCAAGGGTTTTCAGACGCTGCCGATCCCGCTGCTGTCGGATATTCCGGTTCTGGGGTCAGCGGTTTTCAACCAGTTTGCGCTGGTCTACTTGGCAATCATTGCCATCCCGCTCGCTGCTTTCGTGCTCTACCGCACGCCTTGGGGGCTGTCGGTGCGGATGGTCGGCGAGAACCCGCGCGCCGCTGATTCCGCTGGGGTCAGCGTCATCGCCACGCGCTTCCAGGCGGTCATCCTCGGCGGTGCGCTGATGGGGCTTGCGGGCGCCTTCCTCACCATGGCACAGTTCAACGCCTTCACCTTTGGTGTGGTGTCGGGCCGTGGCTGGGTGGCGATCGCGCTGGTCGTGTTCGGCCGCTGGGACCCGTGGCGCTCTGCGGGCGCGGCGCTGCTGTTCGCCTTCGTCGATGCGCTACAATTGCGCATGCAGGCGAGCGGCCTCGGGCATATTCCCTATGAGGCGTTCTTGATGCTGCCGTTCATTTTCACCATCGTCGCGATGGCCGTGATGTCACGCAACGCGGTTGCGCCGTCGGCGCTGCTGAAGCCGTTTCGACGAGAAGAGCGGTAAGGCGAGTAGGACTTGGCGCCCTTCCTCTCCCTCCGGGGGAAGAGGTGGCGCTGCGAAGCAGCGACGGAGCGGGGAACCACCTCGCCACTGTTGCCAACGGGTGCGCATGAATCTTCCTTGCGCCAAGGGTCGGCCCCCCCCCCGGCGAGCTGCGCTCGACACCTCTCCCCCGATCGACGGGGGAGAGGAAGGGCGCCAAGCCTGGGATACTCACATCGCCGTAAAACCATTATCGACAAACAGATGCGTGCCATTGACGAAGCTGGACTCATCGCTGGCGAGGTACAGCGCTGCCTTGGCCACTTCCTCCGGCTCACCGATGCGGCCCTGCTGTGCGGCCAATGCGGCGTCCGACACGTCGACGCCGAGCTTGCCGAGATCGGCGACCTCGCGCAGGCCGTGCGGCGTGCGGATGAAGCCGGGACAGACGGCGTTGCAGCGTATGTTGCGGTCGCGGAATTCGACTGCGATGGCGCGCGCGAACATGTGGCAGGCGCCCTTGGTGGTGTCGTAGAGCACCTCCATGGGTGTGGCCGCCACAGCCGAGATCGACGAGGTGCAGACGATCGAACCGCCACCGGCAGCGATCATGCCCGGCAACACGGCGCGCGTCATCAGGAACATCGAGCGGACATTGACCGCATGCAGCCAGTCCCATTCCTGCACTGTCGTCTCCAGGAACGGCTTTATCACGATGGTGCCGGCATGGTTGAACAACACCGTGGCCGGGCCGAGCCTGGCAGTCGCCGCCTTCACTGCGGCCTCGACCTGCGCCTCGTCCGAGACGTCGGCCACCCAGTGTTCGGCGATATGTCCCCGCGCGCGTATCGCCGCCGCAGTGGCTCCCGCCGCCTCGCCATTGCGGTCGATGATCGCCACCTTGGCGCCTTCGGCGGCGAACAATTCCGAGGCCGCTCCGCCCATTCCGGTCGCGCCGCCCGAGATGATTGCAATCTTGCCGGCTAGTCTTGTACCCATGTTCTGTTCCCCGTTCCCGATCGAAATGATCCGCATTTACGCCGGAATGGCGATGCTATCGCCTATGCAGACGTCGGCCAAGCTTGTCGCTCGCTTGTCGCCAACAGGGGGCTCCCAGCAATGCCAAACCAAATAATAAGGAATACTGAGAAAATCGTTCTACATATCCCCAAAAAATAGCACTCGACAAAGTCTACTGATTTTATAGATTAATCCGCAAGACGGAGGTCGATATGTCCTATATCCAGAACGCCGAGACGGACCGCACCAGCCAGAGGCTGGCCAATAGCCAGGCTTTTCGCCCGGCCTATGCCGGCGCTTTCGCCTATCTCGTCTTTGCCCTTGCGTTCGTGTTCACCGGGGCAGTCGTGCTCGGCTTGATTCCCTGACCGATCAGGCCGAAGGGGTGGCGACCTAGCGCTTTCAGTGAGTGACCGGAGTTGATGAACCGAACGCGGACGCGCTTTGGCGCTGATGCTTGTTTTTACGCATGTCGTCGTCTCAAAACCGGGGGCGACATACATCCAACGTGATGGAGGCGATGGCAATGCCGATCGAGTTCACGCATGTTCCCGGTAAAACGCACGCCGCCGATGCCGGTTCGGCCGTACCGTTCTTCTATGATTTCGTCGAGACGGCGACCAAGCTGTCGCTGATCGAGGATTCCGGCTTCCAGAACATCGTCGTCGACGACCCGGCCGGGCTGTTGACCAATATGGACATCGCCGCCCAGGCGCTGGACCGCACCTCGTCGCTGGAAGTGGTGCTGACGCACTGGGCCGGCGTGATCGCGCCAGCCGTTGCGGCGCGGCAACTGGCGGCGCTCGACGCCAGGAGCGGCGGCCGGCTGGCGCTGAGGATGCTGAGCGAGCCGCTGGATGACGACGATGCCGAGACGCGTCCGGTCGGCCACACCGTGGTCTGGCAGCGCATCGACGAATATCTGGTGCTGCTGAAGCGGCTGTGGTCGAACGACCGGCCCTTCGACCATGAAGGTGCTTTCTACAGCATCAAGGGCGGCTACGTACCGCGCAAGGGGCCGCATGGCGTCGACGTGATCATCCGCATGGGTGGCCAGTCCGGCACCGCGCTCAAGGTCGCCGGCCGCCATGCCGACGTGTTTGAACTCACGGCTGGTTCGCTCGACGAGATCCGCCAGCTGATGGAACGGGCGCGCAGCGCCGCCGCCGAGCATGGCCGCGCCGGCAAGCTGCGTTTTGCGCTTCCGGTCCGGGTCCGCTCGGAGGGTGGCGGCTCTACCGTCGGACACAAGGCGGTCGAACTTTCCGGACCACCGGCGCAGATCGCCCTGTCGCTGCTGCCCTATGCAGCGCTGGGCATCAGCGAGTTCATGATCGTCGGTGTCGACCGGCCGCGCGAGATCGCCAGCGTCGGCCGCGAGACGATCGCGCTCTTGCGCAACTCGCTGGCACGCCGTGAGGCTGAGGTGCCGCAGCCCGGCGCGTTTGCGCGGGCGGGTGGGGACATTCACGCAGGGTGAATTTGCGGGTGGAATGAAAGCTATTTCGTAGCGTTCCGTCACACCCCCCTCTGCCCGGCAGGGCAGAGGGGGCTGTCCCGCCAGCGTCTAATCACCACTCAGCACTGCCAGCGCCTCCAGCACCGCGTCAGATTCCGTCAGCGTACCAAATACCCCGTCCTCCACCGTCACCATATGCAGCGCCGCGTCATGCGCGTATTGGTCGCCGCTGGCGCAGGCATCGGCGATGGTCAGGCACTGGAAATTGCGGTCGCAGGCCTCGCGCAGCGTCGTGTGCACGCAGACATCGGTCGTGCAGCCGGAAAAGATCAGATGGGTGATGCCGCGTGCGCGCAGCACAAGTTCCAGGTCGGTGTAGGTGAAGGCGCTGTTGCAGGTCTTGTCGACGATGATGTCGTGCGGCGCGACGTCGATGTCGGCGACGATCTGAAAGCCGGGGCCGGAGCGCAGCAGCACGTCGGTGCCTTCGAGACCCGCCCGCTTGCGGCGCCATCTCTCGTACGGCGTCATGTCGGCCATGTCGCCGCGATATCCCTGCCTGGTGTGAATGATGGTGAGGCCGGCCGCGCGTGCCGCTGATATCAGTCGGTTGACTGTCGGCAGGATGGCGCGCAGCGGCGCGGGGTCATAACCCTTCCTGGCGAAATAGCCGGTCGGCGAGAGGAAATCCTCCTGCAGGTCGATGACCAGCAGCGCGGTGTTTGCCGGCACCAGCCGGCCGTCATAGGGGAAATCGAACGGTATCGCCTTGATCATCGCAGCCTGCCTCAATTGCTGCCCGGTATCGTGGCCCAGCAACCCTGCGGCCGTCCATCCCTCAGTGCGACGACACCAGGTAGACCGATGCCAGGACGATGTGCCGTTGAGACATCGCGCCCACAATCGTCGGCCAAAAAGCCATCTTGTTTGTTGACTACAAAGCTCATGTTTTATAGTCAAGCAGGGGCACTCGGCCGCCTGAATTGTTTTCCAGCGGCGGTGCCGCGTTTGAGAGAAGCCAGAATCCGTGGCTGGAGTTTTCGGGGTCGAGATGGGGGTGTTCCCGCATCCCGTCACCGACCAGCCGATCGGTAACGTGCAATGACGAAGCGAGGACGAAGCGTGTCCAGAAATGGTTTGTTGGCGGCGCTGGCCGCGGTCATGCTGTCGGCCGGCAGCGCTGCTGCGCAAGAGCAGCCAAACACGCAGCCCAGGGTGACGACGGAACCCGCTGCAGCTGCCCGGTCGGCGGCCCAGCCTTCCCCGGTCGCAGTCGAGCGGCCCGCACCGGCTGCGCCTGTCGCGCCGGCTTCGCCAACTGCCGGGCAGGCGGCGCCGACCGCGCCACAGCCGGCAACCCAGCCCGGTGCATCCGCGCAGGCCGAGCCTTCGGCAATATCGCTGACGCTGCCGCACGATCTGTCGCCCTGGGGCATGTTCATGGCCGCCGACATCATCGTCAAGGCGGTGATGATCGGGTTGGCCTTCGCCTCGCTGGTCACCTGGACGGTGTGGCTGGCCAAATCGCTGGAGATTCTCTTCGGCAAGCTCGGCGCCCGTCGCGCTGCGCGCGCCGTCGGCAATGCCGCCACGCTGCGCCAGGCCGGGCGCGCGCTTGGCAACAGTGGCGGCCCCGGTGCGCTTTTGGTGCGGGCGGCCGAGGAAGAGACTGCCCTTTCGGCCGGTGCGCTCGGCCATGTCACCGGCGACGGGCTGAAGGAACGCGTGACGTCGCGCCTGTCGCGCATCGAAGCGGCGGCGGCGCGGCGCATGTCGCGCGGAACCGGCGTGCTGGCGACGATCGGCTCGACGGCGCCCTTCGTGGGCTTGTTCGGCACCGTCTGGGGCATCATGAACGCCTTCATCGGCATCTCGCAGGCGCAGACCACCAACCTCGCGGTCGTCGCGCCCGGCATCGCCGAAGCGCTGCTCGCCACGGCGATGGGCCTGGTCGCGGCCATTCCCGCGGTGGTCATCTACAACGTCTTTGCGCGGTCGATAGCCGGCTACCGGCAGCTCCTTGCCGATGCCTCGGCCGGGGTCGAACGGCTGGTCAGCCGCGATCTCGATTTCCGCACGGTGCCGCAGGCGCCCGCGCTGGCGGCGGAGTGATGGGCCATGGCGGCTAGAATTCGCGAGACTGTCGACGGCGATCTCGAGGAAAGCCACGAGATCAACGTGACGCCGTTCATCGACGTCATCCTGGTGCTGCTGATCATCTTCATGGTCGCTGCCCCGTTGGCGACAGTCGACGTCAATGTCGATCTGCCGGGTTCGACCGCGACACCGGCGCCGCGGCCGGAAACGCCGCTGTTCCTGACGCTGAAGGACGATCTGACGCTCGCGATCGGCAATGACAGCGTGCCGCGCCAGGCTTTTGCCTCCGTGCTCGACGGCAGAACCAAGGGCGATAAGCAGACCCGCATCTTCCTGCGTGCCGACAAGGCGGTCGGCTATGGCGAGTTGATGGAGGTGATGAACCTGCTGCGCGGCGCCGGTTATCTGAAGATCGCGCTGGTCGGGCTGGAGAGGGTGCCAGCGGACGCATCCCCGCCGCACCCGGGCGCCGCCCCGTGACGCAACTGGCCGCCGCCGCCCCCGCGGCCGACCCGCCGCGCGCCGGCGCGCGCGAGATCGGTTTGTGGGCGGCTGCGGTCATTGTCATTGTCGGCGCGCATGTCGCGATCGCCTATGCCGTCCAGAGCTTCAGCCTGGCCAACATGGCCGATGGCGGCCCGCCGCCGGCTGTGGCTATCGAGCTGTCGCCGATGATGGTGGCGCCGGCGGTGCGGGTGGACTCAGCGGCCGACGTGGTGACGCCCGAGCCGCCGAACCAGATCGAGGAGGCGGTTGCCGAACTGAAGCCCGTCGTAGAGCCCGAGCCCGGTCAGCCGGAGCCGGTCACCGAGAAGACGGAAGCGGTTCAACCCGCCGCTCCGATCGAGACGGCAGCGGCCGAGCAGCCCGATCAAGCGCCGCCGCTGGATGAGGTGGTGCCCGACATCGTCCCGACCATAGCGCCGGATGTGGTCATTCCGCTGCCCCAGACCAAGCCGGCGGAGACCAAGCCGGTGGAGGCCAAGCCGATCGAGAAGGCAAAGAAGGCTGCCGAAAAACCCAAGCCGAAAGCAAAGAAAGAGAAGAAGGAAAAGGCCGCGCCGGCGAAAGCGGTCGTGACCGCCAGTGTCGATCAAAAGGCAGCGGCGAAGGCGTCGGCGCCGAAGGCTTCGCAATCGAGTGGATCATCAGTCAATGCAAGCAAATGGAACTCCCAGCTGATCGGATGGATCAATCGGCACAAGCGCTACCCGAGCGCGGCAAGGTCGCGGCGCGCCGTGGGTACCGCAAATGTGACCTTCGTCGTCAGCGCTTCGGGCAAGGTGACCTCCGTCCGGCTGACACGATCTTCGGGGGACGCCGATCTCGATCGCGCCGCGCTCGGCATTCTGCAGGGTGCGACGGTGCCCGCGCCACCGCCTGAGAAGGCCGGTACGGCTGTCGTGGCGCCTTTGATGTTCACGCTGCGGAACTAGAAGCAGCCGGACAAGGCCGATCCCATGACCACGTACTTTCCCGCTTGACTGACCCGCCGGACCGAATACGCTAGCGCAAAATACCGGCCTTGGTCGCCGGGCGGCAAATATGCCTCGTATGCCTCGCCCTCCGGCGCTGGCTGCGGGGCATTGTCATTTCTGAGGATCGGTTTGAAACGGCGTATCGAGATCGGCATCCTGTATTCCCGCTCGGGCAGCTACCAGCTGGTCTCCGATGCGTGCCGGATGGGCGCCATGCGCGCCATCGCCGACATCAATGCCGATCGGAGCTATGGCATCGAAGTGGTTCCGGTCGAGCGCGATCCGCAAAGTAATGCCGATCGCTACGCGACTTTGTGCGAGGACATTTTCAGGACCAGCAGCGCGCGCCATGTCGTCGGTTGCGTCACCTCGTGGAGCCGCAAGGAAACCATCCCGGTGCTGGAGAAGGCCGGCGGCATGCTCTGGTATGCCTGCCCCTATGAAGGGTTCGAGGCCAACGAGCATGTCGTCTACATGCACGCCTGCCCCAACCAGCATCTGGTTCCGCTGATGGCGCATGTCGTGCCGCGTTTCGGCGCCAACGGCTTCCTGCTCGGCTCGAACTACATTTGGGGCTGGGAGATGAACCGCGTGGCGCGCGACCTGATCGCGGATGCCGGCGGCAAAGTGCTGGGCGAGCGCTATCTGCGCATCGGCGAGACCGACGTGTCGCGGCTGATCGCCGAGGTCCGGGCGACGCGGCCGAGCTTCATCCTCAACAATCTGATCGGCACCTCATCCTACGCCTTCCTGGCGGCTTACCGCGAGCTGGGCGATGAGGATGCGGCATTCAGGCCGGAAAACTGCCCCGTCATCTCCTGCAACCTCACCGAAGGCGAGTTGCCGGCGATCGGCGAGACAGGGAAAGGGCATCTGTCGGTCGGGCCCTATTTCGCGCCCCGGCCGGCTGCCTTCGCTTCGTCCTTCGAGGCCTCCGCCTATGCCTCGGTGCAGGTGATGGCCGACGTGCTGTCGCGCGACACTGATGCCGGCCCGGCGGAATTTTCCAAAGCCTTCGCCGAGCGACGCTTCTCCACCCGGCTCGGGCCGATCGCCATCGACGCCCACTCCCAGCACGCGACGCTGCCGGTGATCATCGGCCGGATCGCCGATGGCTTCTTCGAGGTCGTCAGCCAGGAGGATGAGGTCGCGCCGGATCCCTATCTGTCGCGCTACGACCCCGCCAAGACATTCGGCCGTCCGCGCCTGAGGGTGGTGTCATGACCCGGACGCGCATCCCCAATCTCGGCGGCGCGCGGGCTTTCATCCTGCATCGCCCGCATCCGACGGTGCAGGCCATCACCAGGCAATTGTCGGCCATCGGCCTGGCTACGATCGACTGCTGGCCGGAATTGCCGCCGGAAGCTCTCGCCGCCGATTTCGTTTTCTTCGATGCCGATCTCGGCTTTGACGAGCAATTCCCGTGGAAGCCGGGCGAGGCGCCGATGCCGCTGGTGGCGCTGATCGGTTCCGAGGCGCCGGGGCGTATCGAATGGGCGCTGTCGCACAAGGCCGATGCGCAGCTGCTGAAGCCGGTCGGCAATGCCGGTGTGTACAGCGCATTGCTGATCGCAAGGCAGAGCTTCGAGGCACGCAAGCATTTAGCCGGCGAGATAGCGTCGCTGCGCCAGCGCGTCGCCGAGCGCCAGACCATTGTGCGCGCGGTGACGGCGCTGTCGAAAGGCAGCGATGACGAGCGTGCCTATGCACAACTGCGATCGCTGGCGATGAGCTGGCAGATCAGCGTCGAGGATGCCGCGCGCAGGATCGTGGCAATGACGGATGAGGAAGGCGGCGATGACCAGTCCCATCGCGCCTGATCTCCCGGTACGCATGCCGGCAAAACCGCGCGCCGGCGTCTGGCGTCGGCTGGTCAAACGCCGCCTGGCGCTGCTCGGGCTGGTCATCGTCGCCATTGTTGTCGCCGGCGCTGTGCTGGCGCCCCGGCTGACCGGCTACGATCCCAACGAGCAGATGTTCGACGGCCTGACCATCGAGGGCTCGCCGCTGCCGCCCAGCGCCCAGTATTGGCTCGGCACCGACCTGCTCGGACGTGACCTCTTGACCCGCATCCTCTACGGCGCCCGCACCTCGCTGATCATCGGCATCGTCGCCAATGGCGTGGCGCTTTTGATCGGCACTTTGGTGGGCGTCACCGCAGGCTATTTCCGCGGCTGGATCGGCAGTGCGCTGATGCGCTTCACCGATCTGATGATGGCGTTCCCGGCGCTGCTGCTCGCCATCTGCCTGGCGGCAGTGTTTCAGCCGAGTCTGTGGATCGTCGCCATGGTCATCGCGCTGGTCAACTGGGTGCAGACGGCGCGTGTCATCTACACCGAGACCTCATCGCTGGCCGAGCGCGAGTTCATCGATGCCGAGCGCAGCATCGGGGCGAGTGCGCCGCGCATCCTATTTCGCCACATCCTGCCGCATCTGCTGCCGACCATCATCGTCTGGGGCACGCTCGGCATCTCGACCACGGTTCTGCTCGAGGCGACGCTTTCCTTCCTCGGCATCGGTGTGCAGCCGCCGACCGCGTCGTGGGGCAACATCATTTTCGAGAACCAGACCTATTTCCAGGCCGCGCCCTGGCTGGTGTTCTTCCCCGGCGCCGCAATCCTCGCGTTGGCGCTGGCCTTCAATCTGATCGGCGACGCGTTGCGCGACATCCTCGATCCGACGCAAAGGGGCCGGGAATAATGGGGGGCCGGTCATGATCGCCTATCTCGGCCGCCGGCTGATCCAGTCGCTGCTCATCCTGCTTGGCGTCTCGCTGATCACTTTTGCGCTGCTCTACCTCTTGCCGGCCGACCCGGTGCGGCAGATCGCCGGCCGCAGTGCCACGCCGCAGACGGTGGAAAACATCCGCCAGCAACTCGGCCTCGACCAGCCTTTCGTGGTCCAGTACTGGCACTATCTGACGAAGCTACTCAGCGGCGATCTCGGCCGCTCCTACATCCAGCGCTCGGAGGTCACCGAACTCATCGTCTCGCGGCTGCCGGCCAGCCTGCTTTTGATGGTCGGCGCCATCCTTTGCGAATTGCTGATCGGGCTCTCGATGGGCCTGATCGCGGCCGTCAAGCGCGGCACCGCCACCGACCAGACGCTGATGGTCGCCTCCTTCGTCGGCGTCTCGGCGCCGCAATTCGTGGTTGGCCTGTTGCTGCTCTACGTCTTTGCCGTGCGGCTAAGCTGGTTTCCGATCGGCGGCTACGGCACATGGCGCCATCTGGTGCTGCCGTCGTTGACCATGGGCGTACTCGGCGCCGGCTGGTATGCGCGCATGATGCGCTCGTCGATGATAGACGTCCTGCGCCAGGATTATGTCCGCACGGCGCGGGCCAAGGGCCTGGCGCGCAGCGCCATCATATTCCGCCACGCACTGCCGAATGCCATCCTGCCGGTCATCGCCATGATCGGCATCGACATCGGCATCTTCATGGGCGGCATCGTCGTCGTCGAAAGCGTGTTCGGCTGGCCCGGCATCGGTCAGCTGGCGTGGCAGGCGATCCAGCGCGTCGACATTCCGATCATCATGGGCGTCACGCTGGTGTCGGCCTTCGCCATCGTGCTCGGCAATCTGCTCGCCGACATCATCGCGCCGTTCATCGATCCCCGCATCAAGCTCAGATGAAAATGAAACAGAGAAAGGGAACACAACAATGAAAAAGTTTCTCGCATCCACAGTCGCGGCATCCGCCTTGGCCCTCATGCTCGGCATGACAAGCGTCCGCGCCGAAGACACGGTCGATCCCAACGCCAAGCAAGGCGGCGCCATCACCATCACCTACAAGGACGATGTTGCGACCCTCGATCCGGCGATCGGCTATGACTGGCAGAACTGGTCGATGATCAAGAGCCTGTTCGATGGGCTGATGGATTACGAGCCGGGCACCACCAATTTGAAGCCCGACCTCGCCGAAAGCTACGAGATTTCGCCCGACGGCCAGACCTTCACCTTCAAGCTGCGCCATGGCGTGAAATTCCACAATGGCCGCGAGATGACGGCCGACGACGTGAAATATTCGCTTGACCGCGTCACCAATCCGAAGACGCAGAGCCCCGGCGCTGGCTTCTTCGGCTCGATCAAGGGCTATGACGATGTCGCCGCCGGCAAGGCCGAAGGCCTTTCCGGCGTCACCGTCGTCGATCCCTACACGGTGAAGTTCGAGCTGACCCGGCCCGACGCCACCTTCCTGCATGTCATGGCCATCAATTTCGCCCATGTCGTGCCGAAGGAAGAGGTCGAGAAATATGGCGCCGATTTCGGCAAGCATCCGGTGGGCACCGGCGCCTTCAAGCTCGCCGAGTGGACACTCGGCCAACGCATCGTCTTCGAGCGCAATGCGGATTACTGGCACAAGGGCCTGCCGCATCTCGACAAGATCACCTTCGAGATCGGCCAGGAACCGATCGTGGCGCTGCTGCGCTTGCAGAAGGGCGAGATCGATGTGCCCGGCGACGGCATTCCGCCGGCAAAATTCCAGGAGGTGATGGCCGATCCCGAGCAGAAGGCGCGCGTCGTCGAAGGCGGTCAGCTGCACACCGGCTACGTCACCATGAACACTACCATGGCGCCGTTCGACAATGTGAAGGTGCGTCAGGCCGTCAACATGGCGCTCAACAAGGCGCGCATCATCCAGATCATCAACGGCCGCGCCGTGCCGGCCAACCAGCCGCTGCCGCCGTCGATGCCGGGCTACGACAAGGAATACAAAGGTTATCCCTATGACGTAGCCAAGGCCAAGGCGCTGCTGGCCGAGGCCGGTCATCCCGATGGTTTCGACACGCAGCTGTTCGCCATGAACACCGATCCCAACCCGCGCATTGCCCAGGCGATCCAGCAGGACCTGGCGGCCATCGGCATCAAGGCCAGCATCCAGTCGCTGGCGCAGGCCAATGTCATCGCCGCCGGCGGTGACAAGGCCGGCGCGCCGATGATCTGGTCGGGCGGCATGGCCTGGATCGCCGACTTCCCCGATCCGTCGAATTTCTACGGCCCGATCCTCGGCTGCGCCGGCGCGGTGCCGGGCGGCTGGAACTGGTCGTGGTACTGCAATAAGGACCTCGACGCCAAGGCGGCCGAGGCGGATTCTGTGGTCGACCCGGCAAAGGCCGGCGAACGCGACAAGATGTGGAGCGCCATCTACGACAAGGTGATGGAAGACGCGCCCTGGGCGCCGGTCTTCAACGAACAGCGCTTCACCATGAAATCCGCCCGAATGGGCGGCGCCGACAACCTCTATGTCGACCCGGTCCATATCCCGATCAACTATGACAATGTGTACGTAAAAGATGTGCAATAGCTGCGACTACACCATCCATGGGCGCCATCACCATTTCGGCTGGGACAATTCCTTTATCCCGGCCGAGCGGGTGGCGCCCGGCGCGACCATCGAGTTCCAGTGCCTCGATGCCGCCGGCGGCCAGCTGAACGCCGACAGCACGGTCGCCGAAATCGTCAAGCTCGACTTCGCCGGGGTCAACCCGGTGACCGGGCCGATCTTCGTCGAGGGCGCCGAGCCGGGTGACGCGCTCAGGGTGACGATCGAGATGTTCAAACCGTCCGGCTTCGGTTGGACGGCGAACATTCCCGGTTTCGGCCTGCTCGCCGACGACTTCACGGAACCGGCGCTGAACATCTGGAAATACGATGCAGCCGCGCTCGAACCGGCGCTGTTCGGGAAAAACGCGCGCGTGCCACTGAAGCCGTTCGCCGGCACCATCGGCAATGCGCCGGCTGAGATGGGGCTTCACTCGGTGGTGCCGCCACGGCGGGTCGGCGGCAATCTCGACATCCGCGATCTCGCTGCCGGCACGACGCTCTATCTGCCGGTTGAGGTGGCCGGCGCGCTGTTCTCGGTCGGCGATACGCACGCCGCACAAGGCGATGGCGAGGTCTGCGGCACGGCGATCGAGAGCCCGATGGACGTCGTGCTCAAGCTCGACCTTGTCAAGGACGCCAGGCTGAAGACGCCGCGCTTCACCACGCCGGGCCCGGTGACGCGCCATCTCGACGCCAAGGGTTACGAGGTGACGACGGGGATTGGGCCGGATCTGATGGCGGGCGCGAAGGAGGCGGTGGCGCAGATGGTCGATCTGCTCGCTGGGCGTTACCAGATCGATCCGGTCGAGGCCTATATGCTGGCCTCGGTGTGCGGGGACCTGCGCATCAGCGAGATCGTCGACATGCCGAACTGGGTGGTGTCGTTCTATTTTCCGCGTTGCGTGTTTGAATGACGGTACGTCGGCGCCGCACCCCCACCCCGCTGCTTCGCAGCGACCCTCCCCACAAGGGGGAGGGTAAAGCGCTGCCACCCTACCTCCCCCTTGTGGGGAGGTCGGACCGGAGGTCCGGGTGGGGGGCAGCGCCAAGGTTTGTGCGAATGGTGCGACGGAACCAATCCGTCGCAGGGCTCCACCCACAATGACCCTCGCCGACACCCCCGTCCTCTCCATCGCCAACCTCTCCGTCAGCGTGCGCGGCGAGGACGGCGAGCGCAATGTAGTCTCCAACCTGTCGCTGACGCTGGCGCGCGGTGAGACGCTTTGCATTGCCGGCGAATCCGGCTCCGGCAAGTCGATGACCGCGCTGGCGATCATGCAGCTTTTGCCGCAGCCGGCGGCGCGCATATCGTCAGGCATGATCCGTCTTCGGGATGGGAATCGGGGCGACACCGACCTAGCAACCCTCGACGAACGCCAGATGCGGCGCATTCGCGGCGACCGCATCGCCATGATCTTCCAGGAGCCGATGACCTCGCTCAATCCGGTGCTGTCGATCGGCCGGCAACTGACCGAATCCATCGAAGCGCATACCAGCCTGTCGTCGGCGCAAGCCCGCCAGCGCGCGATCGAGGCGTTGAAGGCGGTGCGCATTTCGGAGGCGGAAAGCCGGCTAAAGCAGTTTCCGCACGAACTCTCCGGCGGCATGCGCCAGCGGGTGATGATCGCCATGGCGCTGGCGCTCGAGCCCGACGTGCTGATCGCCGATGAGCCGACGACGGCGCTCGACGTCACCGTGCAAGGCGAAGTGCTGGAGCTGTTGCGCGACCTGCAGCGCCAGCATGGCACCAGCGTCATCCTGATCACCCACGATATGGGCGTGGTTGCCGAAATGGCCGACCGGGTCATCGTCATGCGCGACGGCCGCATGGTCGAAGAAGGCACGACATCGGATATTTTTGCCCGCCCGCAGGCCGACTATACGCGCGAACTGCTGGCTGCCGTGCCGCGCATCGGCAGTGGTGTCGGTCGACAGAAATCCAGGGATGCGATTGACGTCTTGAAACCGGCCAATGTCGCCGAGGTCAACGACCTGCATGTCCGCTTCGATCTGCGTGGCGGCATCTTTGGCCGGGTCACCCGCCGCGTCCACGCCGTCGAGGGCGTCAGCTTCTCGATCGCGCCCAACGAAACGCTTGCTCTGGTCGGCGAATCCGGCTGCGGCAAGTCGACGACCGCCAAGGCGCTGGCCGGACTGGCGCCGTATAGCGGCGACATCGTCATTGGCGGGCGCAATCTCTCCGGTCTTGGCCGCGACGAGCGCAAGGCGGTGCGCCGTGACGTCCAGATGATTTTCCAGGATCCCTTCGCTTCGCTCGATCCGCGCATGCGCGTCGGCGAGCTCGTCGCCGAGCCGCTGGTGATCCATGGCATCGCCTCCAAGGACGAGCGCCGCGAACGGGTGGGGGCGCTGTTCGAGCGCGTCGGCCTGTCGGCCGACCAGATGGAGCTTTACCCGCACGAATTCTCCGGTGGCCAGCGCCAGCGCGTCTGCATCGCCCGAGCGCTGGCGCTACGACCAAAACTGATCATCGCTGACGAAAGCGTCTCCGCGCTCGACGTCTCGGTGCAGGCGCGTGTGCTCGATTTGCTGAAGGAATTGCAGCGCGAATTCGGCGTCGCCTATCTCTTCATCTCGCACGACATGGCGGTGGTCGAGAACATTTCCGACCGCGTTGCCGTCATGTATCTCGGCCAGATCGTCGAGATGGGCACGCGCGACCAGGTGTTTTCCAACCCGCGCCATCCCTACACCAGGCGGCTGATCGACGCCGTGCCGGTGCCCGATCCGGCGCAGCGCAGAACGCGCTTCGCGCGCCTCGACCAGGAAATCCCGAGCGCCACCCGCAGGATCGGGGAGGCGCCGCTGAAGCTGGCGCTGAACGATGTCGGCGGCGGCCATCTGGTTGCTGCGGAAAGCTGAGCCCGCACTGGCTGGCAGCTGTTCTTTTACTTTGTTGAGTACAACCAAGAACTGCCGTCTCGGGTTTACCGCGTCTTAGGTGGACGGCGGCCACTATACGGTCGGAGTTCTTGCCAAGGGGAAAAATAGTGCTCAAGGCGGTTCTGCAGCTGCTGCCGGGTCGGTTCATGGATGTGCGCATGCGCGTATCCGCCGACTACGAGACGCGCGTCGTGGAGCGGCCCGGGCGCTGGATGAAGGCTGCCGAACTGGAGCAGCTGAGCAGCGATCTGCGGCTGGTAGCGTCCAAGACACTGAAGTTCGGCAGCCTGACCTATGGCGTGTTTTCCGGCGACCGCAGCCGGCTGGAACATTCCATCATCACCATTGTCTACCGGCGCAGCGACCGGCAGCCGATCGCCTTCAACTCGCTGGCGCTGATGGAGATATCGCTCGCCGGCAAGCCCTATGAAGTCTTGCACCTCGGTCTGGTCATGATCGATCCCGACGAGCGCAGCCGCGGGCTGAGCTGGATCCTCTACGGCCTGACCTGCTTCCTGATGTTTTTGCGCAATCAACTGCGGCCGATCTGGATTTCCAATGTCACCCAGGTACCCGCTGTCGTCGGCATGGTCGCGGAGGCGTTCAGCAATGTGTTCCCAGGACCGCATGCCGGCGCGCGCCGCTCGCTTACCCATGTGCTTCTGGCGCGGCAGATCATGGCGCGCCATCGCCATGTCTTCGGTGTCGGCCCCGAAGCTGGTTTCGACGAAGAGCGCTTCGTCATCACCAACGCCTATACGGGCGGCTCGGACGATCTGAAGAAGACCTTCGACGAGGCGGCCAAGCACCGCGTCGAGACCTTTAACGAGTTCTGCCACAAAGAGCTCGACTACACGCGCGGCGATGATGTGCTGCAGATCGGACAGATGAGCTTTCAGTCGGCGCGCACCTATCTCGCCGACGCGGTTCCGCGCGGCTCGCTTGCCGCCCTTGCGGTAGCAGGTGCGGCGGCCACGCTGCAGCGGCTGGTTTTGCCGGTGGTACACTGGGCGGATAGCAGCCGCCAATGGAATGTGCTGAGACCATGGACACGCTGATGGCTTCATCCGTGATGATGCCTGGGTGTGAGCTGATGGGCGCTGACCGATGAACCTCGACGGCACGCTCGTGGCCGACACCATCACCTCGCTGGCGGCGCTGTTCGGGCTGCTGATCGTGATATCGGTCGTCGGCGGGCGCGACACCGGCGATCCGCTGTCGCGGCGTTTTCTGTTCGGTTTGCGGGTGCTGGCGGTGCTGCTCGCCTGCCGAATCCTCGACTGGACTACCGGCCTCGCACTCTTCCGCTTCGTCACCATCGCGGCGGCGGGCCTGCTGCCGCTGGCCGCACTGCTGCTGACCGAGGGGCTGTTGCGCCGGCATGCGCCGTTTGCGCTAAAGTTCTTTGCCGCCGGCGGCGCCCTGCTGTTGCTACTGCTGGCGCCGATCTCGGAACGCTTTGCCGAGCCATGGCGGATGGCGGTACTACTTGCCTTCCAGTTCGGAGGTTTTCTCGCCATCGGCTGGCTGGTGATGACGCGCGATCGCGACAGCCTGTCGGCGGCCGAAAACCGCACGGTCGAGCGCATGGCGCTGTCGCTGCTGTTGATCATTCCGTTCATGGTCACCGACTACCGGCCCGGCCTGTTCGAAGTGCCGGTTCGGCTTGGCGGCATCGCCATCCTGTTCCTGTGCTGGCTGACGATCGGCCTTGGACGGGCAAGCCTCGGCCATCGCGACACGATCGGCGCCTTTGCCGTCATTGCGCTGAGCTCGGTGTTTGCCGGGCTGGCGCTGGGCGGCATCGACGATCTCGGCTGGCGCGGCAGTGTGCAGGGCGTGGTTATCGTACTTTCCGCAACGCTGCTGGCAGTCATCTACAATGACAGCGTCAGCCTCACCGCCGAGAAGCGCCGCGACTCGTTGCTGAAGCATATGGCCGAGGGTGATCTCACCGATTCGGCGCGCTTCCTGCGCGGCCTGCAGAGCCATATCCTAGTCGACGGTGCGCTTATCCTGCCGGCAGCCGACCTCGGTGATTTCGACCTCAAGGTGCTGGCCCGGACACTGGAGCAGGAGCCCGTGCGCTCGCTCGCCGATGTCCAGCCGGATTCACCCGTGGACGAGAACATACGCGAGCAGTTGGCATGGCTGTTCGAGAAATATGAGGCGACCCATGTACTGCTGGCGACGCTCGATCCGCTGACCGTGGTGGCGCTCAACATGCCGACGCTTGCCTCATCGCCGGGCGTGGAAATGGAGCTGCGGGCAGTCCAGCGCATGGCGATGCTGATTTCGCAGCGGCAGGCGAAGGGTTGATCATACTGAACGGGCCGGCTCTTGCGTCGGCCCGTTGCCGTAGCCGGGTCAGGCGGCCTTGGTCTTCAAGGCCTCTTCGTCGCGCACCATTTTTGTCACGGCGGCGAAGTCGAGCTTGCCGGAGCCAAGGACCGGTACCTTTGAGACCACCCGCACTTCGGCCGGGACCATCAGGTCCATGGCGCCGTTGGCCTTGGCGTAGGCGAGGAATTCCGCTCGTGTGGCGCCGGATGCCTCAGTGATGAGGATCAGCTTTTCGCCCTTGCGCGCGTCGGGCACCGTGGCGACCGCCGACAGCGAGCCCTTCCACAATTCGCCGGCCAGCGCTTCGACAGCGGCGAGCGAGATCATCTCGCCGCCGATCTTGGCGAAGCGCTTGGCGCGGCCGCGAATGGTGATGAAGCCGCCTTCGTCGATAGCGACGACGTCGCCCGTGTCATGCCAGCCGTCCTCCAGCGGTTCGAGCACGCCGGGCTTCTCGGCCCGGAGATAACCGGCCATGACATTGGGGCCGCGCACGAACAGCCGGCCGCCTTCGTCGACGCCGGGGACCGGATCGAGGCGGTATTCCATGCCGGGCATGATCTTGCCGACGGTTCCGGAGCGATTGTACATCGGCGTGTTGATGGAGATCACCGGCGCCGTCTCGGTGACGCCGTAGCCCTCGAGGATGCGTAGGCCGAACTTCTCCATATAGGTCATGCGCGTCGCTGTCTTGACCGGCTCTGCGCCGGCAAAACAATAGCGTATCGAGCGGAAGTCGTAGGGGTGCGCGGTGCGGGCATAGCCGGAGAGGAAGGTGTCGGTGCCGAAGATGATCGTCGCGTTCGAGCCGTAGATCAGTTCCGGCACGAGGCGGTAGTGCAGCGGCGAGGGGTAGAAATAGACCGGCACGCCGGAGATCAACGGCAGCACCGTGCCCGCGGTCATGCCGAAGGAGTGGAAGATCGGCAGCACGTTGAACACCTTGTCGCCCGAATGGAAGTCGATACGCGACGCCGCCTGGGCGGCGTTGGCCAGGATGTTGCGGTGGGTCAGAACGACGCCCTTCGGCGTGCCTTCCGAACCCGAGGTGAACAAGATCACCGCCGCATCGCCGGGCTTGCGTTTCGCGCGCGGCGTCGACTTGCGCAGCAAGCCGAGCAGCTTATCCTTGAGACTGATGGTCTTTCTGAGATCGTCGAGCCACACGATGTCGACCGAGCGACCGAGTTCCTCGACCACGGCGCCGAGCTTTGCCTGTTCGACGAACGCGCGGGACGTCAGCACGGTGCGGACTTCGGCGGCCTTGCAGGCGGACAGAATATTGGCAGCACCTGCGGTGAAGTTCATCATCGCCGGAACCTTGCCGGCGGACATGACGCCGAGCAGCGTCGCGCAAGAGCCGTTGGCGTTGGGCAGCATGATGCCCAGCGTCTGCTGGTCGGCATAAAGGTTCTGGAACTTCTCACCAAGCACGGCGGCAGCCGTGAGCAGCTTGCTGTAGCTGAGAGAACCGGTGACCGGATCCTGAACTGCGAGCTGTTTCATGCCGCGTTCGTTCGCCGTCTCGATGATCTTTTCCAGTACGGTCTTGTCGATGTCCTGGGTGCGGAAAACGAGATCCGACATCACCTGGTAGAGCGCGGAACCCGCCGCGGCGCGGCGCTTGCGGCCCTTCAGCTCTTGCGGCACCTCGAGCTTGACCGGTTCCAGAATGGTCACCTTGACCTTCGGGAACAGGCGGCGGCGCACATGCTGCGAGCTCAACCGCGAGAAGTAGGTCTTCTCCAGCCCGTCGATGCGCACCGGCACAACCATCGAGCCGGTCTTGTCGGCAACCATGGCGGCGCCGTCATAGACCTTCATCAGGCCGCCGGTCACCGTGATGCGTCCCTCCGGGAAGATCACCAGCGGATCGCCGCCCTGCACGATCTTGATCAGCGTGCGGGTCGACATCGGCTTGGCCGGGTTGAGCGGCAAAGCGCGGGCAAGTTTCATGAACGGCTTCATCCACCAAGCCTGGGCAATGGTGTAGTCGATGGCGAAGACCGGCTCCTCATCGGTCAGCGTCAAGGCGAGCGGACCGTCGAGAAAGCTGACATGGTTGAGCGCCAGGATCGGTGCCTTGCCGGCCGCCTTGAGGTTTTCCATGCCCTCGACTTCGAGGCGCAGGAAAGCGCGGAACAGGATGGAGACGAAGTCACGGAAGGGGTTCGTCGGCAAATATTTCAGCATCAGCCAGGCGGCAATCGCATTGGCCGCGGCGAGGCCGAACAGGATGCCGCCGGTCGAGACCTTTGTCTGGATCAGGGCCATGATGATGCCGCCGCCAGTCATGAAGCCGGCATTGACGATACTGACGGCGGCGACAACCCGGGCGCGCCGCGCTTCGGGCGACCAGGCCTGCACGGCGGCGAAGGTCGGCACCACCAGGAAAGCGGCTGCAATGGCCATGCCGGCGAGGTCGATGGCGACGCGGACCGTGTTTGGGCCGGCGAAGAATGCGCCAAGGGTTTCCGCCTGGGGCGACGGCGTCATGCCGGAGATGGTCCAGGCGAGATGCAGGCCGAACAGGGCGAGCAGCGCCGTGCCGACCGGTGCCGGCAACAGCACGATGCGGCCCTGCGACATCCAGGCGGCGATGGCCGAACCGATGGCGATCGAGACGGCGAACACGGCGAGGTAGACGGTGACGGCCATTTCGTTGCCGCCGAGCGAATCCTTGATCAGCACCGGCAGGAGCGAGAGCACGATGGCGCCGATCAGCCAAAACCACGACGTCATCAGGCCGGCGCGCCAGATGCGCGTGTCGGTGCGCAATTCGGCGACCTGGCGCCAGGTCGAGCGGAAGATGTTCTTGTCGATGACAAGGTCGGGCGCCGCCGAACCGGTCGACGGGATGTAGCGGCTGACGAGCCAGCAACCGACGGCGAGCGCCATCATGATCGGTCCGAACACCGCGACGCCGATGCCATCGGCGGAAACGACGCCGCCGGCTATGGTGCCGCCGAGAATCGCGGCAAACGTAGCTGACTCGATCCAGGCGTTGGCCTTGGGCAGTTCCTTGCGTTCGAGGTGATCGGGCAGGATGCCGTATTTGATCGGTCCGAACAGCGCCGAGATAACGCCGAACATCAACAGCGCCGTCATCAGCACGGGAATGGACGACAGGGCGATGCCGACGACGGAGACACCCGCCGCGGCGATCTCGGCGAATTTCAGACGCTTGGCTATGAGAGCCTTGTCGAAGCGGTCGGCGAGCTCGCCGCCGAGCGCCGACAGGAGCAGGAAGGGGGCCATGAAGACGGCGCCCGCCAAGGTGACAAGTGATGCCGCCTGGTCCGCCGCCAGCGTGAACAGAATAAGGAACACCAGCGTGTTCTTGAGGAAATTATCGTTGAAGGCGGACAGGAACTGCGTCCAGAACAAGGGCGCAAAGCGCCTGGATGTCATCAGATGAGCTGTCGGACGATTGATCGGGGCGATTTCCATAGCGGCGACTTCCATTGGGCAAGACCGATTAAAATCCTGGCTGGATTGATCAGCGGTCTTGCGCGTTGAGCCTTGTTTAGCGGGAACCCGGTTACACTTCGTTACTGCGGCTGACTTCCATCAGCAACTTCTCGGCCTTGGCGTCTTCCAGCCGGTTGATGAAGCGGCTTGCCTCTTCCGAGTCGCGCAGCGTCTTGGTGATGGTGATCGAGGTGTGCACGAGCATGATGGCGGCCATCGCATAAAACCCCTTGGCGGCGAAGCTCGCCTCCATGAAGTAGATGCCGCCGGCCATCATCGTGGCGGCAACGGCGAAACTGGCCATGGTGAAGGTCTTCCAGGCGCTTGAGTCCTTGGGGGAATAGGTGTTCGGGGTCATCGATATGGTCCTTTCGTTTCAAGGTTAGGTTGGTTGGGCGTGGGTCTGTTTCAGGCTGGATACAATCAGGCCGGATACAATCAGACTGGATAACAATCAGGCCGGGTACGATCAGGCCGGCTTGGTCATGGTCTTCGTGAGCCGTTCGAGCACGGCGTCGGCGCTGCTTCTCAGCGGCGCGCCGCAGCCGGCGGCCGCAAGCTTTTCTGAGACCGCGGCAGGATCGCCCGACTGTTCCATCTCGGCCATGGCGGCCGCGGTGGCGTCGATCTGCTTTTGCCTGGTGCGCAGGCGCAGCAGCGTCTCCTCGGCGTCCCTGAGCGCCGACAGGCTGGAGCCGGGCGCGCTTTCTCGCAGGCGCTGGGTCGAGTCGACCGCGGCAACGATGCGCTGGCCGCGCTGCAATTCGCGCAGGCGCATTTCGGAGACGCGGATAATCCGCTTGAGACGCTCAATCTCGGTGCCGAAGCTTTTCTGCGCCTCGGCGGAGGCGTCGCGTTCGGCTTCCAGCATGGCGATGGTTTCGGCGGCTTCGCGGGCCAGTTCATTCTGTCCCTGCTCGATCGCGGCGATCGTGCGCTTCTCCAAATCGTCGATGCGGAGGACAAGCTTCTTGTACTGCGCGACTTCCTGTTCGTTCTGGGCGATGGCAATTGCAACCGCCCGGCGGGCGGCCGCGATAGCGTCGGCGCAATCGCGGATCTGCTGGCGCAGGATTATCAGCGCGTTGCGGTCGACGACCGCCTCGGCGGCTTCGTAGCTTCGGCCGCGAACGAGAGCAAAAAACTGTTTCAACATTTCCGTTTCTCCTCTATGAACGTTGTTCATGAGGCAAAGTAGCACATTGTGAACGGCGTTCAAGGAGAAAATGAACGGTGTTCATGATTGCGCATAAGAGAAGGTTAATGACCGCAAAACGGGACGCCAAACGCGAGGACCTCAAAGGCAGGCTGATCGAGGCCGCGCAAGCGCGCATCCAGTCCTCGGGGCTCGCCGGTCTGCGTGCGCGCGACATCACGGCCGATGCCGGCTGCGCGCTGGGCGCGCTCTACACCGCCTTCGCCGACCTGGACGAGCTCATCCTGCACGTCAATTCGATCACACTGGCCAGGCTGGGGGCGGCCCTGCAGCAAGAGGCGACCGGCGTCGCCGAGCCTAGGGCAAGGCTGAAGGCGCTGGCCAAGGCCTATCTCGGCTTCGCCCGCGACAACCGCATGGCGTGGAAGGCGCTGTTCGAGCACCGTATGGCGCCAGGCGTGGCGGTGCCCGAATGGCATCTGGCCGAACATGCGGTGCTGGTCCAGCATCTGGTTGAGCCGCTGGCCCAGCTGCTCCCGGCGGCGGCAACGCCGGAGCTTTTGGCCCGCGCGCGCACGCTGTTCTCCGCCGTGCATGGGATCGTCGCCATCTCGCTCGAAGACCGTTTCATTGGCCTGGCGTCCACCGACCTCGAAAGTGAGCTGCTGGGTTTCGTCGACACGCTGGTGAGCGGACTGGAGACGGAAAGGGAATGAACTGCTGCGATCGGCTCTTGCCTCACGGCACTCTGCCCTTATGAAGATCGTGGCGCGGACTGCCGGTTGATCCAGGCCGGCTGAGACTGTTGGGGATATCCGGTGACAATCGATCAGAACCGTCGGTTTCGACCCGAAATACAGGGGCTGCGCGGCTTGGCGGTCGCGCTTGTCGTGGTCTATCACATATGGCCGGATGTGCTGCCTGGCGGATATGTCGGCGTCGACGTCTTTTTCGTCATCTCTGGCTATCTGATCACGGGCCTGCTGGCGCAGATGGCGCTGCGCGGCGGCCGGATTTCACTGATCGAATTCTACTCGCGACGGGTGCGACGGTTGTTGCCGGCAGCAACCCTGGTGCTGCTGGTGGCATTGCTGGGCACGCTGCTTTTCATCTCAAAGGCGCGCTGGGAGGAAATGGGCAACCAGATCGTGGCGAGCGCTCTTTATGTCGAGAACTGGCGGCTGGCCTCGATTGCGGTCAGCTATCTCGAGGCCGACACCTTGCCGAGCCCGGTGCAACACTACTGGTCGCTTTCCATCGAAGAGCAGTTCTACATCGCCTGGCCGTTGGTGATGATCGGCGTGATCTGGCTGGCGCGCCGCCGTGACCTTCCGCTGAGGGCCTGCTTGATCGGGGCGTTGTCGCTCATTTTCGCGGCATCACTTGTTGCCTCTGTCGTTTTGACGGCGACGGATCCGGCCCAGGCCTATTTCGTCAGCCATACCCGCCTGTGGGAATTGGCGCTGGGTGGTCTGCTGGTGCTGACCGAACACCAGTTTCGACTGGCGGCACTCACTAGACAGTGGCTGGCGATCGCCGGCATCCTGGGCATCGTTGCGTCCGCCTTGCTGTTTTCCGCTGCAACTCCATTTCCCGGCGTCAGTGCGTTGTTGCCGACCTTGGCCACAGTGCTGGTCATCCTGGCTGGCGAGGTTGAAGTCGGCCGGTTTCGTGGGCTCGATTCGTTGCCACTTCGTTTCATCGGCGATCGCTCCTACTCGGTCTATCTATGGCATTGGCCGCTGATCACCATCTCCCAGGCGCAGGGTCATTCGCTGACCCTTGCCGGCGGTTTCGGCCTGATTGCGGCGACCCTGTTTCTATCGGATCTGTCCTATCGATATGTTGAGCAGCGCTACCGGCAAGCTCGGGGCGGCGCCTGGCGGAAGCCGCTGGGATACGGCACCGCGGCAGTTCTCACATGCGTGGCCGCATCCGGAAGCCTGCTGCTCTTTCTGAAGACCGAACGCATCGACACCGCGCTGATCGGCACGCCTTCCTACCCTGGGCCCGCCGCTCTCGTCTCCGGCGCCGTGGTTCCGGACGGTGTGAACCTTCTGCCGCCACTGGCCCGGCTGAGGCGGGACGTGCCGGTCGTGTATGCAAGGAAGTGCCACCAGGAGGAAAGCTCGGAGCCCAAACGATGCTCTCTAGGCGATCCCACGGGTGCGAAAACAATGGTTCTGGTGGGAGATTCTCATGCAGCCCAGTGGGTGCCGGCACTGGACAAGATCGCAAAGGACCGCAACTTCAAACTGGTTACCTTTACAAAATCCGCCTGCCCATTCACCCGCGTGGCCATCACGGCGGATGGCAAACCCAACGTCTTATGCGCGCAGTGGCACGAAAAGGTGCTGGCCGAGATCCTAAAGCTGAAACCGGATCTGATCTTCACCAGCCAGTCCAATTACGGAGCGGTTCAGCAAGACGTGATGATCGAGGGGCTGCGAAGTCTCTGGGGCGGGCTGACGGACGCCGGCTCGCAAATCGTTGCCATCCGCAACACGCCCTATATGAAATTCGACCCGGGCGAATGCCTGAGTTCGACCCCAACGAAATGCGTCACCAAACTGAGCGATATTGAGCGGAGCAACGTGTTGGCGCTGGCCGCGGAAGGACAGAAAAATGTGCGCGCCATCGATATGCTCGATGCCATTTGCGGGCCGCAACTATGCCCGGCAGTTGTCGGCAACATCATCGTCTGGCGGGACAGTCATCATCTGACCGCCAGCTACTCGCTTGCCCTGGCGCCCTATCTCGCAGCGAAGGCGGGGCTTTGACGAGACGTCTCGGAACTTAGATGTGTCGACAGGCAGGAAAATTCCGCTGGTGGAGCTGAGGAGGATCGAACTCCTGACCTCGTCATTGCGAACGACGCGCTCTCCCAGCTGAGCTACAGCCCCGTCCAGCGGATGGCGCATTTATCGAAGGCTGCGGTTTCCTGTCAAGGCGGGGTTTTGCGGAAATCCCTTGTGCCCGGTGCTTGCAGGCGACCGGCCCTTGCCGGTTTCGCGCGCAATGGCTACATGTCGGCAACAATCGGAGACCGGCATGCTCGCCCTCATTCAAACAATCGTCATGGCGCTGGACCTGTACTGGTGGGTCATCATCGCCTCGGCGATCTTTTCCTGGCTCTATGCGTTCAACGTCGTCAACTCGCGCAATCAGTTTGTCGGCAGCATCGGCAACATGCTCTACCGGCTGACCGAGCCGGCGCTGCGGCCGATCCGTCGGTTCATGCCCGACCTCGGCGGCGTCGACATTTCGCCGATCATCCTGCTTCTGCTCCTGTTCTTTCTCAGGCAGCTCATTCTCACCACGATAGCGCCGCTGGTCCTGTGAGCCTGACGATGGCATGAGCGCGCCATTCCGCTTGCGCGTCGACGGCATCGACCTGTTTATCCGGCTGACACCGAAGTGTTCGGTGGACAGGCTCGGAGGCGCCGAAACATCGGCCGACGGGCGCAGCCATTTGAAGGCGCGCGTGCGCGCCGTGCCGGAGAATGGCGCGGCCAATGCGGCGCTGGAACGGCTGGTGGCCAAGGCGCTGGGCGTTCCGGCATCGGTCGTGTCGGTCATTGCAGGCGGCACGGCGCGGCTGAAGACGGTGCGTGTCGGGGGTGATCCGGCGGTGCTGGCGCAGCGTATCGGGGCGCTCAGCGGCTGATCGAAGATCCAGCGTTGCGGCATGCAGCCCCTTGATCTGTCGGCGGAACAGCGCCCCCCTCTGTCCTGCCGGACATCTCCCCCACGAGGGGGGAGATTGGCAGCTTCCGCCCCACTCTCAATCCCCCAGCGGCAATTTGGGATCATCGACCTTCAGCGTGTTCACGCTCTGCTTGATGCGGCGCAGGTTTTCGAGAACCCTGGGTCCGCGCGTTTCGGCCACGGAGGTGACGATCATGTCGACGATCGACAGCAGCGCGTAGCGCGAAGAGGTCGGCTTGTAGATGTTGCCGTCTTCCAGCGACTGGAACTGGATGACGGTATCGGCGGCCTTGGCCAGCGCTGATTCCGGCGGGGTTACGGCGATGGTGGTGGCGCCATATTGCTGGGCCACCTGAACGGCGTCGATCACCGAGCGCGCATAGCCGGACACCGAGAACGCGATCAACGTCGTCTCCGATGTGGCGACCGCGGCATACATGCGCTGCAATTGCCCGTCGATCTGCGCCAGCACCGGCACGCCGAGCCGAAACAGCCGGTTCTGCATCTCGGTCGCCATCATCGAGGAAATGCCGCCGGAGCCGATGCACAGCACATTGCCCGAACTGACGATGCGCGCGGCCACGCCCACCAGCGTCTTCATGTCGAGGTTTTCGCTGGCGCGCTGGATGGCGGCGATTGCCGCTTCGGTGATGGCCGACGCAATGCGCTGCTCGCGCGCGTCGCGGTTCAGCGGTTCGGGCGACAGATACTGGCCGCCAATGGCAATCGCCTGCGCCAGGTAGAATTTGAAATCGCGCAGACCCTCGCAGCCGAGATTGCGGCAGAAACGGGTGACCGTCGGCTCGCTGACGCCGACGCGCGCGGCAATTTCCGAGATTGCCGCCTTGGAGGCGAAGTCGAGATCGGTCAGCACGAGGCCGGCCAGGCGGCGGTCCGATTTGGTGCCGTCCTGCGACATCAGCTGCAGGCGCGTGATGATGTCGGCCGGCGTTTTCATTTCTGGGTTGTCGTCTTCATCGTGGTGTTTTCGTTTTCATGCCGGCGCTCTCATAGCGGCAGGCCTGTCGCCGTGTCGAACAGATGGATGTTTGCAGGCGCGACCGAGACCGGCAGCATTTCACCCGGCTTGACCTGTATCCGATCGCGGAACACGGCGCACACCGTGTCAGCGCCGATGACGCCATAGACATGGGTTTCCGAGCCGGTCGGCTCGACGACATCGACCTTGATCGCCATCGCGTCGACAGCCTCGCCGATGACGAAGTGTTCGGGCCGTATGCCGGCCTCGACCGTGCTGCCAGCCGGCACCGTCTTGCCGGCAAGTGCCAGACGTCCGCCCCCGGCCGATTCGAACCAGCTTTTCTCGGGCGTCGTCTTCAGGGCGCCGGAGACAAAACTCATCGACGGCGAGCCGATAAAGGAGGCGACGAATTTGTTGGCGGGACGGTCGTAGAGTTCCAGCGGTGCGCCGACCTGCTGGATCTTGCCGCGGTCCATCACCACGATGCGGTCGGCCATGGTCATGGCCTCGATCTGGTCGTGGGTGACATAGACGATGGTCGATTTCAGCCGCTGGTGCAGCGCCTTGATCTCGGTGCGCATCTGCACGCGCAATTGCGCGTCGAGATTGCTGAGCGGCTCGTCGAACAGGAACACCGAGGGTTCGCGCACGATGGCGCGGCCCATGGCGACGCGCTGGCGCTGGCCGCCCGACAGTTCCCGGGGATAGCGGTCGAGATAGGAGAACAGGTTGAGGACGCCGGAGGCCTTTTTCACCTTGTCGTCGATTGCCGTGCGGCTTTCGCCGCGGATCTTTGGGCCAAAGCCGATGTTGTCGGCAGCTCTCAGATGCGGAAACAGCGCATAGGACTGAAAGACCATCGCAATATTGCGCTGCTGTGGCGGCAAATCGTTGGCGCGCACGCCGCCGATCAAGAGGTCGCCTGAGGTGATCGGCTCCAGCCCGGCAAGCATGCGCAGCAAGGTCGACTTGCCGCAGCCGGAAGGGCCGACCAGCACGACGAACTCGCCGCTCTTGATGTCGAGGCTGATGTTTTCGAGGATCTTATGGCGTCCGAAGGATTTCGACAGGTCGCGGAACTCGACATCGGTCATGGTCAGGCTCCCAATATGTCGTCGATGAAGGGCAGGAAGCCGGCGGTCAGTCCGGCGTCGACCGGCACCACCGCGCCGGTTATCCCCGATGCGCGATCCGAAACAAGGAAAGCCACCGCTTCGGCCACTTCCATGGCGTCGACGATGCGGCCGAGCGGATAGAGCCGCTTGAGCTTGCCGAGAACATCCGGGTTCTTGGCCAGGCGATGGTCCCAGGCGGCAGTGCGGATCGAGCCGGGGCAGACGACATTTGCGCGCAGGCCGCTGCGGCCGAGCTCCACCGCGACCGATTTCGCATAGGCATTGATGCCGGCCTTGGCTGCGGCATAGGCCGGGTTGCCGAAATGGGCGATGGCGTTGACGGAAGAGATGAAGACGACGCTGCCCGAACCGCGCGCGGCCATCGCCTTGATCAGTGGATCGGCGAACAGCATCACCCCGGTCAGATTGAGGTCGAGCTCGTGCTCAATCTTATCGGGTGTCAATGCGGCAAGCGTCTCTGCGCGCGTCCAGCCGGCATTGTTGATCAGCATGTCGGGAACGCCATCTTTCTCGAGGATCGCTGGTATCGCCGCCTCGATGGAAGGCGGGTCGAGGAGGTCGAAGACGTGACGCGACGCGAGGTGCGGGCTGCGCAACGCGTCTTCCGACTGGTCGCAGCCGACGACCCGCGCGCCACGTTCGGTCAGCAGCGCCACGATGGCCGAGCCCAGGCCGCCGCCGGCGCCGGTCACCAGCACGGTCTTGCCTGCGAATTCGGCCGTTGAAACCACGCTGCGCGCCTCCTGGGATCCACGATAGTCGGAAAACGCTATTTTAAGAAATGTAATTAAGCAACAGGATAATCCGCTTGCACGGGGTGAAATGAAGGATAATGTAGGAAAGTCACATAAAGCCTTGGCCGCCTGAAAGCCGCAATAGCCCAGGCGCCAATCAATGGGAGAGATCGAATGAAGCTTGCAAAATGGACTGTCGGCCTGATGGCCGGAATGAGCCTGCTCGCCCTGGCCGCGCAGGCAGATGCGGGCGAGGTGCGCGTAACCGTCGCCGAATACAGCGCCAAGACCGGCCCGTATTTCGAAGCGGTGAAAAAGGAATTCGAGGCAGCCAATCCGGGTATCACCGTCAAGTTCGAAGTTGTGCCGTGGGACGTGCTGCTGCAGAAGCTGACCACCGACATCACGGCCGGCACCAATGCCGACCTGTCGATCATCGGCACCCGCTGGCTGATCGATTTCGTCCAGCAGGATGTCGCCGAGCCGCTCGACGGCTATATCAAGCCGGAGTTCAAGGACCGCTTCATCGACACCTTCCTGTCGCCCTCGATCATGGAGGGCAAGACCTACGGCCTGCCGATCGCGGCCTCGGCGCGCGCCATGTACTACAACAAGGAATTGTTCGAGAAGGCCGGAATCGCCAACCCGCCGGCAACCTGGACCGAGTTGCAGGAGGATGCGCGCAAGATCAAGGCACTGGGCACCGGATCCTTCGGCTTCGGCCTGCAGGGCAAGGAGATCGAGACCGACGTCTATTACTATTATGCGATGTGGTCGCAAGGCACCGAGATCCTCAACAAGGACGGCACGTCGGGCCTCGGCACGCCGGGCGCGCTCGAAGCCGCCAAGCTTTACAAGTCGATGATCGACGAAGGCCTGACGGAACCCGGCGTCACCTCCAACAACCGCGAGGACGTCCAGAACCTGTTCAAGCAGGGCAAGGTCGGCATGATGATCACCGCGCCCTTCCTGTCCAACCAGATCAAGGACGAGGCGCCGAACCTGAAATACGGCGTGGCCGCTATCCCCGCCGGACCGACCGGCGCGCGCGGCACGTACGGCGTCACCGATTCCATCATCATGTTCAAGAATTCCAAGAACAAGGATGAGGCCTGGAAGCTGCTCGACTTCCTGTTCACCACCGAACAGCGCGCCAAGTTCACGCAAGGGGAAGGCTTCCTGCCGGTGAACAAGGAAGAAGCCAAGATGGACTATTACGTCAACAATGCCGATCTGGCAGCGTTCACCGCGCTGCTGCCCGACGCCCGCTTTGCGCCGGTCATCCCCGGCTGGGAAGAAGTCGCCCAGATCACCTCGGATGCCATGCAGAAGATCTATCTCGGCGGCGACCCCGAGGCAGGCTTGAAGGAAGCGGCTGCCAAGGCCAACGCCGTGATCAAGAAATAGGGCGTATCTCCCTGCGCCCGGCGCGCCCCTGAGATCGGGGCGCGCCACACTTTCCTCTCCCTCCGGAGGGGGAGAGGTGGCTCGGCGAAGCCGAGACGGAGTGGGGGAACCACCTGGCAACCGCCGCGAACGGACATAGGAAGGGCAATAGGGGCAAACATCACCTCGCCTTGCGCCCCAAGGGTCGACATCCACTCCGTCGACCCCCACTCCGTCGACCCCCACTCCGTCGAGCTTCGCTCGACACCACTCCCCCCAACGCCGGGGGCG
>NZ_JAMYVF010000026.1:0-68948 GCF_040323735.1 Mesorhizobium sp. M0029
GGTGTTGCAAACCTGTTTTGGCCCGCATTGCTTCTCCCCCCCCCATTATCCCGGCGGGGGGCGGGCCCGCACCCCCGCCACGTCGACGAAGGTGACGATGGGAATGGAAAAACAGTCGCAGAAGCGCACGAAGCGCGCCGCCTTGCGGCTTGCGTCGGAATCGAGCACGCCGGCCAGCACCATCGGCTGGTTGGCGACGAAGCCGACGGTACGGCCCTCGACGCGGCCAAACCCGGTGACGATGTTCTTGGCGAAGTTCTGCTGGATCTCGAAGAAGTCGCCTTCGTCGGCAACTTTGAGGATCAACTCCTTGATATCATAGGGCTTGTTGGCGTTGTCCGGGATCAGCCGGTCGAGCGACAGATCATGGTCGGTGACCGACTGATAGCATTCGACCTCCGGAAGCTCCGACGTGTTGGACGCCGGCAGCAGATCGACCAGCCGGCGCATCTGCAACAGCGCCTCGACGTCATTGTCGTAGGCGCCATCGGCGATCGAGGATTTGGTCGTGTGGACGGACGCGCCGCCAAGGCTCTCGGCCGTCACCGTCTCGTTGGTTACGGTCTTCACCACATCCGGCCCGGTGACGAACATATAAGAGGTGTCGCGCACCATGAAGATGAAGTCGGTCATCGCAGGCGAATAGACGTCGCCGCCGGCGCACGGCCCCATGATCACGGAAATCTGCGGTATGACGCCGGAGGCCAGCACGTTGCGCTGAAAGATCTCGGCATAGCCGCCAAGCGCCGCCACGCCTTCCTGGATGCGGGCGCCTCCGGCATCGTAGAGACCGATGATCGGCGCGCGGTTGCGCAACGCCATCTCTTGCACCTTGATGACCTTTTCGGCATGCGCCTCCGACAGTGAGCCGCCGAAGACGGTAAAGTCCTTGGCGAAGAGATAGACCGGACGGCCATTGACCGTGCCCCAGCCGGTGACGACGCCATCGCCTGCGATCTTGGTCTTCTCCATGCCGAAATCGGTCGAGCGATGCTCGACATACATGTCGAACTCCTCGAACGAGCCTTCGTCGAGAAAGACCTCGATACGTTCGCGCGCCGTCAGCTTGCCCTTCTTGTGCTGGGCGTCGATGCGGGTCTGGCCGCCGCCCATGCGGGCGATCTCGCGGCGGCGCTCGAGTTCCTTCAGCACATCCTTCATCGCTCGGTCTCCAGAAATGGAAGCTGCATTTGTGGTAATGATGCCTGCAGGCGTGTGCAAGCGCCGCTTTCGGCCTCGATTATTGCGCTGCAACATGTGGCCCCTTGTATTCCGGAGCGAACTCAGCCATATGCAGCCCATAGGCGCTTGGGCCGGAGATTCCGGCCTTCTCGACAAATGAGACTGGTTGCGTCTGTTTTCCCTCTTTCCGGTATATCGGCCCCTCTTTCCGATACATCACGAAGTGGCGAAAGAGTCCCGTGGCATGACGCCTGCGGGCACGACAGCGCAGCCGAGTGGACGTTTCCGTCCGCCCGCCTTGTCGTTTCATATCAAATTTTCGACGGCAGGTTGCGCCCTGCCGCCATCGATATTTGCGGCCAAGACCGCGTGAAAGAAGACTATTTTGACCAACGAAAACACCTCAGCCGGTAACGCTATCTCGACCGGCAACACTGCGGAGCTCACCGGTTTCGCAGCCCTTGGAATTACGGGCGCGCTGCTCAAGGCGACGCATGGCGCCGGCTTCACCGAGCCGAAGCCGATCCAGACGCAGGCGATCCCGCCGCAGATGGAAGGCCGTGATATCTTCGGCATCGCCCAGACCGGCTCCGGCAAGACCGCTGCCTTCGCGCTGCCGATCCTGTCGAAGATCATCGCGCTCGGCACCAAGCGCCGAGCCAAGACCACTCGTGCGCTGATCCTGGCGCCGACGCGCGAACTCGCCGTCCAGATCGAGGACACCATCAAGATCCTCGCCAAGGGCGCGCATGTCTCGACCGCTCTCGTGCTTGGCGGCGTCTCGCGCTTCAGCCAGGTGAAGAAGGTCGCTCCCGGCGTCGACATCCTGATCGCCACGCCCGGCCGCCTGACCGACCTGGTGCGCGAGGGCGACTTGATTCTCTCCGACACCAAATGGCTGGTGCTGGACGAGGGCGACCGCATGCTCGATATGGGCTTCATCAACGACGTCAAGCGGATCGCCAAGGCGACCGCGCCCGACCGTCAGACGGTGCTGTTCTCGGCCACCATGCCCAACGAAATCGCCGAGCTGGCGAAGGGCCTGTTGAAGAACCCGATCCGCGTCGAAGTCGCGCCGCAGAGCACCGCTGCTGCCGAAATCGTGCAGGGCGTTGTCTTTGCTCGCACAAAGCAGAAGCGCCAGGTGCTGTCGACGATGCTCGCCGACGAAGCGATGAAGTCCGTCATCATCTTTTCGCGCACCAAACATGGCGCCGACCGGGTGACCAAGGACCTCGAACGCGACGGCTTCAAGGCCGCCGTCATCCACGGCAACAAGTCGCAGAACGCCCGCCAGAAGGCGCTCAACGATTTCCGCGAGGGCTCGGTGCGCATTCTCGTGGCTACCGACATCGCGGCGCGCGGCATCGACGTCCCCGGCATCAGCCATGTGGTGAATTTCGATCTGCCGGATGAGGCCGAAAGCTATGTCCACCGCATCGGCCGTACCGGCCGTAACGGCATGGACGGCATCGCCATCACGCTTTGCGATCCTTCCGAAAACAGCAAGCTGCGTCAGGTCGAGCGCATCATCCGCAGCAAGCTGCCGATCGTTGCCGACCATCTCGGCAGCCCCGATCCGGTGCGCAATCCGGCCGAAAAGAACGAGCGCTTCGAGCCCGCCAATGATCGCAACGACCGCAATGGCCGTCGCGACGGCAGGCGGCCCGGTGGCCAGAACAACGGCTTCGCCAAGAAGCGTTTTGGTGACAAGCCGGCTTTTGCGGGTGCAAGCGAGCGCAAGCCGGAAGGCGCCAAGGCCTTCAAGGGCAACAACAAGCGCCGCTTCGGCGGCAAGCGGCCCGCGGCGCGGGCTGCGTGATCAGACGAACCGGTCAGGCTCGTCGAGCCTGGCTTGATTGCTGACGATTGTATATGAGGACGGCCGGGGCAATGCTTCGGCCGTCCTTTTCGTTTAGGGCTGCGCGGTAATTGCCTTCACCCACACGACGATCCGCTGCGCCAGGAAAGCCGTGGTCGAGGGCGACAGCGCGTCGCCGGCAATGACGTGGTCGTCGGGATCGCCATTGTCGTCGACGGGCACCAGTTCATGCGGTGCGCCCCAGCGGCCGGCGATTTCGCGGGTGCGATCCTGGCGCACCACCTTGTCGGAATCCGAGAAGATGAACAGCGCCGGTATGGTTGCCTTCTCCACAGGCGCTGCGTAGGCAAGGTTGGTCAGCGCCGCCATCGGTAGCACGGCTGCCATTGGATATGTGTGCGTCCAGAGTTTCTCGTGCAGCGCGTTGCGGGTCGGAAAGCTGCGCTCCTTGCCGCCGACGAACTCGGCGATCTGCCTGCCCCAGGGCATGGTCAGCAGCTCGGCGCCTGAAGCCCTGATGCCGAAATTCGGCGAGATGAATGCGATTGCAGCGACGCCGTCCGATGCGCCAGGCTCGGTCGCCGCCCATGCCGCCAGCGAGCCACCGGTCGAGGTGCCGACGACGATGACTTTGTCACCGATGGCCCGGCCGATGGCGAGCGCCTCCTCATAGTCGTTGATCCAGGCATTGACGCTGCCTTGCGCCATAGCAGCGCCGTCCTGACCATGACCGGTGAGGCGGGTGTAGAAAAGGTTGGCGTCGAGTTGGTCGGCGACCTCGTCGGCCAGCGGGCGAACCTCGCCCTTCGATGCCGAAAAGCCATGGATATAGACGATCGCCAATGGCGTCCTGGCGTGAACCATCGGATCGGCCCAGATGATTTCTTTCTCGAGGGCGTCGCGGACGTTGGGCACGGTAGCCTCTTCACGCGCGATATACGCTTGCGGATCGTCGCCGATCACCTTGGGGTCGAAGCTGATTGTTGTGTCGACGGGAACGCGCGGACCAAGCAGGAGGGCCAGGACAAGGATGATGACGACGCCCAGCACCGCAAGCACGATCCGTCGCCCCATCTCAGACTCCACAACAATTCTAAAGCCTATGGCGGCCGGTGCAGTCAGGCAACAGCCGGGCTGTGGACAGCTATTCGTTCGGCGGCTTGCGGTCGAAATTCAGCGGCCGCCCTGTCCAGCGGGTCGCCGTGCTGATGAACCACCGGCAGACTGGCCTTGGCAGCAGTGCCAGCAGCTTCAGCCCCCAGCTCAGCCGGTGAGGGAAGGTGACCTCGAAGCCGCCATGCTCGATGCCGCGCAGCATGCGGCGCGAGGCGCGGTTGACCGGCATCAGTCCCGGCATCGGCAGCATGTTCTTTTCGGTCAGCGGCGTGTCGATGAAGCCCGGGTTCATCACCTGGATGCGTACATTCATCTTGTCGAAATCGTATTTCAGCGACTCGGCCAAGATGTTGATCGCCGCCTTCGAGCCGCCATAGGCCGCCGTGGTCGGCCAGCCGAAATAGGCGGTGACCGACCCGACAAGCACGATATGGCCGCGCGCACGGATGCGCATGCGCTCCATGAGCGGGACGATGCCATTGATGATACCGAAATAGTTGACCTCGAAGGTCTGGCGAAAGTCGCGGACCCTGAGGTCTTCGCCGGGCGTGGCGATGTAGTTGCCGGCGTTGAAGACGGCGAGCACGATCGGGCCGAGCTCCTTTTCGATCGCCGCCACCGTGCTTGCCATGCGCGGCTCATCGGTGACGTCGCAAGGGTAGGCGACGACACGTCCCGGCATCTGCGCAGTCTCGACGATGAGCGCGTCGAGTGGGTCGCCGTCGAGTGCGGTGACCGCGACGACAAAGCCCTTTGCCGCGAGGTCCTTTGCCAGCGCACGGCCGATGCCGCTGCTGCCGCCGGTTATCCAGGCGACGCCGTGCTTCGGGTTGGCCCGGTAAAGTGTCATTCTGCGCCCTGCCGATCTGTCATTAGTGCTCTAGCGGTGAAAAAATCGAATGAAAAGAGCGCTTTTCCGTCCTGGTTGAAATGATCGTCATCGCGCGTTGTCCGGCCGCGGGAGATTGCAGTGCCCGAAATGCGACTGGACCAGGCGAATTCTTACCTTGAAACGCACGCTTCGGGTTTCTAGGGTCTCGCCGCAGCTACATAAGGAATCCCGGATGCCCCGTTCTGTGATCGAAGCGATCGGCAACACGCCCCTGATCCGCCTCAACAAGGCCTCGGAGCAGACCGGCTGCGAGATCCTGGGCAAGGCCGAGTTCATGAACCCCGGCCAGTCGGTCAAGGATCGCGCAGGCCTGTTCATCATCCGCGACGCCGAACAGCGCGGGCTGTTGAAGCCGGGCGGGGTCATCGTCGAAGGCACGGCAGGCAATACCGGCATTGGCCTGACGCTGGTTGCCAAGGCGCTGGGCTATCGCACAGTGATCGTCATTCCCGACACCCAGAGCCAGGAAAAGAAGGACACGATCAAGCTGCTTGGCGCCGAGCTGATCGAAGTGCCGGCGGTGCCTTACAAGAACCCCAACAACTACGTGAAACTGTCGGGGCGGCTAGCCGAGCAGATGGCGAGGTCGGAGCCGAACGGCGCGATCTGGGCCAACCAGTTCGACAACGTTGCCAATCGCGACGGCCATATCCGCACCACGGCGGAAGAAATCTGGACGCAGACCGGCGGCAAGGTCGATGGTTTCGTCTCGGCGGTGGGTTCGGGCGGAACGCTGGCCGGCGTCGCCTTCGGGCTGAAGGCCAGGAGCAGCAACGTCAAGATCGCGCTCGCCGATCCGCTAGGTGCGGCGCTCTATTCCTTCTACACCAGTGGCGAATTGAAGTCCGACGGCAGCTCGATCACCGAAGGGATAGGGCAGGGGCGCATCACGGCAAATCTCGATGGGTTCACGCCGGACTTCTCGTTCCAGGTGCCGGACGAGGAAGCGCTGCCGATCGTCTTCGAGCTGATCCAGGAAGAAGGCCTGTGCGTCGGCGGTTCGACCGGCATCAACATTGCCGGCGCGATACGGCTGGCGCGCGAGCTTGGCCCCGGCCACACCATCGTGACCATCCTTGCCGACTATGGCACGCGCTACCAGTCGAAGCTGTTCAACCCGGAATTCCTGCGCGAGAAGAACCTGCCGGTGCCGGGCTGGATGGATGAGCGCAGCGCAATTTCGGTGCCGTATGAGAAGGTCGCCTGATGGCGCACAGAACAGAAGCGCTGTTTCGCGACGACGCCTATCTCAGAGCGGCTGACGCCACTGTTGTCGCCATCAACGAGCGCGGCGGCATCATTCTCGACCGGACCATCTTCTATGCCACATCGGGCGGCCAGCCTGGCGATACCGGCACATTAGAGCGCGCCGACGGCAGCCGCATCGCCATTGCCGCCACCATCACCGGCGAGACCAAGGACGAGATCATCCATGTACCGGCGCCGGAGCAGCCGGCACCCGAGGTCGGCGAGCGGGTGAAACTCGCCATCGACTGGGAGCGGCGGCATCTCCTGATGCGCATGCACGCAGCTTGCCATTTGCTCACCGTAGTCTGTCCGTTTCCGATTACCGGTGCTGCGGTTTCCGAAGATGACAGCCGCGTCGACTTCGACGCTCCCGATGCCGGCTTCACGAGGGAAGACGTCACCGCCGGGCTGATGGAGCTGGTGCGAGCCGATCATCCGATCTTCATCAGGCTGATCACCGACGAGGATCTGGCAGCCAATCCTGGCCTGGTGAAATCCAAGAATGTCCGGCCGCCCGCCGGCACCGGCAAGATCCGCCTGGTCTGCATCGGCGACAACGCTTCGATCGACAGCCAGCCCTGCGGCGGCACCCATGTCAAAAGCACCGGCGAAGTCGGTGAAATCCATATCGGCAAGATCGAGAAGAAGGGCCGCGAAAACCGGCGTTTTCGCATTCGCTTCGGACCAATGCCGGCGAATTAGGGTCAAATAGCACGTGGCCTCTATGTTGCTCAGCCGGTCTGAGACACCTTGGCTTAACCAAGGTGTCGGAAACTGGACGGTGATCGCTCAACCCATGCTTCGATCTGCTCGGTGACAAACTTGGCTGCTTGATGGTGGATGAAGTGGCCAGCCCCGGGCAAAGCAATCACGGCGGTAACGTTGTCGACTTCTCGGAAGGTCCCGTCAAAAGCGCTTGACGGCACATAGGGATCGTCGGAGCCAAACAGCACAAGGGTCGGCGCCTTGACCAAAGGCAGCTGGCCCAGATCCGGCACCCTGCCAAGCGGTATGTTGGCCCTGTAGTAGCCCAGCATCGCTTCCGGATCGGATCGCCTGAGCGAATCTGTCAGGGCCTGCCTGTCCTGCGGATCGGCGACCCAGGTGGCGAGTTTGTCGATGTCCAGCATCTGGGTGGCGCCCGGGACCTGGAAGCCACGTACATATCCGATGATCTCGGCATTGGCCGGATCGGCGACCGCACGCAGATAGTTGCGGGGGTGCGGTGCCGACAGCAGGATGAGATGGCGCACGACCTGCGGCACGCGTACGGCCAGCCACCATGCGATGATGCCACCCCAGTCATGGCCGACAATAGCGGCCTGGGTCAGCTTTTCCGCTGCAAGAACAGCCAGCACGTCGTTGACCAGGTGGGTCAGCGCATAGTTGCCATGGCCTTGTGGTCCATCGCTTTGTCCGAAGCCCCTCAGGTCCGGCGCGATCACCCGATATCGGTCGCAGAGCGCTTGCATCTGCCGGCGCCAGCCCATTCCGTGATCCGGAATGCCATGCAGAAACACAATCGGCGGGCCTGAGCCCGCCGCTGTGTAGTGCAGTTTGACGTTGCCATTGACGGCAACCCTAGATTCAAACGCCACTTCCTGTTCCGTCAATTGCAATCCATTCGAAGCAGTAGACCGAGTTGGGAGGCTCGAACCGCCGGCCTACATCTTGACTTCGAGGCGCAGGAACGGGCCGTTGAATGTCTGGGTGCTCTTGTCCGCCATCTCAAGCAGATTGTGCCACTGTTCGACCCGATAGCCTGCGGTGAACGTGGTATCTTCCCACGGTTTGAAAGTCACGCCACCGGAAAGGTCTATGCTGGTAACAACCTTGTTGGAATGCTGGCTTTCGCTGACGTTGATATCTGGATCAGGAGTAGGATCGCTTGGATCGCTCTCATGTTCGTGGAGGCTAAACTTGTCCGTCCGTCGGCCCCACATAGCCGAGCCCGAAACCGCACCGGTAAGACCCCACGTCTCACCCAGCGGATAGTAGACTTCGGCGCCGAGGCGCGGACCGATGCCGTAGAACTCGGATGAGCCAAGCTTGTCAGCGTTGCCGCCCTTGTCGGCCGGATCATTGGGAGTGGCGCTCACATTGAAATTCAGCTTCTCCTTGGAGTGCAGCAAGCGCAGACCGCCGAAGAACCGGATGTCGGCGCCCTGCGCCTCGACATGCTTGCCGATATCGAAGTCGAGCGTCTGGAAATTGTAGCTGTTGCCGAACGACAGGCCGATGACGCCGCCACTTTGCGGGACATTCAGACTAAAGTCGTTGTCCTGGCCGGCGTGAAAAGTACCAGCGAGCCTCCAGTCCACATCCGAAGAAATCGCTTTGGTGAGCGCCACTGATCCGTAGAGATCGCCGAAATCATTGCCACTGCCGAGCTTGTCGCTGGTATCGCCAAGCTTGTCGACGTTGGATTGATAGACCGCGCCTTCGAAGGCAATCTTGATGCGGGAATCGACCACTGCAGGATCGGTTACCTGTGCATCGGCGGCATGAGCCGCGACCACACCAACTGATGTCACCGAAGCGGCAGACGCTGCAACCGTAGCAAGAAGCTTACTTGAAACCTGATTTCGCATTTTTCCCCGCCTGGAATCGATCTGAATTGATATTAGCCCACTCGCACACTACCGCAGCGGCACCTTTCGTCATAGCTGCCATAATCATTTATCGGGCAGTGTTACGCGTTTGCCACAGAACCCGTTTTATCTCTGCGAATCGAATGTGATAGCGTAGGAGTTTCTGGTCGAGATGTCGGCGCTGGCCGCCTGGTGTCTACGGCTGCGCGGGGGGCATCGATGGACGACCGGATACAAATCGAAAGCGTTCTCAACAACCTCGTCTATGCGCTTTTTGCTCATGGCGGGCAGGCGGAAACGAGTGGTCGGCCCAGCGACTTCGGCAACATGGTTGTCTTTGACAATCCGGAAGCCGTCGACACAATCGTCAAGGCGCCGGAGCTCTTTCGGAAGAACTTCTCCCTGATCTCGGCGCTCGGTTTCAGCCGTTTCAACACGAACGATCAGGATTGGTCGGTCCGGCGTACCATCACCCAGGACGTCTATTTGGCGGCCGCCAAGCCGGCGCAGCAGCACCCCGTTGCGGAAATCTTCGCCACCTGTCTGTCCAGTAGCGACGCCACGCTACCAGCCATCCAGCAATCGTTGTTCGCCGCGTCGATGACCATATTTTACAGGGCTTTCGGCCTTGTTCCCGATATGGCGGCGACGCTGTTGCTGCTCGACAGGGTCCGCGACGTTCTGAGGCGTCTCCAATATTATTCCTGGGTGACGCCGACGACCGCCGAACGTGGGAACGCTATCCAGGACGCTCGCGCGGTGGTCGCCGATTTCGCATCGCTGCTGATGGCGGATCCCCGCGCCGCTGCGGAGATGGACCGCTTTAGAAGCGAAGCCACAGATATCGAAGGCTTCTCGCCGGTGGAGGAGTTTGTCATGAACTTCTTCGCAGGCGTCGAGACATCGGTGACGACCGCACTTTGGGTGATCGATCGACTGGGGGCAAACCAGCAGGTGCAAGACCGTATCCATGCCGAGGTTCTCTCGGGCGATGCGCAGACGCCGTATACCGATTGCATGATCAACGAAACGATGCGCTTTTTCCCTCCGATTCCGTTCCTGACCCGGGAAGTCGGTGCCGATACGGTTCTCGAAGGTCGGCGTCTCTACGCCGGACAATTGATCATGGTGTCGATCGTCGGCGTGCACCAGAACCCGGCTTTCTGGTCAAACCCGCGTGTCTTCGATGCCAGCCGGAAGGAGTTCCTCGACAACAGCTTTGATCGGAGGGCCTTCATTCCTTTCCTCACCGGACCGCGCATGTGCGGTGGCGCACGTCTCGGCCGGCTGGAAGTTCGGGAGGCAGTCCTTGCCATTGTGCGCCAGTTTGCTTTTAGCCGGGCCGACGATGTCATCCGGTTCGACTATGCGCTGGCACTGCGCCCGGCGCAGGGTGCCTCCGTCAGTGTTTCGCGTCGATGAAACGCAGGGTCAGGCATGGTCCTGCCAAAACCGAGCGACATAGTCCCCAAATTGCCTTTTGATCATCGCCTTGAGTTCGGCATCATGCGCATAGCGCGCACCCGTCGATACGGCTTTTGATTTCAACTCGAAACCTGGGAACCAGTTGCTCATCGTGGCGGAAACGTTTTCCTGCTGGTTGGCGATGAAGTCCTCGTAGCAGACCTCAGCCACTCTGCTCTGATCAAGGGTGTTCAGGTAATTTTTCCACCTGATTTCGCTGTCGAAAATATGTTGGGCGGTATCCCTGGCAACCCTCTCGGTCAAAATTGTCACCTTGGGGATTCCAGGCAGCGTCTCCCGACTGTCGAACGGCTGGCCAGTATGGAGCATCGAAAGCAGGCTTATGGTTTGATCCACCTTGTTTCTTCTTGAGAGGAAGACATAGAACGAGTTGCCGTCGTCGTTGCCGATTGAATTGCGTGCGAATGGCAGGTTTTCAAAAAAGATCTTGGCGGCGAACACACCGTTCTCAGTCCTTTTCGCCAGGAGCTGGCGACCATAGGCCATTGCCCGCTCGTTGAGTTTTTCAAGATCAATTGTGTTGTCGGCCGACCAGCGTATCATCAGCGGCAAGGCATACTGCCACTGAAAATACTCGGTTGGGATTCCCAAGCCGAACTGTTGCAAGGTTTGGCAATAGGAATGCCCGGCCGTTCGCGGAGTGGTGCAAATCAGGATCTTGGCGGGATTTTCGGTTGAGCTTTGGCGATCATAGGTCGCCGAGATGTATTCACTGTACAAATCGTCGAAATGCATATCCGGAACCAACCCACAATCACACGCCAGATTTAGGCCGCAGACAGGAACCCCAGGATGAGCAGAGCCTGGTCCAGCGTCATCAGCGATGGCGGATCGCCAGCATCGATGTTGTCGACAAGCCACAGATCAGGCCGTGCGAGCCGTGTGCGCTCGATGGCCTGCCGGTCGACGAATTGGCTGTCGCGGCCGTACATCAACAGAACGCGGGCGTCGATCTTGGCAGCGATTGGGAAAAGATCGTATTGGCGGCCGGTCAGTGCGCCAAAATTTCCCGTCGTTGCGGGGTCATAGGCGAGCCGGAAGCCCTCGGGACCGGCTGCGATCCGGTTCTCCACATAGCGATTGAACACTGCGTCCTCGACCGGCCCCATGAGGGATCTGGTGGTGGCCAGATAGTCCTTGGCAGCCGCACGGCTCTCAAATTTAAGCGCACTTTCCTTCATGACGGCTTCTCTAATAGCGTCGACCTTAGGCCCGCCGAGCATTGGAACGTCGTTGAGAACGATTTTCGTGGCCTTGGAGCGAGTCATGTGCAGAAACAACAGCAAGATCGTGCCGCCCCACGAAGTGCCGATGAAGTGGTTCTCCGTGCCGGCGAACTCGCCAAGCGCGCGCAGGCACTTGGAATAGACGTTGATGTCGTAGCCGGAGCCCAGATAGGCGCTACGCCCGCGCCCCAACAGGTCTGGGCAGACAACCAGGAAACCATTGCGGCACAAGAATGTGGCGAGGTAGTTAAAATCGGCACCATTGCCGGTGAAGCCGTGAAGGCAGAAAACTGTGGCGTGAGGCGTGCCGGCTGGCCGCCAGATGCGCACGAACATTGCGGCATACCGGTCATCCAGCCGGATAAGTATTTCTTGCGTCAGTGCCTCGGCAGGCTTGGCCGAACTCATCAGATGTCGCGCTTGCGGACGGCACGCTTGACCGAGCCGCGGTTGTCAATGAAGTCGCGTTTCCAGAACACCGACTTGTCAAGGTTTATGAGCTTGGCGTTCTTGATAAGTGGCAGGATATGGGACGAAGACCGCGTCGCCAGCACCGTGACGGCGGTAGCGTCGCCGCCGGGAAAAGGATTGAGCGGACCGCCATTCTTCGCCCATGCCTCCGCTATCTCGCGACTGGTCTGGATCCATCCAACGTAGGCCACGATAACGTCGTCGATCGAGCCGATCATATGTGTCTGCTGATCCATTTGATAGCGTAGCGTCTTCACCATCAAGCCGAATTCGTAACCATCGAAAGGCGGATAGTGTGCAAGAAAATTGCAAACAAGCCCGAGCGAAGCCGGATTGCTCGGAGTTCGGGAAAACAAGAGATTGCTCATGTCGAGATTTTATTGACCCCGCCCATCCCAGATCATAACCATCACTCCGTACTCGCGACGAAACACGAAAACAATCAGAATCAACACACTGCTGCGGCTGACTACGTCGTGCGCTCGCTGCGCATTCAGATTGTCGGGCCAAACAGGATCCGGAACCGAATGGCCGCCAAAATATAGTAGTCGGCCAACAAGGCAGGAGAACAACGATGGCCGATGACAGCCCTTTCACAGTCGATGCGGACTGGTTGCAGAGCCGTCTTGGCGAGCCCGGCCTGACGATCGTCGATGCATCCTGGTATCTGCCGGCGCAGAAGCGCGATGCGCGCGCCGAGTATGAGGCAGCGCATATTCCGGGTGCGCGCTTCTTCGACCAGGATGCGGCCTCGGACCCAGATGCCAAGCTGCCGCACACGCTGCCTTCGCCGCAGCATTTCGCGCAATATGTCGGCGCCATGGGTATTTCGGCCGACGACACCATCGTCGTCTATGACGGTCCGGGCTTCTTGTCGGCGCCGCGCGCCTGGTGGATGTTCCGTGTCATGGGCGTGTTCCAGGTCTACGTGCTGGATGGCGGCTTCGACCGCTGGAAGGCGGCCGGCCGGCCGGTGACGGCGGAGCCGACCAAGATCGCGCCAAACGTGTTCCACGCAGATTTCGACGCCGCCCGCGTCGCCAGCCTAGCCGACATGCGTCGCATCGTCCAAACGAAAGAAAGCCAGATTGCCGACGCCCGTGGCGCCGGCCGTTTCACCGGCACCGAGCCTGAGCCTCGCGCCGGCGTTCGCTCCGGCCACATGCCCGGCGCGCACAATTTGCCTTATTCGGCGCTGTCACAGAATGGCGCGCTGTTGTCGAAGGACCAGTTGCGCAAGGCCGTTGAGGGTGCCGGTATCGATCTGTCGAAACCGGTCGTCACCTCTTGCGGTTCCGGCATAACGGCGGCCGTCGTCACTCTGGCGCTGGAGACGCTCGGTCACACCGACAACCGGCTCTATGACGGCTCATGGACGGAATGGGGCGGGCTGGCAGACACGCCTGTGGTGACGGGCAAGGAATGATGGCGATGGAAAATGGCGCGCTGGACGACATCGAGGTTACGGTCACGTTTCTGGAAATGCATGTGCCGCCGGCCTGTTCGCCGCCGTTGCCCTACAACAGGCAGATCGCGCTGCTCAGGACCAAGGACATTCCGCTGCATTTCTACCGCTATCTGATGGATCGGGTCGGACGCAAATGGCACTGGGTCAATGTGCTGAGGCTGGACGATGACGAGCTTGCCGCCGGCATCCACCGCGAGGACCGCGACATCAGGGTGCTTTATCTCGACGGCGCGCCGGCCGGGTTCTTCGACCTCAAGCCGCATTTGCCAGAGGAAGTCGAACTCGCTTATTTCGGCATGATGGAACATGCGACCGGGCAAGGCATCGGCCGTTGGTTCCTCGGTGCGGCGATCGCCGCAGCATGGTCGTATGGGCCGAAACGGGTAACGGTGCAGACCTGCACGCTCGACCATCCGGCTGCCTTGCCGCTCTACCAGAAGCTCGGTTTTGCGCCGGTGGCGCAAAAGAAGGAGACCGTGCATCCGCTGTCGTTCGCCGAGCGCTCGGCCAGCGTCATGCGGCCGTGACTTTCTCCGACTGAAGGCCGAACCGACCGTTCACGGCGAGGAATTCCTGCTCGTGCGGACCCAGGACGAGAACTGGCGCAGCCGCCGGGTGACGCTGCGCCGCTTCGACGATTTCATCCGATGAGCCGGCGCGGGACCTGCCCAATGCCGAAGCAGTCCGGCCTGAGACTGGCCGGGCTGCTGACAGTTGACAGGAATCGGGTGGGAAGCACCTCGGCGGGGGCATAATTTCCGGTCAACCACACCGGAGATTTAGCCATGACCGTCCAGTTCAAAGCCTTGCCGACAGAAGATGTGAGAGCGCTGCAGCGCGGCGGGCCGGACGCTTACGGGCAAACGCCGGAGCGGAAGGTTTCAGATGGCGACGGGGTGCCGTGCCGGCATTGCCTGAGAAACGTCGCCGAAGGCGATGGCTATCTGATCATGGCCTATCGGCCGTTTCCGGCGTTGCAGCCTTACGCCGAGACAGGACCGATCTTCCTGCATGCGCAGGAATGCGAACGCGCAGCCGAGACGGAAGCGCTTCCAGAGATGCTTGAGAGCAGCGACTATATCGTGCGCGGCTATGGTGCGGATGACTGCATCGTCTATGGCAGCGGCGGCGTCATTCCGACTGGCGGCATTGCGGCGCGGGCAGAGACGCTGTTTGAGCGCGCTAACATCGCCTATGTCCACGTCCGCTCGGCGCGCAACAATTGTTATCAGTGCCGCATCGAGCGTTTCTGACAAAAAGATGCCCGCCGGTGGTCTGGCGGGCAGTTGGGAACCGTGTGACGGCTCGATCCGTCAAGTTGGCACCCTTGTCTGTGCAGGTTTTTCGGATGGCTGATGTGAAACGCTTCACACAGCGCCCGCGACTATCGCCGGCACACGGTGGCGCGCCGACTGGCGGCGAACTGTCGTACTGCCGTCGCATTCATACGTTAAAAGGTCGATGGATTGCCGACCGCGGATGAACCGGCGGGGATCTCGATATCGAGGAAGCGGGGCTTTGGCTCCGCTTTTTGTTGCCGGCGTTTTGCCCGCAAGAAAAAACCCACCGGGATGAGCCGGCGGGCTGACGGGAGCAAGTCTTCCCAATTTAGGTGAGATCAGGATTTAGGTCTGGTCAGGCCGCCAGAACCGCCTTCGGTTCGACCAGCTCATAGCCGAGTGCTTCGGCGACGGCGCGATTGGTGATCTTGCCCCTGTGGACATTGAGGCCGTTGCGCAAATGATGGTCGTCGACCAGCGCCTTCAGGCCCTTGTCGGCCAGCTGCAGGCCATAATGCAGCGTCGCGTTGTTGAGCGCGTGCGCCGAGGTCACCGGCACGGCGCCCGGCATGTTGGCGACGCAGTAGTGGATCACGCCGTCGACCTCATAGGTCGGCTCGGCATGGGTGGTGGCGTGCGAGGTCTCGAAACAGCCACCCTGGTCGATAGCGACGTCGACCAGCACCGAGCCCTTCTTCATGCCCGACAGCATTTCGCGGGTCACCAGCTTGGGTGCAGCAGCACCCGGGATGAGCACGGCGCCGACGACGATGTCGGCCGATAAGCATTCTTCCTCAAGCGCCTCGACTGTGGAGTAGCGGGTGTGGACGCGGCCGGTAAAGAGGTCGTCCAGCTGGCGCAGGCGCGGGATTGAGCGGTCGATGATGGTGACGTCGGCGCCGAGGCCGACCGCCATGCGGGCGGCATGCAGGCCGACGACGCCGCCGCCAAGCACGGTGACCTTGCCGGGCAGCACGCCGGGAACGCCGCCGAGCAGCACGCCGCGGCCACCATTGGCCTTCTGCAGCGCCGTGGCGCCGGCCTGGATCGACAGGCGGCCGGCAACTTCCGACATCGGCGCCAAGAGCGGCAGGCCGCCGCGGTCGTCGGTTACGGTCTCATAGGCGATTGCGGTGACGCCGGACGCGAGCAGGCCCTTGGTCTGCTCCGGATCCGGGGCCAGGTGAAGATAGGTGTAGAGGATCTGGCCGTCGCGCAGCTGCGCCCATTCGTTGGGCTGCGGCTCCTTGACCTTGACGATCATGTCGGACTTGGCGAACACGTCGGCGGCGCTCTTGGCAATAGTGGCGCCGGCGGCGCGATACGCATTGTCATCGGCGCCGATACCGGCGCCGGCGCCGCTTTCGACCAGCACTTCATGGCCATGCGCGACATATTCGCGGACGGAGCCCGGCGTCAGGCCGACGCGGTATTCGTGGTTCTTGATTTCCTTGGGGCAACCGACGCGCATAGTCTTCTCCTGATCCGGCCCTTCGGGCTCGTTCCCTGTATCAACCGAGTGAACCACGAATCGTTGCGCAGGTGTTTGCGAATGCGCTTGCGCGGGGTCACGCGTTTCGATAATCGTTGCGCGAAATCAAGGAAATTTCGCAGGAATCACGAGAAATGCCGCTCGACAGGATCGATATCGCCATTCTCGAGGCACTGCAGAAGGATGGCCGCATACCCAATGCGGCGCTCGCCGAAAGGGTCGGCCTGTCGCAGTCGGCCTGTTCGCGCCGGCTCGACAATCTGGAGAAATCCGGCACCATCCGCGGCTATCACGCCCGGCTTTCGAACGCAGCGCTCGGCCACCAGATGACGGCGATCGTGCACATATCGCTGTCGGGACAATTCGAAAAGACGCTGTCGGATTTCGAGGCGGCAATCAAGCGCTGCCCCAATGTGCTGTCCTGCCACCTGATGTCGGGCGAATATGACTATATCCTGCGCATCGCCGCCAAGGACCTGGTCGACTATGAGCGCATCCACAAGGAATGGCTGTCGGCGATGCCGCACGTGACCAAGATCAATTCGTCGTTTGCCCTGCGCGAGATCGTCGATCGCACGGCCATGGGCATGAAGCCGGAACTGGCTTAGCCCTGAGCGGCCTCGGTCACCAGCCTATCCATCGGTATATCGTGCGGCTGCGGGTAAATGGTGTCGATGCGCTGCAGTTCGTAGCCGACGCCGACGACCAATGGCTTGAACGGCATGGCAGCCAGCGTGCGGTCGAAGAAGCCACCGCCATAGCCCAGGCGGTAGTTTCGCGGGTCGATGCCGACGATCGGCGAGATGACGATGTCGGGCAGCACCGGCTCGCCTTCGGCCGGGATCGGGATGTTCCAGATGCCTTTTTCCAGCCGGTCGCCGGGCACATAAGCGCGGAAGATCAGCGGCTGGCCTTTCTCGATCACGATGGGCAGCGCCGTGCGGCCGCCGCGTTCGTTGATCGACGCCATCCACGGCCGCAGGTCCGGCTCGCCGCGAAACGGCCAATAGAGGCTGACCATGCGGCCGGCAATGTCGCCGATTGCCGCGTCGAGCCCTTCGGCGATAGCCCGCGACATCGCCACCCGCGCATCGGCGGAAACCGCCAACCGTGCCGCGATCAGACGCTCGCGCTCGGCCTTGCGCCAACGGCGCACATCGGTCCAGTCGGTCAATGGCGCGCGAAATTCCGGATCGAGTTCGTGCATGAAGCAAGGCGGCGAAGAATATTGCCCCCGCCCTTTGCCATCTTTGTCATCGTCGTTGGCCATGCTTCACTCCCGTGGTTCCAGCCTGCAAGGCTATACCCGTCCATGCTTGCCGACATAGGCATTCGCGACATCCGGCGACGAGTCCTGGGCAGCCTTAAGCGGCAATCTAGCTCGCCGCGACATTGTTGCGGTGCACAAAAATCGCTAGATAGAGGGAGACAAATAGGGGTGAATGCGATGAGTGAAACCAGCCATCATGTCGTTGTCGTCGGCGCAGGGTTCGGCGGTCTCGAACTCACGCGGGCGCTGGCCGGCGCACCCGTGCGCATCACCATGATCGACAAGCGCAACCATCACCTTTTCCAGCCGCTGCTCTACCAGGTGGCGACCACCTCGCTGGCGACCTCGGAAGTTGCCTGGCCGATCCGTCATCTGCTGCGCAAGCGCGAGGACGTGACGACCCTGCTCGGCAACGTCACCGGCGTCGACCGTCCAGGCAAACGCGTGGTGCTTGAGGACGGCAGTTCTGTTCCCTACGACACGCTGGTGCTCGCCACCGGCGCGCGTCATGCTTATTTCGGCCACGACGAATGGGAGCCTTTCGCGCCCGGGCTGAAGACGCTTGAAGACGCAACCACCATTCGGCGGCGCATCCTGCTCGCCTTCGAGCAGGCCGAGCGCGAGACCGATCCGGCCAAGCGCCAGGCACTGCTGACACTGGTCATCGTCGGCGGCGGCCCGACCGGCGTGGAGCTTGCCGGCACCATTGTCGAACTCGCGCATGAAACGCTGCGCGGCGAATTCCGCAACATCGACACGCGTGAGGCGCGTGTGGTGCTGGTCGAGGCCGGAGACAGGATCCTAGCCAATTTCGCGCCAAAGCTGTCCGACTATGCGCGCAAGGCGCTGGAGCGGCGGGGCGTCACGGTCGAGCTTGGCCGCGCCGTCACGCGCCTCGATGCCGAAGGCGTCGTCTTTGGCGATACGCATCTGCCGGCGCGAACCATCCTGTGGGCCGCCGGCGTGGCGGCTTCACCCGCGGGAGAGTGGCTGGGCGCGCCGGTGGACCGGGCGGGCAGGGTAATGGTCGAGCCCGATCTGACCGTGCCGAACAGTCCTGAAATCTTCGTCATCGGCGACACCGCGCATGTCTTGCGGCCGGACGGCAAACCGGTGCCCGGCGTGGCGCCCTCGGCCAAGCAGGAGGGCAAGCATGTCGCCGCGACGATCAGGGCGCGGCTGGCCGGCGATGGCGCGCCGCGGCCTTTCCGCTACAAACATGCCGGCGACCTGGCGACGATCGGCAAGTGGGCAGCCGCGATCGATTTCGGCTCGATCAAGCTCACGGGATGGCTTGCCTGGTGGCTGTGGGGCGTGGCGCATATCTACTTCCTGATCGGTTTCCGCAACCGGCTCTCGGTGTCGCTTAGCTGGCTATGGATCTATTTCACCGGCCAGCGCAGCGCGCGGCTGATCACCCAGGGCGACGATGACAAGGGCTGAGGTTCTCAACCGCGGCCAAGGATATTCATCCAGCCGTCACCTTTTGCTGATCGACTGACTTCCCGATGGACATGGCCGGTTTTCGGCGCGAAGCTTCCGCCCGGGGCTGGGATCTTGTCACGTCGCTGGGAAGGAAAACCAATGCCGCATCTCAATTACCCCGTCTCCCGCCGTAGTTTTCTTGCCGGTACGGCCGCCAGCGGGGCGCTGATCATGCTCCATCCGTTTTCCGCCCGCGCGCAGGCCAATCAGGCGCATCTGAGGATCATGGAGACCACCGACATCCATGTGAATGTGCTGCCTTACGACTACTACGCCGACAAAGCCAACGACACGATGGGCCTGTCACGGACGGCCTCACTGATCGCGGCGGTGCGCAAGGAAGCCACCAATGCGATGCTGATCGACAATGGCGATCTTTTGCAGGGCAATCCGATGGGCGATTACATCGCCTATGAGAAGGGCCTCAAGGAAGGCGATCTGCATCCGATCATGAAGGGCATGAACGTGCTGGGCTATGAATGCTCGACGCTCGGCAATCACGAGTTCAATTACGGCCTGTCGTTCCTCGACAAGGTGCTGGCCGGAGCCAATTTCCCCTTCGTCTGCGCCAATCTGATCCGCGGCACCGAGCTTGCCGCCAAACCGCGCGACGACAAGCTCTACCTCAAGCCCTATGTCATCCTCGACAAGAAGATCAAGGACGGGTCGGGCGCCGAGCAGCCGATCAAGATCGGCATCATCGGCTTTGTGCCGCCGCAGATCATGGTCTGGGACCTGAAGAACCTGGAAGGCAATGTCAGGACGCGCGACATCGTCGAGGCGGCCAGGGCATGGGTGCCGCAGATCAAGGAGGAGGGCGCCGACATCGTCATCGCGCTCTCGCATTCCGGCATCGATATCAAGCAGGGCGACGGCATGGAGAACGCCTCCTTCTTCGTCGCCGGCGTCGAAGGCATCGATGCGGTGTTCACCGGCCATCAGCATCTCGTCTTCCCCGGCAAGAAGGATTTTCAGGCGCTCGAAGGCGTCGACACCGAGAAAGGCACGCTGCAGGGCAAGCCCGCCGTGATGGGCGGTTTCTGGGGCTCGCATATGGGACTGATCGATCTGCTTCTGGAACGGGACGGATCGAAATGGCGCGTAGCCTCGGCCACATCGGAGGCAAGGCCGATCTACCAGCGCGTCGACAAGGCAAACAAGCCGACGGTGGCGGACGACCAGCGCGTCGTCGATGCGCTGAAGGCGGACCATGAGGCGACACTTGCCTATGTCCGCCGACCGGTCGGCAAGACCTCGGCGCCGCTCTATTCCTATTTCGCGCTGGTCGCCGACGATCCGTCGGTGCAGATCGTCAACCAGGCGCAGAGCTGGTACCTCAAGGACATATTGAAGAGCACGCAGTGGAAGGATGTGCCGCTGCTGTCGGCGGCAGCACCCTTCAAGGCCGGCGGGCGCAACGGCGCCGACTACTATACCGACGTGCCGGTGGGCGACATCGCCATCAAGAACGTCGCCGACCTCTATCTCTATCCGAACACGGTGCGCGCCGTCGAAATCACCGGCGCGCAAGTGAAGGAATGGCTGGAAATGTCGGCCGGCATTTTCAGGAAGATCGAGCCGGGCAAGGCCGACCAGGCGCTCATCGACACCGAATTCCCGTCCTACAATTTCGATGTGATCGATGGCGTCAGCTACGGAATAGACCTGTCGCAGCTGCCGAAATACGATGCCAAGGGTGGCGTCGCCAATGCCGGCTCGAACCGCATCGTCGGCCTCAGCTTCGACGGCAAGCCTATTGATCCGGCAGCGAAATTCGTCGTCGCCACCAACAATTACCGCGCCGGCGGTGGCGGCAATTTCCCCGACATCAATGCCTCGAAGATCATCTACGAGGCGCCGGACACCAACCGCGACGTGATCGTGCGCTACGTCGTCAGCGAAGGCACGATCAATCCCTCGGCCGACGACAATTGGTCGTTCACGCCGCTGCCCGGCACCAGCGTCGTGTTCGAGACCGGCCCCAAAGCGAAGGATTTTATATCGGGAGTGAAATCGCTCAAGATCGAGCCGGCCGGCGAGGGCGAATCCGGGTTTGCGAAGTATCGCATCCTGCTTTGAGGCAACGTGCAGCTAACAGGGAAAACGAGCGGGCATACGCCCGCTCAATCACGCTTCGGATCAGGCTTTGTAGACCACTTGGCGCACGTCGATGTAGCTGGCTCTAAAGCCGGCTTCGCAATAGTGGAGATAAAATTCCCAAAGCTTCTTGAAGCGGTCGTCGAAGCCGAGCGGGACGATCTTTTCCCACGACGCCCAGAAGCGGTTGCGCCATTCGGCAAGCGTGCGGGCATAGTCGTCCGGAAAGACGCGCTCGCGCAGATGGGCAAGGCCATGGTCGCTGCCCAGCGTCTTCAGGATCGACGGCGTCGGCAGCATGCCGCCTGGGAAGACATAGCGCTGGATGAAATCCGGCCTCGCCCGATAGGTGTCGTAGGCGGCCTCGTTGATGGTGATGATCTGCAGGCCGGCGGTGCCGCCGGGCCTCAAGCACGCCTTCATCTTGCCGAAAAATACCGGCCAATATTTTTCGCCGACCGCCTCGAACATCTCGATCGAGGCGATGCGGTCGTAAGTGCCCGTTTCGTCTCGGTAATCCTGCAGCTTGATGTCGACCTTGTCAGACAGTCCCGCCTTCTGGATGCGCGCCTTGGCGAAATCGTGCTGTTCGCGGCTGATGGTCAGGCCGGTGACGCGGCAGCCGATCTCGCGCGCGGCAAATTCGGCAAAACCGCCCCAGCCGCAGCCGATCTCGAGCACATGGTCCTTCTTGCCGATACCCGTATCCTTGGCCAGCGCGCGGTATTTGGCGGCCTGAGCGCTTTCCAGGTCGTTGGCGCCGGTCGCATAGAGCGCCGACGAATAGGTCATGCTGGGATCGAGCCATTGCTTGTAGAAGGCGTTGCCGAGATCGTAATGCGCCGAGATGTTGCGCTTCGAGCCTGTGCGGGTGTTTTCGTTGAACCAGTGGCGGATGCGCTGGACCGTGTTGATGAGCCAGCTGGCGCCCCCGGCAATGCGTTCGCCAACGGCCGAGTTGACGACGAACAGTTCCAGGAAGCTGGTTACATCAGGGCTTTCCCAGTCGCCGTCCATGTAGGATTCGGCAACGCCGATGGTGCCGCCGGAAAAGGCACGGCCGGGCAGGCGCCAGTTCTTCAACACCAGTTCGGCATCCGGGCCGGGTCCGTTGCCGCCGACAAGAACCGCCCGGCCATCCGGCATCCTCACCTTCAGCGAACCGCGCGGCAATTTCATCGCCGCCGACAGCACCATGCGCGCCTTGGCCGGCAGGCCCTTGACTATCTCGGCGAAATTGAGTTCGTCCAGCCTGATGGCGTCGCCGATGCCTTTGTATTCCCTGACAGCCATCTCACACCCCCCTGGACTTCCGCGGGGGCGGCGCAAGATCTGCCGGCCTCCACATCCTCCACTTTCATTCGCCAGGCGCGAACGCCGTAGCCTGCGTGAATTTTCGCCACAATCTTCCATGGCATTGGCCGAAACTTCAAGAGGCAAGCTTCGTGCGGCGCTGGCCCAGCTTGCCGGCCTGAGGCCAGAATCCGCGGGAGAGCGCGGCCCTCGGCGAAATCGCTATGGTTACGAACAGCCACATACGTTAGTTTCAGCCATGCGTTATGTCATCGTCATCGTCGCCATCGCCTTTTTCCTGATCTGGGACGGCCTCTACAATCAGGGCCGCTATCTCGACACGACGGTCAGGGAGATGTCGCGCGTCGTGCGCTACGTCACCGGCAAAGCCTAGCTTTTTGCGCCTCTGCAAAGTCGCCTGCCGGCATTGCCGGGCGCGACATCGTGGCGGTTGACGCGACGGTCCCGCTCACACAAAACATGCCGCAAATCGAACGTGGAGGCAGGCGTGATCCGGCATATCGTTTTCTTCAGCGCGCGGCGCAAGGACGATGTCGAGGCCGTGCGCACGGGCTTGCTCACACTGGGCAAGATCCCGCATTCAAGCCTCTTCGAGGTGACGCTCAACACCAAGGTCGATCCGCTGTCGGATGCGATCGACGTGGTCGTCTATGCCGAGTTCGAGGATGAGGCCGCGCTTGCCGCATACAAGGCGCACCCGCTCTATGCCGAGACGACCAGCCGGGTCAAACCCTTGCGCGAATTGCGCTATTCGGCCGATATCGTGGCGACGGCCTGATCGGGCCGGCAAGAGGCCTTGAACCAATTTCGGGAATGATGCACACCGCGCCGGCATGACCAGCACGACCCATCCGCTTGACCATCTGGTGCTGCCGACGGCGAGCCTCGCCGTGGCGCGGGCGCGGCTGACATCGCTTGGCTTCGTCGTCGCGCCAACCGGCATTCATCCCTTCGGCACTGAAAATTGCTGCGTCTTCCTTGCCGACGGCACCTATCTCGAACCGCTGGCGGTTGGGAATGAACAGGTGGCAGCGAGTGCGATCGCCGGCGGCAATGTCTTTGTCGCGCGCGACCGCCTCTATCGCGCCAGCCTGGGCGATGAGGGCTTTTCCGCCGTGGTGCTGGCCACCGACGACGCCGATGCGGATCATGCGCGCTATGTCTCGGCCGGTCTGTCGGCGGGAGACGTGCTGAGCTTTTCCCGCGCCTTCACCGATACGGCCGGAAAGAGCGACATGGCCTCGTTCAAACTGGCTTTCGCCGCGGGCGCCGAGACGACGGACGCCTTTCTGTTCGCTTGCGAGCGGATCAACGCCCCTCAAATCGACCGTACGGCACTGCAGGCCCATGCCAACGGCGTGACCGGCATTGCCGAAATCGTCGCGGTCAGCGACGCGCCTTCCACACAGATCAGCCTGATCTCGACAGTGGTTGGCTCGGAGCAGCAGAGCGGCGCGGTCTTCGACCTGCCGAATGCGCGTCTGACCGTTCTGGATCCTGCGGCTTTCACCGCGCGCTTCGGCATTTCGGCTGGCGCGCCGACTGGCCTTCGCTTCGCCGCGATCGTCTTTTCGGCCCGCAGTGCCGGCGCTGTCGCGAGGCTGCTTGCAGACAACGCCGTCCGGCACGATATAGCGGGCAACGAAATCGTCGTGCAGCCGGCATCCGGGCAGGGCGCGGCTTTCATCTTCCGGGAGACCCCATGAGCAAGCCGCAAGGGCCCAATTCGCTGGCGCCGAATTCGTCGGTAACCGTCGGCAACGTCGTCTTCGACAATAGCGGGCCCCTGGCGTTGATCGCCGGTCCGTGCCAGTTCGAATCGCGCCAGCACGCTTTCGACATGGCCGGCGCGCTGAAGGAACTGACCGGCAAGCTCGGCATCGGCCTCGTCTACAAGACCAGCTACGACAAGGCCAACCGCACCTCGCTGTCGGCAACGCGCGGCGCCGGCATGGACATGGCGCTTCCGGTGTTCGACGAGTTGCGCAAGGCGTTTTCGCTTCCCATTCTGACCGATGTCCACACCGAGGAGCAGTGCGCGATCGTCGCACCCCATGTCGATGTGCTGCAGATTCCGGCCTTCCTGTCGCGCCAGACCGACATGCTGGTCGCCGCCGCCAAGACCGGCAAGGTGATCAACGTCAAGAAGGGGCAATTCCTGGCGCCCTGGGACATGAAGAACGTGGTGGCCAAGATCACCGGTTCGGGCAACCTCAATGTGCTGACCACCGAGCGCGGCGCGTCTTTCGGCTACAACACGCTGGTGTCAGACATGCGGGCTTTGCCTGTGATGGCCGAGATCGGCGCGCCGGTGATTTTCGACGCCACCCATTCGGTGCAGCAGCCGGGCGGGCAGGGCGGTTCCTCCGGTGGTGAGCGCCGCTTTGTCGAGACGCTGGCGCGGGCTGCCGTTGCCGTCGGCGTCGCCGGCGTGTTCATAGAGACCCACCAGGATCCCGACAATTCGACCTCCTCCGACGGGCCCAACATGCTGCCGCTGAAGGACATGCCGGCGCTGCTCGAAAGACTGATGGCATTCGACCGCATCGCCAAGAATGCTGCTGACCTGAACCGAGGCTGATGGTTTCGGCTACGGCGCTCGCGCGCGCTGCCCTGCTTGTGGAAGGCATAAGCCGGCTGTAGGCTCGCTGCTGCAAATGAGCGTCTTGGCAGGAGGAAGCCATGTCCGTCGCCCGCGTCACCGAAATCACGTCGTCGTCGAAAAAGAGCTTTCAGGACGCCACCGAGAAGGGGATTGAGCGCGCCTCAAAGACCCTGAAGAACGTCGAAGGCGCCTGGATCCAGGACCAGAAGATCGTCGTCGAGGACGGCAGGATTGCGGCCTATCGCGTCAACATGAAGGTGACGTTCATCCTCGCGGAGTAACCGCCCGCCGCTCGAAAAACGGGAACTTTCGCCCGCGCACCTCATTGTCAAAGTATCGATCAATGACATGAGGAGCAGCAGCCATGACCACCCAGACAGGCCACACCGAAGCCATCGCCGCTTCGCGCGTCATCGGCACGTCGGTCTACAACACCGAAGGCACGAGTATCGGCAGCATCGAGGACATCATGCTCGACAAGACGTCGAACGGCATCATGTTCGCGGTGATCGGGTTCGGTGGATTTCTCGGCATTGGCGAGAAGTATCACGCCATTCCGTGGGCGAGCCTCGACTATGACGAGGACAAGGGCGGCTATGTCGTGCCGTTCTCGAAGGAGCAGCTGAAGGCAGCACCCGCCTATTCGATCAATGAACTGGCCGGCGCCGATGGCGAGGCCGCACGTGACGCTTCCTATGATTACTACAAGGTCACGCCGTATTGGCATTGATCAGCTGCGCTGACGCCTGACGTGAAAAGGCCCCCGAATTCCGAAACGGGGGCCTTTTCAGTGCAACCCGACAGTTTCTAAATTATTCTGCTGCATGAAGCGTGGACAGCTGCGTCGCCGCCCTGGGCGGCTGCTGCGTATCGCAGGACGTCAGGAACGCCGCCGCGATCAGGAACAAACTCACGATACCGCTCAACTCGGACATGGCGAAACTCCTCCTGTTTCGCCCCGCGCATCACCATCCTAGTCGACACAGAGATTGTTATCTCTGAATTATGATGACGTGGTGTTGTCGAACGTGATCCGAGGCATGCTCAGCCGAGGAGTCCGGCATTCTTCACCGCCTTGAAAATCTTTTCGTGCCAGGCGATCCGATCCGCTTCGCCATTGGCCTGCGTGGCGGAATTGGCGTTGCCGACGTTGATCGCGCGCGAGATCTTTTTGATCAGGCCGGCATCGGCAAAGGCATTGCAGCCTGACCCTTTCCATTCGGCGCAAGCTGCGAGCAGCGAAGTCTGCGGATCCTCGATCAGTTCAGGATGATTGGCGAGGTCAACCTTGGCGAGCTTGCCCTTGGCCGTGTACGCGTCGCGCCCGGTGGTCTGGAACGTGCCGCCGCCGCGGAAATTGAAGCCGTCCAACGTTCCCTTCACATTGCCCATGCGGCCGCCATAGGCCCAGTCGCCCAGGGCTTGCGGCTTGCGCAGCAGGTTGTCCTTGATCCACTGATCCGTCTTGCCCGCGGCTCGCGACCTCCATGCGTTCCGGATTGCCGCCACGGTCGTGTAGGTCAGGGATTCGCGAATGAGGGTGAAGCCACCGGTTTCCATCGCCGCTTGAGCGAAGAAATGCATCAGCCGATCATAGTTGTTGCACACGCCATGATCGCCAAGTGTCTTGAGGCCTTTGTCGGAGGTAAAGGCGCCGATGTAACCGTCATAGATTGTTCGCTTGGAACCGCTTGCCGGTCTCGGCGCGAATTTCTGGAAGACCGCTGCTGGCAAACCCTTGTTCGGATCGCCCGCAACGGCTTCGAGCACGCTCTCGACACTCTCGGTCGAGAGCACCGGTTCGCCTTCGACGACCACCGAAGCATTGGGAATTCGCTTGCCGTTGCTTTTCGGGAAGCCACCGCCGGCAAAGGTTTTCAGATCGTCGATGAGGGCGATTACGCGTGTCCGGCTCTCCGTGAAATCCATGTCGGAAAGCGGACCGCTCACCTTCTTCGTCGGATTGATGCACCCGACGCTGGACAGGAAATTGACGCCCGGATGGATCAGGATTTCGGTGCGCTTGTTGGTCTTCAGCAGTTCGAGTCCAGGTTTGGGTGGCGTCTTGGCGCCAGTGTAGCCGATGGTCACATATTTGCCTCCGGCCTGCGTCGCCAGTGGATAGGTGCCGGGCTCGATGCGCCTGCCATTGTCTTCTTTGGAATTGTCGCCTGGGCCGCGAGATTCACACACGAACCCCGATAGACCCGTTACTGCCGTGCCGTTGTGAAAGACTTTATAGGTACCAACTGTCCTGCGTCTGGTGCCCCTCGTATGCTCGACTTGGCGACTAATAAGAAGTTCCCAGCCAGTACCTGAAATCGCTGCCATTGCCGCCTCCCCAAAGAGTTCAAGTTTGTTGATTTCACTGTGGTCGCCAAATAGTTCGCGTTGTAGATGTGACCCTAACATCTTCGAATTCTCTGCATTGTGAAGTTTGTCACGTTGGCGGTAGCCTCTTTTGAAGCATCGGGTGGAGTTTGTGTGCCGCCTGGTTTCGTGACAAAGGCATTGCCGCAGGGGCGGGGCACCCACCCCATGCCGCGCCAGACATATGACGTCAGGGCGGGCTGTTTGCGTTCAGATGGCGTCGCCCATGCCCCACGGCCTGAGCGCATGGGGCGACTGTCACCATTATTTCATGCCATTCCTGATTGCCTTTTGCGGCACTTTGGCTAAGAGGGGCGCGACGCTTTCAATCGATCAATCGGGGACATCGCAATGACCGCCATCATCGACATTGTCGGGCGTGAAATCCTGGACAGCCGTGGAAATCCGACCGTCGAGGTCGACGTCGTCCTCGAAGACGGCTCGATGGGCCGCGCCGCGGTGCCGTCGGGCGCGTCGACCGGCGCGCATGAGGCCGTCGAACTGCGCGACGGTGGCGCCCGCTATCTCGGCAAGGGCGTGCTCAAGGCGGTCGAGGCCGTCAATGGCGAGCTGTTCGAGGCGATCGGCGGCATGGAAGCCGAAAACCAGATCCACATCGATCAGACCATGATCGAGCTCGACGGCACGCCCAACAAGAGCCGGCTCGGCGCCAACGCCATCCTCGGCGTCTCGCTGGCGGTCGCCAAGGCCGCGGCGGAAGCCGCCGGACTGCCGCTTTACCGCTATGTCGGCGGCACCAAGGCGCATTTGCTGCCGGTGCCCATGATGAACATCATCAATGGCGGCGCGCATGCCGACAATCCGATCGATTTCCAGGAATTCATGATCCTGCCGGTCGGCGCGCCGACTTTGCGCGAAGGCGTGCGCTGGGGCTCGGAAATCTTCCACACGCTGCGCAAGAAGCTCAAGGATGCCGGCCACAACACCAATGTCGGCGACGAAGGCGGCTTCGCGCCCAATCTGAAGAGTGCGCCGGTGGCGCTCGATTTCATCATGGAATCAATCGAGAAGGCCGGCTTCAAGCCGGGCGAAGAGATCGCGCTCGGTCTCGACTGTGCGGCGACCGAATTCTTCAAGGACGGCAATTACGTCTATGAGGGCGAGAAGAAGACCCGCGATCCGAAGGCGCAGGCCAAGTACCTGGCCAAGCTCGCCGCCGACTATCCGATCATCTCGATCGAGGACGGCCTGGCCGAGGACGACTGGGAGGGCTGGAAGTACCTAACCGATTTGATCGGCAACAAGACGCAGCTGGTTGGCGACGACCTCTTCGTCACCAACACGGCGCGGCTGCGCGACGGCATCCGCATGGGTGTCGCCAATTCGATCCTGGTCAAGGTCAACCAGATCGGCTCGCTTACCGAAACGCTCGACGCTGTCGAGACCGCGCATAAGGCAGGCTACACCGCAGTCATGTCGCACCGTTCGGGCGAAACCGAGGATTCGACCATCGCCGACCTCGCCGTCGCCACCAATTGCGGGCAGATCAAGACCGGTTCGCTGTCGCGCTCGGATCGCATGGCCAAGTACAACCAGCTGATCCGCATCGAGGAAGAGCTCGGCAAGCAGGCGCGCTACGCCGGCAAGTCGGTAATCAAAGCTTAAATTCTGCCGAACTGGCGAAAACGACGAAGGGCGGGATTTTCCCGCCCTTTTTCGTTGCGGGCGCTGGCTAATGCACCTGTCCGTAACCGTCCATTAAGCACAATCGGGCGAGATAGACAGGTCAGAGGATTGCGACCATGTGGACACGCCAGCACAAGCAGAGAAACACCGGCCGGCTGATCATCCCGTCGCTTTGCGTGGCGTTCCTGGCCTATTTCGGCTTCCATGCCTATCATGGCGAGTTCGGCATCAATTCCAAATATCAGCTCGAAGCGCAGAGCATCGAATTGCAGGCCAAGTACGATGCCATCAAGGCGCGCCGGGTCGATCTGGAGCGGCGCGTCCAGCTGATGCATGAGGGCACGCTTGAAAAGGATATGCTCGACGAGCAGGCACGCCGGGCGCTCAATCTGTCCCAGCCCGATGAAATCACCATCATGCTGCCGGCCAATTCGAAATAACCTAATTTAGGTTAATCGCTTTTATTTCCAATGATTCTAGACATTTAGATGCATGCCAGCCATGCGTTTTTCTGCATGGCGAAACGCGGTCTCGCATGTTAGCTTCCTTCCAATCGGTGGGGAGGAGCTGATCCTCCCCGGAGCAGACATGGTCTGCTTTAGTGTCCGCAAAGAGACGCCAACAGGGAGTGATGCATGGCCACCGCCGCCAAAAAAGCGCCTGCCAAATCCGTTAAATCGACATCCGCCAAATCAACCGGGCTTTCCGCCCCCAAGCCGGCCGACTTCACCAAGGACGAGGAGCTTGCCGCCTACCGGCACATGCTGCTTATCCGCCGCTTCGAGGAAAAGGCCGGCCAGCTCTACGGCATGGGCTTTATCGGCGGCTTCTGCCATCTCTATATCGGGCAGGAAGCGGTCGTCACCGGCATGAAGATGTCGCTGATCAACGGCGACCAGATGATCACCGCCTATCGCGACCATGGCCACATGCTGGCGATGGAACTGTCACCGCGGGGCGTCATGGCAGAGCTGACCGGACGCCGTGGTGGCCTGTCGAGGGGCAAGGGCGGCTCCATGCACATGTTCTCCAAGGAGAAGCATTTTTACGGCGGCCACGGCATTGTCGGCGCGCAGGTCTCGCTCGGCACCGGTCTCGCCTTCGCCAACCGCTACCGCGACAACAACAATGTGTCGCTGACCTATTTCGGCGATGGCGCTGCCAATCAGGGCCAGGTCTATGAAAGCTTCAACATGGCCTCGCTGTGGAAGCTGCCGGTGATCTACATCATCGAGAACAACCGCTACGCCATGGGCACTTCGGTGTCGCGCTCGTCGGCCGAAACCAATTTTTCGCATCGCGGCGCCTCGTTCAAGATTCCCGGCATTCAGGTCGACGGCATGGATGTGCGTGCGGTCAAATCCGCCGGCGATCAGGCGACCGAATGGTGCCGTGCCGGCAACGGTCCGATCATCCTCGAGATGCAGACCTATCGCTATCGCGGTCACTCGATGTCGGATCCCGCGAAATACCGCTCCAAGGAAGAAGTGCAGAAGATGCGCTCGGATCATGATCCGATCGAGCAGGTCAAGGCGCGGCTGACGGCCAAGAAGTGGGCGACCGAGGACGAACTCAAGAACATCGACAAGGAAGTCCGCGACATCGTCGCCGACGCCGCCGAATTTGCCCAGCACGACGCAGAGCCGGATCCGTCCGAGCTCTGGACCGACATCGTATTGTAACGGGAGGGCAAGGACATGCCGATCGAAATTCTCATGCCCGCTCTCTCGCCGACCATGGAAGAGGGCAATCTTTCCAAATGGTTGAAGAACGAGGGCGACAAGGTCGTCGCCGGCGATGTCATCGCCGAGATCGAAACCGACAAGGCGACGATGGAAGTCGAAGCCGTCGATGAAGGCACGATCGGCAAGATCGTGGTTCCCGCCGGCACCGAAGGCGTCAAGGTCAACGCGGTGATCGCCGTGTTGCTGCAGGACGGTGAAAGTGCAGGCGATGTCGAAAAGAGCGGCAAGCCTGCCTCCACCCAGGATGCCGTTTCCGCTGGCGGTCAGCGGACCGATGCAGCCGAGGAAGGTACAAAAGCGGCTCCCCAGGATGCCGGCGAGGCTCCGAAGGCAGTTCCCGCCGCTCCGGCGGCCAAACCTGCCGCCGATCCGGATATTCCCGCCGGCACCGAGATGGTCTCGACCACGGTGCGCGAAGCGCTCCGAGATGCCATGGCTGAAGAAATGCGCCGCGACGGCGATGTCTTCGTCATGGGCGAGGAGGTCGCGGAATACCAGGGCGCCTACAAGATCACGCAAGGGCTGCTGCAGGAATTCGGGCCGCGCCGCGTCGTCGACACGCCGATCACCGAGCACGGCTTTGCCGGCGTCGGCGTCGGTGCGGCGATGGCCGGCCTGAAGCCGATCGTCGAGTTCATGACCTTCAACTTCGCCATGCAGGCGATCGACCAGATCATCAACTCCGCGGCCAAGACGCTCTATATGTCGGGCGGCCAGATGGGCGCACCGATCGTGTTCCGCGGACCGAACGGTGCGGCCGCCCGCGTCGGCGCCCAGCATTCGCAGTGCTATGCCGCCTGGTACAGCCATATTCCCGGCCTGAAGGTGGTGATGCCGTACACGGCTGCCGACGCCAAGGGCCTGCTCAAGGCGGCGATCCGCGATCCGAACCCGGTCATCTTCCTTGAAAACGAAATCCTCTACGGCCAGTCCTTCGACGTGCCGAAGCTCGATGATTTCGTGCTGCCGATCGGCAAGGCGCGCATTCACAAGCAGGGCAAGGACGTCACCATCGTCTCGTTCGGCATCGGCATGACCTATGCCATCAAGGCGGAAGCCGAACTGCGCGGCATGGGCATCGATGCCGAGATCATCGATCTCCGGACCATCCGCCCGCTCGACCTCGACACCGTCATTGCCTCCGTGAAAAAGACCAACCGCCTGATCGTGGTGGAAGAAGGTTTCCCGCAGAACTCGGTCGGCGACCACATCGCCAACCAGGTTTCGCAGCGCGCCTTCGATTTCCTCGACGCGCCGGTCATCACCATCGCCGGCAAGGACGTGCCGATGCCTTATGCGGCGAACCTCGAAAAGCTGGCTTTGCCCAATGTCGGCGAGGTCATAGAGGCGGTCAAAGCCGTCACGTATCGCTGAGCCGGTCGGGAGGACATCATGCCAATCAACATCACCATGCCGGCGCTGTCGCCCACGATGGAAGAGGGCAATCTTTCCAAGTGGCTGGTCAAGGAAGGCGACAAGGTTTCGCCGGGCGACGTGATCGCCGAGATCGAGACCGACAAGGCGACCATGGAAGTCGAGGCCGTCGATGAGGGCACGGTCGCCAAGCTGGTCGTTCCGGCCGGCACCCAAGGCGTCAAGGTCAATGCGCTGATCGCCATTCTCGCCGGCGAAGGCGAGGATGCAGGGGCGGCGGCAAAGGGTGGTGGCGATGCCGCGCCCGCGAAAGCCGATGCCAAGCAGGATAAGGCGTCAATCTCCCCACCCGTGGGGGAGATGTCGACGAAGTCGACAGAGGGGGGCGCTGCCCCGCCGACCTCTCAGTCTGTCGCGCCCCCCTCTGGCCTGCCGGCCATCTCCCCCACAAGGGGGGAGATCAGCCAATCGTCAGGCGAGCGCACCTTCGCTTCGCCGCTGGCTCGTCGCATCGCCAAGGATGCCGGAGTCGACGTGTCCGCCGTAACCGGCACCGGCCCGCATGGCCGTGTCGTCAAGGCCGATGTCGCGGCGGCGATTGCCGGCGGTGGCGCCAAGGCTGCACCGGCCGCGAAAGCCGCACCTGCCGGCGCTCCGGCACCTGCGGCTCCGGCTGCGGCACCCAAGGCGATGTCGGACGAACAGGTGCTGAAGCTGTTTGCCGAAGGGTCCTATGAGCTCGTCCCGCACGACAATATGCGCAAGACCATTGCGCGCCGCCTGGTCGAGGCCAAGACAACCATCCCGCATTTCTACCTGACGCTCGACTGCGAGCTCGATGCGCTGCTGGCGCTGCGCACACAGATCAATGCGGCTGCTCCGACGAAGAAGACCGACAAGGGCGAGGCTCCCGTCTACAAACTCTCGGTCAACGACATGGTGATCAAGGCGATGGCGATGGCGCTGATGGCGGTGCCGGATGCCAATGCATCGTGGACCGAAAGCGCCATGGTCAAGCACAAGCACGCCGATGTCGGCGTTGCCGTGTCGATCCCCGGCGGCCTGATCACGCCGATCATCCGCCACGCCGACGAAAAGACGCTGTCCACCATCTCCAACGAGATGAAAGATCTCGCGAGCCGTGCCCGCAGCCGCAAGCTGAAGCCTGAGGAATATCAAGGCGGCACGACGGCTGTCTCCAATCTCGGCATGTTCGGCATCAAGGACTTTGCCGCCGTCATCAACCCGCCGCATGCGACGATCCTGGCGGTGGGTGCGGGCGAGCAGCGGCCGGTGGTCAAGAATGGCGAGATCAAAATCGCCAATATCATGTCGGTGACGCTGTCGACCGACCACCGCGCCGTCGACGGTGCGCTCGGCGCCGAACTTCTGGTCGCCTTCAAGCGCATGATCGAAAACCCGATGGGCATGCTGGTCTAGGAAGGAAAGGCTGTGCGGAAATTCGTCACCAGCCTTTTCGCCCTGATCCTTTCCGGCCTGGCCGGCGGGCTGGTGGCGCTGTGGCTGGCAATCGCCACCAATGCGAACTCGGAATTCATCCTTGTCTTCATGGCCTCGGCGCTGGTCTCTATCGTTGCGACGGTGGCGTTTTTCATCGCGCAATTGGTGCCAAACCTACAAAGGGCGATCAATCTGACGGGGCTTGTTGGGGTTGCGTTGTTCGTGCTGGCCGGGATCGGGCTGATTGCCTGGACCTTCTCTCAGCCGCCGGGCAAGGCCCAGTGGTCGGGCGATCTCCCCGTTGTCGCCGGTCTGATTTTGCCAAGCATCGCCACGGTTATCGTGCAGTGGCTGTTCGTGAGATGGCGCGTGCGGCGCGGGCTTAAGGCGGAGGCGGGTGCGGGTGCATGAAGACGATCCTCTGCTACGGCGATTCCCTGACCTGGGGCTATGACGCGGCAAGCCTCGGGCGCCATGCGCTGGAGGACCGCTGGCCGAGCGTGCTCAAGGCGGCGCTGGGCGACGATGATATCGAAGTCATTGCCGAAGGTCTGAACGGCCGCACCACGGCTTTCGACGATCACCTGGCTGGTGCCGACCGCAATGGCGCCAAGGTGCTGCCGACGATCCTGACCAGCCATGCGCCGCTCGACCTGATCATCATCATGCTCGGCGCCAACGACATGAAGCCCTGGATCCACGGCAATCCGGTCGCGGCCAAGCAGGGCGTGCAGCGGCTGATCGACATCGTGCGCGGCCACGATTATCCGTTCGACTGGGCCGCGCCGCAAATCCTGATCGTCGCGCCACCAGCGGTCAGCCGCACGGACAATGCCGAATTCAAGGAAATGTTTGCCGGCGGCGACGAGGCCTCGAAGCGGCTGGCGCCGCAATATTGCGCGCTCGCCGACGAGGCCGGCTGCGGCTTTTTCGATGCCGGCACGGTGGCCGAGACCACACCGATCGACGGGGTCCATCTCGATGCCGAAAACACGCGCAATATAGGTGACGCATTGGCGCCATTGGTGCGTGTGATGCTGGAACTCTAGAGAAAATCAGGGAGAAACCCCGTGGCAGAATCCTACGACGTTATAATCATCGGCTCGGGCCCCGGCGGCTATGTCACGGCGGTGCGCTCCGCCCAGCTCGGCCTCAAGACTGCCATCGTCGAGCGCGAGCATCTCGGCGGCATCTGCCTCAACTGGGGCTGCATCCCGACCAAGGCGCTACTGCGCTCGGCCGAGATCATGCACTATTCCGACCATCTGAAGGACTACGGCCTGAAGCTCGAAGGCGGCAAGGTCAGCGCCGACACGGCCGCTGTCGTCGACCGCTCGCGCAAAGTGTCGTTGAGGCTCAATGGCGGCGTCGCCTTCCTGATGAAGAAGAACAAGGTCGACGTCATCTGGGGCGAGGCCAAGCTTTCAAAGCCAGGTGAAATCGTCGTCTCCAAGACGGCCAAGAAACCGATGGAGCCGCAGCCGCCGGTGCCGAAGGGCGTCAAGGGCGAGGGCACCTATACCGCCAAGCACATCATTCTCGCCACCGGCGCCCGGCCTCGCGCGCTGCCCGGCATCGAGCCGGACGGCAAGCTGATCTGGACCTATTTTGAAGCGATGGTGCCGAAGGAGATGCCGAAATCGCTGCTGGTCATGGGTTCGGGCGCCATTGGCATCGAGTTCGCCTCCTTCTATCGCACCATGGGCGCCGAGGTGACGGTGGTCGAGCTGTTGCCGGCGGTGATGCCGGTCGAGGACGCCGAGATCTCGAAATTTGCGCAAAAGCAGTTCGAGAAACAAGGCATGAAGATCATCCTTGAGGCCAAGGTGACCAAGGTCGAAAAGGGCGCCAACTCCGTCACCGCACACGTCGAGATGAAGGACGGCAAGGTCGAGAAGATCACCGCCGACCGCATGATCTCCGCCGTCGGCGTGCAGGGCAACGTCGAAAATCTCGGCCTCGAGACGCTCGGCGTGAAGACGGACCGCGGCTGCGTCGTCATTGACGGCTACGGCAAGACCAATGTGCCCGGCATCTACGCCATCGGCGATGTCGCCGGGCCGCCGATGCTCGCCCACAAGGCTGAGCATGAGGGCGTGGTCTGCATCGAAAAGATCGCCAGTTTCCCGGGCGTGCATGCGACAGACAAGCTGAAGATCCCGGGCTGCACCTATTGCAACCCCCAGGTCGCATCGGTCGGGCTCACCGAAGCCAAGGCCAAGGCCGAAGGCAAGGACATTCGTGTCGGCCGCTTCCAGTTCGGCGCCAACGGCAAGGCGATCGCGCTTGGCGAGGACCAGGGCTTCATCAAGACCATCTTCGACAAGAAGACCGGCCAGCTGCTCGGCGCGCATATGGTCGGCGCCGAGGTGACGGAGCTGATCCAGGGCTTTGTCGTGGCGATGAACCTGGAGACCACCGAGGAAGAACTGATGCACACCATCTTCCCGCATCCGACGCTGTCGGAGATGATGAAGGAAAGCGTGCTTGATGCCTATGGCCGTGCGCTCAACGCGTGATAAATTGCTGCCGCGAGACTCAGACGCATGCGCCGGAGGAACCTTACGGCAAGACAGTTCGTTTCCGGATGCATTTTCACCTGACACTGGAGGAGTTGGCGTATGGACGTGAATGGCGTGGGCTGGATTGCGGCCATCATCATCGGCGGTTTGGCCGGGTGGCTGGCCGAGATGGTCATGAAGAGCAATACCGGCGTCTTGATGAACATCATTATGGGCATTGTCGGCGCGGTGGTGCTGAACGCAATTCTCAGGGCGCTCAACATCGAACCCTTCGGTGTCGGCTGGCTCGCCTACCTGATCACCGGCTTCATCGGCGCCTGCCTGCTGATCTTTGCCGGGCGGCTGATACGCCGCTAGACTACCGCTATGCGAAAAAGGCTGTGGCGGCATGCGCCGCCGCGGCCTTTTTCTTTGCACCGAAAAGTCCTAGATGACGTCAGGAGGGCGAATGCCGACGGGCAGACGCCAACAAGTCAGGTTTGAGATGGTCACCGTCCTCGACACGATCGCCAACGCGCCGCGCCTGCGGCACCCCGAGAAGGCGCACAAGCCTGATCAGGACGTGCTGCGCAAACCCGACTGGATCCGCGTCAAGGCGCCGATGTCCAAGGGCTATGCCGAAACCCGCGAGATCGTGAAGTCGCACAAGCTGGTCACGGTGTGCGAAGAGGCCGGCTGCCCCAATATCGGCGAGTGCTGGGAAAAGAAGCACGCCACCTTCATGATCATGGGCGAGATCTGCACGCGCGCCTGCGCGTTCTGCAATGTTGCCACCGGCATTCCGACCGCGCTCGATGCCGATGAGCCGGCGCGTGTCGCGCATGCCGTAAAGCAGATGGGGCTGACCCATGTCGTCATCACCTCGGTCGACCGCGACGATCTCGCCGATGGCGGCGCGCAGCACTTCGCCGAGGTTATCCGGGCGATCCGAGCAGCGACGCCCTTGACCACGATCGAAATCCTGACGCCCGATTTCCTGCGCAAGGAGGGCGCGCTGGAGATCGTCGTGGCGGCCAAGCCCGATGTTTTCAACCACAATCTCGAAACCGTGCCGTCGAACTACCTGACGGTGCGGCCGGGTGCTCGCTATTTCCACTCGATCCGGCTGTTGCAGCGGGTCAAGGAGCTCGACCCGTCGATCTTCACGAAGTCCGGCATCATGGTCGGCCTCGGCGAAGAGCGCAACGAGGTCCTGCAACTGATGGACGACCTGCGCTCGGCCAATGTCGACTTCATGACCATTGGCCAGTATCTGCAGCCGTCGAAGAAACACCACCCGGTGATGCGCTTCGTCACGCCGGAGGAGTTCAACTCCTTCGCGACGATCGGCAAGACCAAGGGTTTCCTGCTGGTGGCGTCGAGCCCGCTGACGCGCTCCTCGCATCATGCCGGTGACGATTTCGCCAGGCTGCGGGCGGCGCGTGAGGCGCAGCTCAAAAAAGCCAGTTAAATCCTGCTTCAATGCCGAAATTCGAAGCCACACGCCGCGTTGCCCACACGCCGGAGCAGATGTTTGCGCTGGTCGCCGATATCGAGACCTATCCTGAATTTCTGCCGCTGTGCGAGGCGCTGACGGTGCGCTCTCGCAAGGAGCGTGATCGCCGCACCATTCTCCTCGCCGATATGAGCATCGGCTACAAGGCGATCCGCGAGACCTTTACGACGCAGGTGCTGCTGAAGCCGGACGAGAACACAATCGACGTCAAATACATCGATGGGCCGTTCAAATATCTCAGCAATATCTGGCGCTTCGAGCCGGCCGACGGCGGCGGCTGCAACGTTCGCTTCTTCATCGACTACGAGTTCAAGAGCCGCATCCTCGGCGTGTTGATGGGCACCATGTTCGATCGCGCCTTCCGCATGTTTTCCGAAGCCTTCGAAAAACGTGCGGACGTCATCTACGGAACGACGCCCATCTCATGAGTGTCGCCGAGCGCGCGCAGGCCGATCTCCAGCGCATGCTTGACCGTCTCGCGGCGGATGAAGTCGCGGCCATTGTCGGCAAACATATTGAGCTCGGCAGCCACCGGGCCACCTCTTAGGGCAACTCCGAACCAGACGAGGCCGACCGGTTTTTCCGGCGAGCCGCCGCCTGGGCCGGCAATGCCGGTGACGGCAAGCGCCAGCCCGGCGCGCGAGCGCGCCAGAGCGCCCTCCGCCATCTCCAGAACCGTTTCGCGCGAGACGGCGCCATGCGCCTCGAGTGTGGCGGGCGAGACGCCGAGCATCTCCATCTTTGCTTCATCGGAATAGGTGATGAGGCCGCGATCGACGACAGCGGACGAGCCGGCAACGTCGGTCAGTGCCGAGATGATCATGCCGCCGGTGCAGCTCTCGGCCGTCGCCAGCATGATGCCGCGCTGCTGGCAGACCTGGAGCAGGGCGTTGGCAAGATCGCTGTTGTTCATGCGGGAACCTCCCCGGGGAAGACGACACTGGCGGTGGCGATAGCGGCGATGCCTTCCTCGCGGCCGACAAAGCCGAGCTTTTCGTTGGTCGTCGCCTTGATCGAGATGCGATCGCTGGAAATGCCCAGCATTGCCGACAACGCGTTGGTCATCGCCTCGCGATGCGGGCCGACGCGCGGCGCCTCGCAGATCAGCGTGATGTCGGCATTGGCGATGCGGCCGCCGCGTTCGCGCACCAACCTGGCCGCATGCTCGAGGAAGATCTTTGACGCCGCGCCCTTCCATTGCGGATCGGAAGGCGGGAAATGCGTGCCGATGTCGCCGGCGCCGCAAGTGGCGAGCAGCGCATCGGTCAGCGCGTGCAGGCCGACATCGGCATCCGAATGGCCGGAAAGCTTCTTGCCGTGCGGAATGGCGACGCCGCACAGAGTGACATGGTCGCCGGCCTCGAAGGCGTGCACGTCATAGCCATTGCCGGTGCGGATGTCTGGAAAACGCTCGCCAGTAAGCCGCTGATCCGCCATCGCAATATCCCTTGCCCAGGTCAGTTTGACATTGTCCGGCGACCCCTGAACGATTTTCACCGGAATATGCGCCCATTCGGCGATCGCGGCATCGTCGGTAAAATCTGTCTTGCCGAGATGATGGGCCTTTTCGTGCGCGGCGAGCAACGGCCAGAACGGAAAGCCTTGCGGCGTCTGCGCGGCATGAAGGCCGGCCCTTGGCACCGTCTCCTCGATCATGCCGGTCGCCGACTCGCGCTTCAGCGTATCGGCGACGGGCAAAGCGGGCAGCGCGCCCTGGCGCTCGCCAATGGCCGCAATGGTGCGGTCGATCAGGGCCGCGTCGACAAACGGCCGCACCGCGTCATGGACAAGGACACGGCCGGGCGTACGATCCCTCAGCGCCAGCAGGCCGAGCCGGACCGAGGCCTGGCGCGACTCGCCACCGACCACGGCGGTAACCCGCTCGGCATACAGGCCGGCTGCCTTGTCGAAAAGCGCGCGGTCATCGGCATGGATGGCGACGACGACGGGACCAATTTCGGGATGCGCCAGGAATGTCTCCAGCGTGCGCGCGATGACGGCACGGCCACCGACGCGCTGATATTGCTTCGGCCCGTCGGCCTGTCCGGCGCGCGCGCCGCGGCCGGCTGCAACGATGACCACGCCGACCTTGTCGGTCGTCGCCTCGGCCGGTTTTTCGCTTGCGTCTGTCATGCCGAGAGGCTTAGTCGCGGCTTATGGCGAAGGCCAGCATTTTCCCAAATGCGCCGCAATGTGACGTCATTGCGCGTTGCACAATGCCTTTCTTATGGCTAGAGAATGTGCAGCAATTCGATATGCTTGGTTTTTGTGCATGCCTGAAGTGACAAAATTGGCTTCGCCGCTCGACATTGGCGGCGTGACGATCCGCAACCGCGTCTTCCTCGCGCCCATGTCGGGAATAACGGACGAGCCGTTCCGGCAGCGCGCCTACGCGCATGGCGCGGGCCTGGTCGTGTCGGAAATGGTGGCGAGCGGCGAGCTTGCCAAGGGCAGGGCCGGCTGCGACCTGCGCATCCGTCATTCCGGGCTGCCCGTCCATATGGTCCAGCTTGCCGGCCGCGAGGCCGAGCACATGGCCGAGGGCGCGCGCATCGCTGCGGGCGAGGGCGCCGACATCATCGACATCAATATGGGCTGCCCGGCCAAGAAGGTGACCGGCGGCTATGCCGGCTCGGCGCTGATGCGCGATCTCGACCACGCGCTGTCGCTGATCGAAGCGGTGATCGGCGCGGTCCAGGTGCCGGTCACGGTCAAGATGCGGCTCGGCTGGGACGACAATGCGCTCAATGCACCCGTCTTGGCGCGCCGCGCCGAAGAGGCCGGTGTTAAAATGGTGACCGTGCATGGGCGCACGCGCTGCCAGTTTTATCAAGGCAAGGCCGATTGGCGCGCCATCGCCCGCATCAAGGACGTCGTCTCGATCCCGGTCGTCGCCAATGGCGATGTGGGCTCGCCCGCGGAGGCCGCCGAAATCCTTGAACAGTCGGGCGCCGACGCGGTGATGATCGGCCGCGCGCATTATGGCGCGCCATGGACGGCGGGCCACATCGCGGCAACGGTTGCGGGCGACGCGCCCTCCGGCGTGCCGGAAAGCCCGCAAGCCATGGCGGACTACATCGTTTCCCACTACGAAGACATGCTGACGCTTTACGGCGTCGAAAGTGGCTTGCGCCAGGCGCGCAAGCATCTCGGCTGGTATCTCGACCGCCACTCTGCTGGCGTTTCCGTTGAGCGGCGGAAAGCCATCCTCACCTCTTTCGAACCCGCCCGCGTCATTGCCTTGCTGCATGAGGTGTTTTCCGGCGAAGCCACGCCCTTGCGGAGCGCCGCATGAACGCCACGGTCACACCGAGCTCCGACATGGCGGATGCCGCCAGTATCGTGCTGAACACCATCCGCCGTCCGGTCATCATGGTCGATCCGGACGGGTTCATCACCTACGCCAATGCCGATGCGGAAGACTTCTTCCGTTCAAGTGCCAACATGCTTGCCCGCAACACACTGTCCAAGCTGATCCCGTTCGGCAGCCCGTTGCTGCAGCTGGTCGATCAGGTGCGCGAGCGCCGTGCGCCGGTCAACGAATACCGTGTCGACGTGTCGTCGCCGCGTCTCGGCATCGAGAAGGTCGTCGATCTCTATGTCGCGCCCGTGCCGGAATTCCCAGGCTCGATCGTGGTGATGTTCCAGGAACGCTCGATGGCCGACAAGATCGACCGGCAGATGACACACAGGGGTGCCGCGCGTTCGGTCACCGGCCTTGCCGCCATGCTGGCGCATGAGATCAAGAACCCGCTGTCCGGCATTCGTGGCGCCGCACAGCTGCTCGAACTCTCGGCGTCCGACGAGGATCGCGCGCTGACCCGCCTCATCACTGACGAGACTGATCGCATAGTCTCCCTCGTCGACCGCATGGAGGTGTTTTCCGACGAGCGGCCGATTGACCGCTATCCCGTCAACATCCATGTCGTGCTGGACCATGTGAAGGCAATCGCGAAGAACGGTTTTGCCAAGAGAATCAGGATAATGGAGGACTATGATCCATCATTGCCTCCGGTTTTCGCCAACCGCGACCAACTGATCCAGGTGTTCCTCAACCTGGTCAAGAACGCCGCCGAGGCCATCGGCGGCGACCCACAGGGGGAGATCGTGCTGTCGACCGCGTTCAGGCCGGGCATCCGCGTGTCCGTTCCCGGAACCCAGGACCGCGTGTCGCTGCCGCTTGAATTCTGCGTGCGCGACAATGGTTCGGGCGTTTCGGAAGACATTCTGCCGATCCTGTTCGATCCGTTCATCACCACCAAGCCGAACGGGTCGGGGCTCGGCCTGGCGCTGGTGGCGAAAATCGTCGGCGAGCATGGCGGCATCATCGAATGCGATTCGACGCCGCGCGGCACCACCTTCCGAATCCTGATGCCGGCCTGGAAAGAAACACCCATCGACACTGCCGATGATGAAGGCGAAGGAGACCGCAAATGACGGTTCGCGGCAATATTCTCGTCGCCGACGACGATGCGGCCATCCGCACCGTGCTCAATCAGGCGCTGTCGCGCGTCGGCCATGAGGTGCGCGTGACCTCCAACGCCTCGACGCTGTGGCGCTGGGTGGCGGCGGGCGAGGGCGATCTGGTGATCACCGACGTTGTCATGCCGGACGAGAACGCCTTCGACATGCTGCCGCGCATCAAGAAGGCGCGCCCCGAGCTGCCGGTCATAGTGATGAGCGCGCAAAACACTTTCATGACGGCGATTCGTGCTTCCGAAACAGGTGCTTACGAGTATCTGCCGAAGCCGTTCGACCTGACCGAACTGCTCAACATCGTCAACCGGGCGCTGTCAGAGCCGCGCCGACCGAAGATCGATACGCGACCGGAAGAACAGCCTGACGCGATGCCGCTGGTCGGCCGGTCGGCCGCCATGCAGGACATCTACCGCATGCTGGCGCGCATGATGCAGACCGACCTGACGGTGATGATCTCGGGCGAGTCCGGCACCGGCAAGGAATTGGTGGCGCGCGCGTTGCACGAATATGGCCGTCGCCGCGGCGGTCCGTTCGTCGCCATCAACATGGCGGCGATCCCGCGCGATTTGATCGAATCGGAGCTGTTCGGCCACGAGAAGGGCGCCTTCACCGGCGCACAGAACCGCTCGACCGGCCGCTTCGAGCAGGCCGAGGGCGGCACGCTGTTCCTCGACGAGATCGGCGACATGCCGATGGAGGCGCAGACGCGGCTGCTGCGCGTGCTGCAGCAGGGCGAATACACCACGGTCGGCGGGCGCACCCCGATCAAGACCGATGTGCGCATCGTCGCCGCCACCAACAAGGATCTGCGCACGCTGATCAACCAGGGGCTTTTCCGCGAGGATCTGTTCTATCGACTGAATGTCGTGCCGCTTCGGCTGCCGGGTTTGCGTGAGAGATCGGAAGACATTCCCGATCTGGTGCGGCATTTCTTCAAGATCGGCGCCAGCGAAGGCTTGCAGACCAAGCGCATTTCGACCGGCGGCATCGAATTGATGAAGCGCTATCCGTGGCCGGGAAACGTGCGCGAGCTGGAAAACCTGGTGCGCCGGCTTGCGGCGCTCTATTCGCAGGACGAAATATCAGCCGAGATCATCGAGGCCGAACTGAAGACAGGCGAAAGGCCGGTCGTTCCCGGCGGCGGCAATTTGATCCCGGACGATCTGTCCATCGGCCAGGCGGTGGAGCACTTCCTGCAGCGCTATTTCGCCTCTTTTGCCGGTGATTTGCCGCCGGCAGGTCTCTATCAACGCATCTTGTCCGAGGTCGAATATCCGCTGGTCCTTGCCTCGATGACGGCAACCCGCGGCAACCAGATCAAGGCCGCCGAACTGCTGGGCCTCAACCGCAACACGTTGCGCAAGAAGATTCGCGAGCTGGGTGTCAACGTCTACAAGTCGTCGAGATCATGAGCGCCTGCTGCCCGAAGTGACGCGAGGTCATCCCCTTTTCAGGGGATCGGCGGCCGAAAGATTTCCGTCACGGCCACACTTGTTGCATAATCGCCACAATGCGTTGCATACATCCAACGCAATCACTGGCTCTTAGACGGCGACATGGCTTCGCAAGCTCTGACATCAAACGAACCGCTTTTCAGCAGACCCGGCCAGAGGGATGGACGGCGGCTGCTTGCGTTGCCTGGCGTTGTGGCAATTGCCGGCGCGCTGGTTACGGCGGCAATCTCGTTTGCGATTCTTGTCGGCGCCACGCCGATCACGCCAGACGCAAACACAACGCTGACGCTGATTGCGGCCAATGCCTTATTTGTGCTGGCGCTGATTGCCCTCGTCGGCCGAGAGGTGCATCGCATCACCATGGCGCGCCGGCACGGCAAGGCGGCTTCGCGGCTGCATGTGCGCATCGTGACGATGTTTGCGCTGGTCGCGGCCATCCCCGCCATCATGGTGGCCATCATCGCCTCGATCACGCTCGATATCGGCCTCGACCGCTGGTTCGAAATCCGCACCAAGGCAATCGTCAATTCTTCGCTGTCGATCGCGGACGCCTATGTGCAGGAAAACGCTCGTAATCTTCAGGGCACGACGCTGTCGATGGCCTACGATCTCGATGCGTCGCGCACGCTTTACGGCCTCGATCGAACCGGCTTTCTCGACCTGATGAACAAGGAAGCCGTCGGCAGAAGCCTGGTGCATGCGGCGCTGGTCAGGGAAGACGGCTCCTTTGTCGTGAGTGCCCAGACCGATGCGGACTTCGCCATGCCGGCACCGCCTGAGGGTGCGGTGGCAAGTGCGGCCGACGGCAAGCCGGTGCTGATCGAGCCGAAGACGCGCAACATCATGGGCGCCATCATCAAGCTGCGGGAGATCGAAGGCCTCTACCTCTACACCAATCGCCTGGTCGACCCCGAAGTGATCAAGGCGAGGGCGATCGTCCAGTCCAACACCGCCGAATATCGCGGCCTGGAAGACAACAGGCGGACGTCGCAGGTGGCGTTCGCGCTGCCCTATCTGTCACTGACGCTGATCATCATCCTGTCGGCCATCTGGACCGGCATAGCGGTGGCCGACCGTCTGGTGCGGCCCATCCGTCAGCTCATCGGCGCGGCTGACGAGGTTGCGACCGGCAATCTCGATGTCGCCGTGCCGGTACGGCCTTCCGACGGCGATGTCGCCTCGCTTGGCGACACGTTCAACAAGATGCTGCTGGAGCTTAAATCGCAGCGCAACGAGATCCTGTCGGCCAAGGATTTGATCGACGAACGGCGTCGTTTCTCGGAAGCGGTGCTGGCCGGCGTCACCGCCGGCGTCATCGGCGTCGATCCCTACGGCATCGTCTCCATCGTCAACAAATCGGCCGAAACGATGCTGGCCATATCGGCCACGGCGGCGCTGGGGCAGAACCTGTCCGCCGTGCTGCCGCATGTCGGCCGTGTCTTCGAGATCGGCCGCAAATCCGGCAAGCCGGTCTATCGCGAGCAGGTCACCTTCTATCGCACCGGCGCCGAGCGTACCTTCAACGTGCAGATCACCATCGAGGCCGGCGACGATGGCGAGGAGGAGAAATCCTACGTCGTGACGGTCGACGACATCACCGATCTGGTCCAGGCACAGCGCTCGTCTGCCTGGGCGGATGTGGCGCGGCGTATCGCACATGAAATCAAGAACCCGCTGACGCCGATCCAGCTCTCGGCCGAGCGCATCAAGCGACGCTTCGGCAAGGTCATCACCGAGGACCGCGAGATTTTCGACCAGTGCACCGACACGATCATCCGGCAGGTCGAGGATATCGGCCGCATGGTCGACGAGTTCTCGGCTTTCGCCCGCATGCCCAAGCCCGAGATGAAAGCCATCGATCTGCGTGAATCGCTGCGCGAGGCGTCGTTCCTGGTCGAAGTCAGCCGCGCCGACATTGCTTTCGAACGCGTGTTCGGCAACGAACCGCTCAAGGGCACGTTCGATAGCCGATTGATGGCGCAGGCTTTCGGCAACGTCATCAAGAACGCGGCCGAGGCGATTGACGGGCTGGAACAAAAGGACGGTTCGCACGGCATAATCCGGATTCAAGCTGCCCGGCAGAATGGCGCGATCAGAATCGACGTCATCGACAATGGCAAAGGCTTGCCGCGCGAGAACCGCCAAAGGCTGCTCGAGCCCTATATGACGACGCGCGAGAAGGGCACCGGGCTCGGTCTCGCCATCGTCAAGAAGATCGTGGAGGACCATGGCGGGCGGCTCGAATTGCACGATGCGCCCGCGGATTTCCACGGTGGACGCGGCGCGATGATCTCGATCATCCTGCCGCCAGCTGCCGCAACCGCGCCGCCACGCGGTCAAGGCGAAACGGAACACGAACGAGAAACTGAAAAGGTCGGTAATGGCGTCTGATATTCTCATCGTCGATGACGAGGAAGACATCCGTGAACTCGTCGCGGGCATATTGAGCGACGAAGGGCATGAAACCCGCACGGCATTCGATGCCGACAGCGCGCTCGCGGCAATCGCCGACCGGGCGCCGCGGCTGATTTTCCTCGACATCTGGTTGCAGGGCTCGCGCCTCGACGGGCTGGCGCTGCTCGACGAGATCAAGACGATGCATCCGAGCCTGCCGGTGGTGATGATCTCCGGCCACGGCAATATCGAGACAGCGGTGTCGGCCATCCGCCGCGGCGCCTATGATTTCATCGAGAAGCCGTTCAAGGCCGACAGGCTGATCCTGATCGCCGAGCGGGCGCTCGAAACCTCGAAATTGCGGCGCGAGGTGTCCGACCTCAAGCAGCGCAGCGGCGAAACCTTCGACCTGATCGGCATGTCGTCGGCGATGAGCCAGCTGCGCCAGACCATCGAGCGCGTGGCGCCGACCAACAGCCGCGTCATGATCATCGGTCCGTCCGGCTCGGGCAAGGAGCTCGCCGCGCGCGCCATCCACACGCTGTCGACGCGCAAGGGCGCGCCGTTCGTGACGCTGAGCGCGGCCAACATCACGCCCGAGCGTATGGAGATCGAGCTGTTCGGCACCGAATCGAACGGCACCGAGCGCAAGGTCGGCGCGCTTGAAGAGGCGCACCGCGGCATTCTCTACATCGACGAAGTGGCCGACATGCCGCGCGAGACGCAGAACAAGATTTTGCGCGTGCTGGTCGAACAGCAGTTCGAGCGCGTCGGCGGCACCAAGCGGGTCAAGGTCGACGTCCGCATCATCTCCTCGACCTCGCAGAACCTGGAGGCGATGATCGCCGACGGCCGTTTTCGCGAAGACCTCTATCACCGCCTGGCGGTGGTTCCGGTCATGGTGCCGGGCCTGGCCGAGCGGCGAGAGGACATTCCCTATCTCGTCGACAATTTCATGAAGCAGATCGCTCGCCAGGCCGGCATCAAGCCGCGCCGCATCGGCGACGATGCGCTTGCCGTGCTGCAGGCGCACAACTGGCCGGGCAATGTCCGCCAGCTGCGCAACAATGTCGAACGGCTGATGATCCTGGCGCGTGGCGACGATATCGATGCGCCGATCACCGCCGACCTGTTGCCGTCGGAGATCGGCGATGTCATGCCGCGCACGCCGAACCAGTCCGACCAGCACATCATGGCGCTGCCGCTGCGCGAGGCGCGCGAACAGTTCGAGAAGGACTATCTGATCGCCCAGATCAACCGTTTCGGCGGCAACATTTCGAAGACGGCGGAATTCATCGGCATGGAGCGCTCGGCGCTGCACCGGAAACTGAAGTCGCTGGGGGTCTGATCCCCATTGTTGTTGGTCGAGCGGGCCGCGCCCGTGCAATTGCCGGTTACGGCAGCGGCGGAATCGCCTAGAAATAGCGGGACTGTTCTGAGGGATCACCCATGCCGCGCATTGCCTATGTGAACGGGCGCTATGTCGCCCATGCCGACGCTGCCGTGCATATCGAGGATCGCGGCTATCAGTTCGCCGACGGCGTCTACGAGGTCTGCGAGGTGGCGCAGGGCTTTGTCGTCGACATGCCGCGCCATCTTGCCCGGCTGAACCGCTCGCTTAGCGAATTGTCGATCAACTGGCCGGTCACCAAGGGCGTGCTGCCGCTTCTCCTGCGCGAAATCGTCCGGCGCAACCACGTCGTCAACGGCCTAGTCTATGTCCAGGTTACGCGCGGTGTTGCCAGCCGCGACTTCGTTTTTCCGGCCGATACACCGTCATCGCTGGTGATTACGGCCAGAAAGGCCGACCCGGCGGCGGCCGCCAAGCGAGCCGAGGCGGGCATCAAGGTCATCACCGTGCCGGAAAACCGTTGGGACCGGGTCGACATCAAGAGCACCGGCCTGCTGCCCAACGTGCTGGCCAAGCAGAAGGCCAAGGAGGCCGGCGCCCAGGAAGCCTGGTTCGTCGACACCGATGGCAACGTCAAGGAGGGCGGCTCGTCCAACGCCTGGATCGTTACAAGGGACGGCGTTCTGGTCACCCGGCCGGCGGAGCATGGCATCCTGCGCGGCATCACCCGCACGACCATGTTCGAAGTGGCGGCAAAGCTCGGGTTGACGATCGAGGAGCGCGGGTTTTCAGTCACTGAAGCCAAGGCGGCGCGAGAAGCTTTCATCAGTTCGGCAACGACAATCGCCATGCCGGTCGTGGCAATCGACGGTGCCGCGGTCGCCAATGGGCACCCCGGTTCGATAACACTTTCATTGCGGCAAGCCTTTTTTGACGTTGCGGAAAAAAGTCCAGCCTGATAACCGCACAGACGGACTGCACATCAATATATCTCGTTCTGCTTGTCGTTACTGACGGCAAGGGGGTGTTTGCAAGCTTGACATGTGCCCGCTAATTTGGCGCATTAGCCTGCAAACCGAAGGGGATCGGCGAAAGACAAGAACAATGGCGGAACGATCGCAAAACCTTCAGGACCTGTTCCTGAATTCTGTTCGCAAGAGCAAAAATCCACTCACCATCTTTCTCATCAACGGCGTCAAGCTGACCGGCGTGGTCACTTCCTTCGACAATTTTTGTGTTCTGCTGCGCCGTGACGGCCACTCCCAGCTCGTCTACAAGCATGCCATTTCCACGATCATGCCGAGCCAGCCGGTTCAGATGTTCGATGGCGAGGAAAGCCAGGGCGCCTGATTGGCACGTGAAAAAGACGCGGACCGCGGCGTCCGCGGGAAACCAGCACATAATTCCGGGACGGAAGCCACAGGTCCGACCCGGGCGGTTGTCATTGTGCCGGTGCTTACCCGGCATCAGCGCAACGATGACGAAACGAACCGTCCACGGCTGACGCGTTCGGCGGATGCGCGCCACGACGAAGCGGTCGGCCTTGCCCGCGCCATCAACCTGGATCTGATCCACACGGCGGTGGTCACCGTCAACGATCCACGCCCGGCAACCTTGCTCGGCAGCGGCAAGGTCGCGGAATTCGCCGAGATCGTCAAAGAGGGTCACGCGGAGGTGGTCATCGTCGACCATCCGCTGACGCCGGTGCAGCAGCGCAATCTCGAAAAAGAAATGAATGCCAAGGTGCTCGACCGCACCGGATTGATCCTGGAGATTTTTGGCGAGCGCGCGCGGACCAAGGAGGGCACGCTGCAGGTCGAACTTGCCCATCTCAACTACCAGAAGGGCCGCCTGGTGCGGAGCTGGACCCACCTTGAACGCCAGCGCGGCGGAGCCGGCTTCCTCGGCGGCCCCGGCGAAACCCAGATCGAATCGGACCGGCGGCAGCTGCAGGAAAAAATCATCAAGCTCAAGCATGAGCTGGAAACGGTGCGCCGCACCCGCGACCTGCACCGGGCCAAGCGCAAGAAGGTGCCGTTCCCGGTGGTGGCGATCGTCGGCTACACCAATGCCGGCAAGTCGACGCTGTTCAACCGGCTGACCGGGGCCGACGTGCTGGCCGAAGACATGCTGTTTGCCACGCTCGACCCGACGCTGCGCCGCGTGCGCCTGCCGCACGGCACGCCGATCATCCTGTCGGACACAGTCGGCTTCATTTCGGACCTGCCGACGCATCTGGTCGCCGCCTTCCGCGCCACGCTGGAAGAGGTCGTCGAGGCCGATCTGGTCATCCACCTGCGCGATATTTCGGATCCGGATACCGCAGCGCAAGCCGAGGACGTCGAGCGCATTCTCGCCGATCTCGGCGTCGATGCCGGCGATGCCAAGCGCGTCGTCGAAGTGTGGAACAAGGTCGACCTGCTCGACGACGGCAACCGCGAGCGTCTGCTTGCCGACGGCACTGACGCCAACAAGGCGCCGCCGATCGCCATCTCGGCCGTCACCGGCGAAGGCATCGATGCGCTGAAGGCGCTGATCGAGACCAGGATGTCGGGCGAACTCGAGGAATTGACGGTGACGATCGAACCGGCGCAGTTCGGCCTTGTCGACTGGCTCTACCGCAATGGCGACGTCGTTTCGCGGGTAGACAATGAGGATGGCAGCGCAACCATTGCACTCAAGGCCACGCACAGCGCGCGGCATGAGATCGAAAGCCGATTGCACCGCAAAAACAGGCAGTAAGCCTGATTATTTCGCGCTCTTGGCCTGCTGCCAGAGCGCTTCCATTTCGTCCAGCGTGGCTTTTTCGAGCGTGCTTCCCGACGCATCGATCGCGCGCTCGACATAGTGGAAGCGCGAGCGGAACTTTTCGTTGGTGCCGCTGAGCGCCGCTTCCGAATCGAGCTTGAGGTGACGCCCCAGATTGACGACGGCAAACAGCATGTCGCCGAATTCGTCCTTGATCTCAGCGGTTTCGCCCTTGGCCAGCGCCTCGCGCAGTTCGCCGATCTCTTCCTCGATCTTGTCGAGGATGGGGGCTGCCTCGCTCCAGTCGAAACCGACACGTGCTGCCTTTTCCTGCAGCTTCAGCGCACGAGTCAAAGCGGGCAGGGCGACGGGCACGCTGTCCAGGAAACCCTTGCCATTGTCCTCGGGGTCGAGGCCGCGGGCGAGGCGCGCACTTCGCTTTTCGGCTTTTTCCTCAGCCTTGATCTTTTCCCACATGCCCTTTGCCATGCCGGCGCTGCGCGCCTTCTCGTCGCCGAAGACATGCGGATGGCGCCGGATCATCTTGGTGGTGATGGCCTCGACCACATCACCGAAGGCAAAATCGCCGGCTTCCTCAGCCATCTGCGCGTGGTAGACGACCTGCAGCAGGAGATCGCCTAATTCGTCGCGCAGATCGTCGAGATCGCCGCGCGCAATGGCGTCCGCCACCTCGTAGGCTTCCTCGATCGTATAGGGTGCGATGGTCGAGAAATCCTGCTCGATGTCCCAGGGACAGCCGGTCTTCGGCGCCCTGAGCGCCGCCATGATCTCGATCAGCCGGGAAATGTCGCGCGAAGGTTTCATGCGGCGAATGCTATCCCGCTGCCTGTCGTGCGGCCAACGCTGTCAGCTGGCGGCCTGACCTTGTCCACAGCTCAGCCGTATCAGCCGAGTACCGACACAACCGCCTTGGCGAGGTCATCCATGCCGTCCTCGGGCAGGCCGGCAACGTTGATGCGGCTGTCCCCGACCATGTAGATGCCATACTCGGCACGCAGCCGCTCGACTTGCGCCTCGGTCAGGCCAAGCCTGGAAAACATGCCGCGATGGCTGGCGATGAAGTCGAAGCGGTCGGAGTTGGACTGCCGGCGCAGCGCGTCGGCGAACTGGACGCGCATCCTCAGCATGCGCAGCCGCATCTCCTCCAGCTCCGCCTCCCAGTCGGCGCGAAGGCCATCATCTTCCAGCACCATGCGCACGGCGGCGGCGCCATGGTCCGGCGGCATCGAATACATGGCGCGCGCCGCCGCCAGCATCTGGCTCATCGCCACATCGGCTTGCGCACCATCCTTCGCCAGGATCATCGCCGCGCCGACGCGGTCGCGGTAGACGGCAAAGTTCTTCGAGCAGCTCGAGGCAACGACCATTTCAGGCACCTTGCCCGCGAGAAGGCGCAAGCCGGCCGCATCGGCGTCCAGGCCTTCGCCAAAGCCCTGATAGGCAATGTCGACAAAGGGCAACAGCCCGCGCTCGACGACAAGATCGGTGACGCTGGCCCATTGCGCGATATCGAGATTGGCGCCGGTCGGGTTATGGCAGCAGCCATGCAGCAGCACGATATCGCCGGGCTCGGCTGCGCCAAGCGTTGCCAGCATCTCGTCGAAGCGCACCGCGCCGGAAACGGCATCGAAATAGGGATAATCGCGCACCTTGAGGCCGGCCCCGCGCATCACCGGCGGGTGGTTCGGCCATGTCGGGTCCGACAGCCAGACGGTTGCGTCGGGGCGGGTCCGCTTCAACAGCTCCGCCACCAGCCGCAGCGCGCCGGAACCGCCAGGCGCTTGCGCGGCGCGGATGCGCGTCATGTCGGCAGCGGGGCCGAAGGCCAGCTTGACCATCGCCGTGTTGAAGCCGGTGTCGCCGGCAAGGCCGAGATAGGTCTTGGTGTCCTGGTCCTGCAGCAACCGCTTCTCGGCCTCGCGCAGGGCGCGCATGACCGGCGTCCTGCCGTCGCGGTCCTTGTAGACGCCGACGCCGAGATCGATCTTGCCGGGGCGCGGATCGGCGCGATAGAGGCCGATCAAGGCGATGATCTTGTCAGCCGGGGCAGGTTGCAGGGTCTCGAACATCAATACGGCTCCAATGGCGGCGGAGTAATACGCAAAGCGGCCGCGTTTCGCCAGTGCTTCCATCTGCGCCAGTCCGCTAGCGTACTGGACCGCTACGCCAAGCTTTGTCTGTACGGCAGGGGTCGGCGGCTATGGCGACGGGTTCATTCCAATCCGCCGGATAAGCACCCGTCCAATCACGGCGAGACCGGTGCCGGTCAGCAGGGAGAAACCGCCGAGCATGCCGGCCAGCCCGGCAAGGAACCAGCGTCCGGCGAAGCTGTCGACGGAGGCATTTTGCGGATTGGTTGGGTCGTAAGCGACAGGGACGCTGTCGCCATCACCCCAGAACGAGCTGTGGACGGCATTGTTGAAGCGGATAACGGTGCCGTCGGCGGTCGAGAACTCGATGCGGGGATTGTATTCGGCGGCGACAATCCTGCCTGTCGCCGAAGCGGTACGAGGGCCGTACATCTCGACGATGGCCAGCACGCCGGAAGCGATCAGTCCGACAATGCCAAAGATGATGAACACCCTGCCGACGATCGGCAACGCTGCAAAACCCGTTACACGACTACCATTGGCCATCTTTTGCTCCTGGGACAGACGGATAAGGCTAGACTTCATCCATAAAGCAAACATCTGCCGCACGGGAGATGGGTAAGTGCGCAGCGGACTTCTGATTGCATGATGCCTATTGTGGCGACGCAAAAAAGTTTTGGTGGCGATGGATTAAGATCCCCGCCTGTTTCGTAAACGGGGCATGAAACGGTCGATGCCACGCTTCGATATTGTCGGACAGCTGGGTTCGCTCAGGCGCTACGCACGCTCGCTGACGCGCGACGGCACGGACGCCGAGGATCTGGTGCACGATGCGCTGGTGCGCGCCTACGAGCGGCGCGACACATTCCGCTCGGGCGGCAATCTGCGGGCATGGTTGCTGTCGATCGTCCACAACGCTTTCATCGACAAGATGCGCTCGCGCCGGTCGGAAGCAGCGCGTGTCGAGCAGGCCGGCTATCTCACCGATGCCAGCACGCCGGCGCCTCAGGAACATTCCGTGCGCCTGGCGCAGGTGCGCGAGGCCTTTTTCAGTCTGCCGGAGGAGCAGCGTTCGGCGCTGCATCTGGTCGCCATCGAGGGCCTTTCCTACCAGCAGGCCGCCGACGCCAGCGGGGTGCCGCTGGGCACGCTGATGTCGCGCATCGGCAGGGCGCGCGCAGCACTGCGCGAGATGGAAAACGCTGCACCTTCGCCGGCCAAAAGCCATCTGAGGATCGTGGGAGACCCGTCATGACCGACCTGTTGCGGGACCCGGTGACCGATACCGATCTCGATTCTTATGTCGACGACCAGCTGGATGTCGCGCGCCGCATTGAGGTCGAGGCGTTCCTGTCGGCTCGTCCGGAGGCAGCGGCCCGGGTGATGTCCGATTTGAGGACGCGCGACGAGCTGCGTCTGGCGCTGGCCGCATCCACAGGAATGGCGCGGCCCGCGACGACTGAAGTCGCGCGCCGGCTGGGCAGGGGGCTGGCCAGTCGCCGCGTCTTCGCCGTGCTGCAGCGGGCGGCGGCGGTCGCCATCTTTGTCGCTGCCGGCTGGCTGGCGAACGGCCTCTTCGGGCCGCTGCTGGTGACCAAGGTTGTGGCTTCGCCGCCGCCGCCCGCCTATGTCGAAGAAGCGATCCGGGCGCACAAGACGACGCTCATGCGCGAGGCGATGCCCTCGCAGTTGGAGGCGCCCAACTACAATGGCGACGAAATCCGCGCCGCCACCGCAATCGTCATGCCATCGCTGCCCAAGGACTGGAAGGTTCGCGACGTGCAGATCTATCCGTCGCGCTTCGGGCCGAGCGTCGAAGTGGCGCTGGAGACGAAGGATATGGGGCTGGTCTCGCTGTTTGCGATCCGGCCTGGAACCTTCGACGTCGTCAAGCCTGCCATCGCGCCATCGGGCGACATCTCCTCTGCCTATTTCCAGATCGGCGAGGTCGCGTACGCGGTCGTCGCGCGCAGCGATGTCCACGACCTCGACCGCGCCGCCGAGACGCTTGCCAAGACACTTTACTGATCAAGACGCTTTACTGAGACCACATAAGGAGAACCCGCATGAATACCCCTGACCTCGGATACCGCATGGGCACTGGCGCGCGCGCCGGCGCCGTCTATGACGAGGGCCTGCGCAGCCACATGCTGCGCGTCTATAACTATATGGGCATTGGCCTCGTCGTCACCGGCATCGTCGCCATGGTGGTCGCTTCGACGCCGGCCCTCTACGTGCCGATCTTTTCCAGCCCGCTGAAATGGGTGGTGATGCTGGCGCCGCTCGCCTTCGTGTTGCTGTTCTCGTTCAAGATGCAGACGATGTCGGCGGCGAGCGCCCAGTTGATGTTCTGGGCCTTCTGCGCGGTGATGGGCCTGTCGCTGGCTTCGGTGTTCCTGGTCTTCACAGGCACCAGCATCGCGCGCACCTTCTTCATCACCGCTACCATGTTCGGCGCCACCAGCCTCTACGGCTACACGACCAAGCGCGACCTGACCCAGTTCTCGTCCTTCCTGATCATGGGCCTGATCGGTGTGGTGATCGCCAGCGTCGTCAACATCTTCCTTGGCTCGACCGCGCTGCAGTTCGCCATCTCGGTGATCGGCATTGCCGTCTTTGTCGGCCTGACCGCCTGGGACACGCAGACGATCAAGGAACAGTATGCGGAGAATTTCGACGCGGAATCGCAGCAGAAGCTTGCCGTTTTCGGCGCGCTGTCACTGTACCTGAACTTCGTCAACATCTTCCAGCTGTTGCTGAATTTCACCGGCGAGCGCGAATAGTCGAACCGTAGCAAGGCATCAATCTCGATCTCGCAGTGGCCGGAGGAGAATCTCCGGCCACTGTCGTTTTGGCGTGGAGACATCGCTCCTCTATCAGCGCGATGTCGCTGCGCCCTTGAGTCCATGCGGGCTTTTGCTAACCTGCCGCTCGCACGCAGCTTTCCGCGAGAACGCATGGAACAAGTGACGCTTCACGGCGACGGCATCTCGGCAACCATTGTCGGGCAGGGGGCCGAGCTCATCTCCTTGCGCAATGCCGAGGGTCTGGAGTTTTTGTGGCAGGCCGGGCCGGAATGGCGGCGGCATTCGCCGGTGCTGTTTCCGATCGTCGGCCGGCTGGCGGGCGACCAGCTCCGCCATCGGGGCCAGGTCTATGCCCTGACGCAGCACGGATTTGCCCGCGACAAGCCATTTGTGTGGGCTGACGCGAGCCCCCGATCCTGCACGCTGGTGTTGACCGACGATGCCGATACACGCACGCGCTATCCGTTCGCCTTTCGCCTTGCCATCACCTATACGCTCGAGCGTCGGGAACTTGGTGTGAGCTTCGAGATTGCCAACACCGGCGACGAGACGCTGCCAGCCTCCATCGGTGCACATCCGGCTTTCAATTGGCCATTGCAGCCGGGGCTCGCCAAGACCGACTACCACCTGACCTTTGCCCAGGACGAGCCGGCGCCGATCCGCCGGCTGAAGGATGGCCTGGTGCTGGCTGCACCGCGGCCGACGCCCATCGAAGGCAAAACGCTGGCGCTTTCCGAACAGCTGTTCGAGGCAGACGCCGTGATCCTCGACCGGCCGGCCAGCACCAGCGTGCGCTATGCCACCGCGAACGGTGCGGCGATCGAGATGTCGTGGCAGGGTTTTAAGGAATTGGGCATCTGGTCGAAGCCGGGCGGCGCTCCGTTCCTGTGCATTGAACCCTGGCACGGGCTTGCCAGCCCCGTGGATTTCGAAGGCGAGTTCGCGGACAAGCCGGGCGTGATGCTGATCGCGCCCGGTGAAAAGCGCGTGCTGAGCTATCAGGTACGGCTCGACCATGCGCCGCTGTGACCGATGAACCAGAGACAGGCGCGATGAAACTTGGCTTCATCGGCACGGGTGCCCTTACAGCGGCCATTGTCAGCGGGCTCAAATCCGTCGCGGATAACTCCGTCTCCGTGCTGCTGTCGCCGCGCAATGAAGAGATCGCCGCGGAGCTGGCAGCCCGTTATCCGGATGTGCGTATCGCTGATGACAATCAGGCGGTTCTCGATCAATGCGACCTAGTCATGCTGGCTGTCCGGCCGCAAATTGCGCATGACGTCCTGCCGGGTTTGCGGTTTCGGCGCGAGCATCACCTCATCAGCTTGATCGCCACGCTGCCGCGCGAGGAGATTGCCGGCTTGACCGCACCAGCGCACCAGGTGACGAAAGCGCTGCCCATGCCGATGATTGCCCACCGGCTGGGGGCAACGATCATCTGCCCGCCGGATGCCACTGTCGCTGCCTTGTTCGGCAATCTGGGGAAAGCGATCGAGGTCGAGAACTCAGCCGAATTCAACGCGTTGAGCGTGGCCACCGCAACCTATGCCAGCTACTTCAGATATCTCGATACGATCAACAGCTGGCTCAAGAGGAATGGCGTGGAGGAAGGGAAGGGGCGCGATTACATCGCCTCGCTTTTCAAAGCCTTGGGAAGCGCTCCTGATATGTCGCCGGATGCCGACTTCATGAATCTGGCGCAGGACTATGCGACGCGCGGCGGCATCAACGAACAGGTTCTTCGCGAACTGACGGCGCAAAACGTGTTCGAGGCGCTCACCGAGAGCCTGGACGGCGTACACCGGCGCATCGTCGGCGATACGCCTTGATGGGCGGTACCTTGAAATTCCCTGATGATCAGGAGTATGGCTCCAACGGATGTTCCGGACCGTTTCGGGAGGGTCGTCGGGTGCCTGGATGCTTGAAATTGGGCTTTGTGGCAGCGGCGCTGGCTGTGCTGATTGTCTTTCCGGTCGCTGCCGCCGACATCGACCGCGCCGCCAGCCTCTACCGCGCGCAATCGGTGACCAGCGGCACTGGCGAGGAGAACCGGGCGTGGGGCCTGGCGCCGTGCCTTGAAGAGGTGCTGGTCAAGGTTTCCGGCGACCCGCGGCTGATCGGCGACCCGCGTGTTGCGGACATGAGCCGGCACGCGGCCGACTATGTCACTGGTGTCGGCTACCGCGACCTGCTCAACAACCGCCCACCGCATTACGAGCAGGGCACCCACGACCGGCCGCATTACATCACCGCCGATTTCGACCCGGACAAGATCGATGCCTTGCTGGCGTCGCTCGGGCGCAAACCGTGGGCGGTGCCGCGGCCAAAAATCGTCGCACTGCTGGATGTAAGGCCGATGAAAGGCGACGGCTTCACGCTGGTGCGCGATGGCGGCGGCGAGCTTGCGGCGGATATGCGCGTTGCGCTGGCGGACGCGGCGCACCGGACCGGCTTGCCGCTGGAGTTGCCTCGGCCGTCCGACGTCGCGCTCGCCGACGTGGCCAACACGCTGGATGGCGATGCCCTGCTTGCCGGCACTTTGGCATGGCGCCAGGAAGCGCTGGGTTGGGTCGGCGACTGGCGGCTCAGCTTCAAGGATAAGGACTATCGCTGGCAGGTACGTGGCGTCAGTTTCGACGATGCGTTCCGCAACGCCACGCGCGGAACGCTGCAGATCCTGTCGGGCAATGGAGAGCCGGAAGCCGTCACGCCCTGACTTCAAGGGAACCTTCTTGCCGGAGCGCCGTAAACAAAGTGGCGGGCAAGCTTTGAGCAAGGAGGTAGAATTGCAACATCGCCGGATCGACGTTGACGGAAACAGCATCTTCTATCGCGAAGACGGCCCGCCTGATGCTCCCGTCCTCCTGCTGCCGCACGGCTATCCGTGCTCGTCCTATCAATTCCGAAGGTTGATGCCGGCACTTGCCGATCGCTGGCATACATTCGCGCCGGACTTTCCCGGCTTTGGCTACAGCGGCACGCCCGAAACGTCGGACTTTGGCTATGATTTCGATGCCTATGCCGGGTTTCTGACAGCTTTCGCCGATGCGCTCGGCACGTCGCGCTATGCGCTCTGGCTGCACGATTATGGCTCTCAGATCGGACTGCGCCACGCCATCGCACATCCCGAGCGCATCGCCGCACTCATTATCCAGAACGGTGACATCTACGAGGACGTTCTCGGGCCGAAATACGCCGCCATAAAAGCCTATTGGAATGAGAAGACGCCCGAAAAGCATCGGCCGTTGGAAGAGGCGGTAAGCGAGGAGGGCTTCCGGCACGAGTTTGTCGGAGAGGTGGATGACGCTGTAGCCGAGCGCGTGCCTCCCGATCTTTGGAAACTCCACTGGCCTTTGATGGACACGCCGATCCGCCGGCGGCTCGCGGTCAACCTGATGGAGAAGTTGGAGGCGAACCTCGGCTGGTTCCCCCGCTATCAGAGCTTTCTGCGCGAGCACCAACCTCCGACGCTCATCGTTTGGGGTCCCGAGGATGGTTACATGCCGGCGCAATCGGCGCATGCCTACCAGCGCGATTTGCCGGAAGCAGAACGTCATCTCATCGGCGGCGCCGGCCACTGGTTGCTCGAAACCCATTTCGATGAGGCGCTTCCGCTGGTGCGCGATTTTCTGGCGCGCGTCCACAGTCAGGAAGCGAAAGGGACGGGCAGGGCGGCCGGCCGGGCGTAGACCCCTCCGTTGCGGTCATCGGATCGATCTGCAACCATGGCGTCATGATGGAAAAGTCTGCCGCGCCCTGGCCTCTGCTGCAAATCGCGATCGAGCCGAAGTCGCGGGCGGATCAGGAGAAGCTAGCTACTGCCTTGTCGAAGCTGGCGGACGAGGATCCCTGGTTGCACGTCAAGCAGGATGCGGAATCGGGCCAGACGATCGTCGCCGGCAGGGACGAACTCCACCTCGACATAGTCATCGACCACCTGCGCCGCGAGTCTCGCATTGAGGTGAATGTCGGCGCGCCCAAGGTAGCGTATCGCGAGACGATCACCCGTAAGCACGAGCAGGACTACACGCACAAGAAGCAGTCCGGTGGTACGGGTCAGTTCGCCCGCGTCAAGATTGCGTTCGAGCCGAATGGCGGTAGCTGGGACTTCGTCTTCGGGTCCAAGGTCGCCGACGGTGCGCTTCCGAACGAATATGTTGCGGGCGTCGAAAAGGGGCTGCGGAACATTCTGTCTTCAGGCCCGTTTGCTGGCTTCCCGATGCTTGGCGTGAAGGCAACGCTGATCGACGGCGCGTATCACGATACTGATTCCTCGCCCCTGACTTTCGAGATCGCCGGCCGAGCCTGCTTCCGTGAAGCCGCTCCCAAGCTGGGCGTGCAGCTCTTCGAGCCGATCATGCAAGTCGAGGTGAACACGTCGGCGGCCTATGTCGACAAAATCATCGCCGAACTGCACAGCCGCCGGGGCCTGATCCGGAGTCGGGAAATCAGCGGCGTGGTCGTCGTTGTCAAAGCGACAATGCCGCTCGCGAACATGTTCATGCTGGAGGATGCGCTCCGGTCCTGTTCGAACGGACTGGCACGCCTGCGCGCCGACTATTCCGGATACGCTCCCGTACCACTGCCACCCGGCGGCGACCCACCGGCCGCCATGGCCATGGCCAGATGACGTCGCCAAAATTCTCCTCGCGGGCAGGGTTCCTTGTCGGCCTCGGCATCACGCCCGTCGCCTTTTTCCTGGCGCTCTATTCGGCCGGGGCCGGGCATGGCGACTATGTGCTGGCGCGACTTCTCTATCCGGTCCCCATGCTGGCAACGCTTTTGACCAACACAACGATCACCAGCCTTTCCATCGGATTGGCTGCGCTGCAGTTTCCTGCCTATGGGGCATTTGTTGCGGGCGCCGGCGGCTCCAGATGGCTGGCCCTTGGCGTCTTCCATCTTGTTGCAATCGCAGCAGCCTTCAGCGGCCTCCTGGAAAGCTTTTCGGGATGACGCTCCTGTTCGTTATCCCGGCGCGGGCCGGTCGAGCAGGAAGTCGAGGCCTTTGCGAAAGGCGCCATCCCTTGAGAAATGAAGACCACGCCAACTCATTTCGCCACTGCTTCGTCAACGTTCCTCCCGCCAAGCAATCAGAGCCGCCAGCCCGCATCTCAGTCAGCAGGGCGTATATTGGCACGCCCCTAATGGAAGCAGCAGCCACATATGAAAGTCGCATAAGATAGATTATGGAACTTGTGCATTAGACTGAAGCTGGAAATTGCTGCGATTTTCACGGGTTTGGCATGATCGACGCGTGTTGCCTTGAGCCGATGGCCAACGCTACGCTGTGTCGATGACGACAGCAACGCGTGACATCGAAGCGGCGATCGAAGTGTTCGTGCACGGCTTCAGTACCGATAAGAGCCGTTCCTTTCCCTACGAGGCCAGCCGCGTCGGACCCTTGTGGCTGATGCGCGATGCCGAGCGCAAGAATGCACGCGACTACCGTGGCGAAGAATGGATCGTCCATGACGTCGCCGCCGAGGAAGCCGATGCCATCGTGCGGCAGCATGCGCGGCCAAGCTTTGCCGTTTCGGTCGTGATCGCGAATGACGGCCCGGACGAACCAACGCGAACGGCCTACAAGGCGCTCGGCTACCGGCTGCTGCGGACGGAAGGCTTTTTCGTCCAGTCGCTGCGCCAAATTCCAGACCCGCCAGCAATCGTCTCTATCGAACGCGTGAGGACGGCTGAACGCGCTGCACAACTGGGAAAGGTCATACGCAGGCGGCCACTTCCAGACGATCAACTCGGCGACGATGCGCCGTTTCGCCAGTATGTGGCGCTCGATGGCGACGCCATCGTCGGGCGTGTGCGCAGCATAGACGCCGTCGGCGCCACATGGTGCTCGGCAATGTTTGTCGAGCCTTCGCACCGGCGTCGAGGCATCGGCCAGGCGCTGATGGCCAAGATGCTGCATGACGACAAAGCGCATGGGTCGCGGTGCTCGATGCTGTTGGCGACGCGTGCCGGAGCGCTGCTTTATCCCCTCATGGGCTATGAGCGGATTGGAACGCTGCTGATCTTCGCGCCGAAGAACCGAACGTCCTTATAAAGATCTGCTCGTATCATGCTGTCTCATAAAGGAATTTCGATCACCATGCCGTCATAGGCCGGAGTGACGTTGGCCGGCACCTCGGCCTTCACCGTGGCATAGTCGAGCGGCACATGCATATGCGTCAGCACGGCCTGTTTCGGCGCCAGTTTTTCAATCCAGCCAAGCGCCTGACCGAGCGACAGATGACTGGGATGGGTATGGTACTGCAAGGCATCGATGACCAGCATTTCCAGGCCGCGCAGCCGCTCGGCGGTGGCATCCGGGAAGTCGCTTATATCGGGGCAGTAGGCCAGCCCGCCGATGCGGAAGCCGAGCGAAATGATGTCGCCATGGATCTGCGGCAGCGGCTCGAGGGTGAGGGTACCGCCCTCGCCTTCAATCGTCACCGCCCTTGCGTGATCGATGATGTGCGGCCTGACGATCGGCGGATAGGAACTGCCAAACGGCGTCTCGAAGCAATAGCCGAACGCTTCGCGCAGCCTGAGCATGGTCGGCTGGTCGGCATGGACATCGATCAAATGGCGATGCTCCAGCACGTAGCCGCGTAGATCGTCGATGCCGTGGATGTGGTCGGCGTGCGGATGCGTATAGACGACGGCGTCGATGCGCCGGACGGCCGCCATCAGCATCTGCTCACGGAAATCAGGCCCGGTGTCGATGACGACCGTGGTTCTGGCGCCGTTGGCTGCTATCCGCTCGACGAGCGCGGCTGAGCGTGTACGCCGGTTTTTCGGATTGGCCGGGTCGCAATTGCCCCAATCGCCGGTGATGCGCGGCGTGCCAGGTGACGAGCCGCAGCCGAGGATGGTGAGGCGCAGCCGGTCGCTCATGCGTCAGAGCCCGGCGGGCCGCGGCATCTTGCCGAACAGCCGGAAGAAGTTCGCCGTCGTCAGCGTCGCGATCTCGGCTTCGCCAACGCCGACCGTCTCCGCCAGCACCTTGGCTGTATGCGCGACATAGGCCGGCTCGTTGCGTTTGCCGCGGAACGGCACCGGCGCCAGATACGGCGCGTCGGTCTCGACCAGCAGCCGGTCATGCGGCACATCGGCTGCGATGGCGCGTAAATCGGCGGAGTTCTTGAAGGTCAGTATGCCCGAGAAGGACACATAGCCGCCAAGCGCCACGCCGACCTCTGCCAGCCGTCGCCCCGACGAAAAACAATGCAGGATGAAGGGGAAGGCGCCCTTCCCTGTTTCGTCTTCGAGGATGGCAGCCATGTCGTCATCGGCATCGCGCGAATGGATCACCAGCGGCAGCCCGGTCTCGCGCACGGCTGCTATATGAGTGCGAAAACCCTGCGCCTGCGCATCGCGTGGCGCCTTGTCGTAAAAATAGTCGAGCCCGGCCTCGCCGATCGCCACTACCTTCGGGTGCGCGGACAGGCGCACAAGGTCCTCAGCCGTCACATCCAGCTCTTCGCCGGCATTGTGAGGATGGGTGCCGACCGAGCAATAGATTTCGTCGAAACTCTCGGCAATCTCAAGCACTTGCGCAAACCGCTTCACGCGTGTCGAGATGGTCACCATGTGACCTATACCGGCAGCCTTTGCGCGGGCGACGATGGCCGCCCGCTCCTCGGCGAAATCCGGAAAGTCGAGATGGCAATGGCTGTCGACGAGCATCAGGCGCTCGCCTCAGGGTTTTCGACATAACGCGGAAACACGCCCTCCGGCGCGGGCAGCGCCGTGCCGGGCACCAGCGCATAGTCGGCATGGACATGCGCGAAGTCACGCTTGTCCGCCGGTACCGCCAGCAGGTCCAGCAGCTTGCCGGCCGACCCCGGAATGTAGGGCTGGCACAGCAATGCCACGCGCCGCACCAGTTCGGCGGTCGTCCACAGCACTGTTTCCATGCGCGCCGGATCGGTCTTCTTCAGCGCCCAGGGCGCCTGCGAGGCGAAGTAGCGATCCGCTTCCGCCACAACGCCGAAGATCGCCGCCAACGCGAGATGGATGCCCTGTTCCGCCATCGCCTGGCGCGCGGTACCCAGCGCTTCCACCGCCTGGTCGAGGATCGCGCTGTCGGCTTCGGTCAGCTCGCCGCGATGCGGCACCACGCCGCCGCAGTTCTTGGCGATCATCGACAGCGAGCGCTGCGCCAGATTGCCGAGACCGTTGGCGAGATCGGCATTTGTGCGGTTGACGATCGCGTCATGGCTGTAGCTGCCGTCCTGGCCGAATGGCACCTCACGCAAGAAGAAATAGCGCACCTGGTCGAGGCCGTAATGCTCGACCATGGTGAAGGGGTCTACGACATTGCCGACCGACTTCGACATTTTCTCGCCGCGGTTGAACAGGAAGCCATGCGCGAAGACGCGCTTCGGCAGTTCGATGCCGGCCGACATCAGGAAAGCCGGCCAGTAGACGGCATGGAAGCGGACGATGTCCTTGCCGATAATGTGCGTGGCCGGCCAGTAGCGCCATTGCTCGGCCTTGGTGTCGGGATAGCCGGCAGCGGTGATGTAGTTGGTCAAGGCATCGACCCAGACATACATCACATGCTTGTCGTCGCCGGGCACCGGCACGCCCCAATTGAAGGTCGTGCGCGAGACCGAGATGTCCTTGAGGCCGGACCTGACGAAGCTCATCACCTCATTTCGGCGCTCGGCCGGACCGACGAAATCGGGCTGGCTTTCGTACAGCGCAAGCAATTTGTCCTGATAGGCGGAAAGCCTGAAGAAGTAGCTTTCCTCCTCATTCCATTCGACCGGCGAGCCAAGCGGCTCGCGGCGCACGCCGTCGTCGCCGAGCGTGGTTTCGCTCTCTTCGAAATAGGCTTCCTGGCGGACCGAATACCAGCCACTGTAGCGGTCGAGATAGATGTCGCCATTGGCCGCCATCGCCTTCCAGATCGCCTGGCACGACTCGTAGTGGCGTGGTTCCGTCGTGCGGATGTAATCATCATTCGAGCCGCCCAGGACCTCTGTCATCGAACGGAAGATCGCCGAGTTGCGGTCGGCAAGCGCGAGTGGCGTTATGCCTTCCTTCTCGGCCGTCTGCTGCATCTTGAGGCCGTGTTCGTCAGTGCCGGTGAGGAAGAGCACGTCCTTGCCGTCCAGGCGCTGGAAGCGGGCCAGCGCGTCGGTCGCAATGACCGTATAGGCGTGGCCGATATGCGGCTTGCCGTTCGGATAGAAAATCGGTGTCGTGATGTAGAATGTGTCGCGTGACATGAATGAACCGTCATGAATGTCCGAATTGAGTGTGAGCGGTGGATATCGCATCGAGACGGCGATTGCCATCCCGACCCAATGCCGAAACCGGTCACATTCGCATTGCGGAATTCAGGCGGTCGATCATGGTCAAGGCGTGCTGCTTCTTGTCAAGATTGTAGGTATCGGTCTCAGATATGGCGTTCAGCGCCTCGTGCCAAGTGTCGGACAGCGTTTTCGCCCGCGCGAGATCCCCGGCCAGCGCGGCTTCACTGGCGCCAGTGGAGAGCAGATCGAGCGCGCGGCGGTTGAAGATGTCGAACTGGATCGCCTGGTCGCGGCCGGCGACGGCATCGGCAAGCCGATAGGCTCCGGCGATGTCGCTCTTGCCCGACGTGACCAGGGCGTCGAGCGTGCCGGCAATCTCCAGCCCGCCATATTGGGTCAGAAGGATCGCATTGCGGGCGCTGCCCCCTGCCCGTTCCGCCAGTGCCGCGCGCGCGGCAGGATCGGAAGGTGGCGGCGGCTCGACGGTCTCCAGAACACTCATCAGGCTGCCGGCATCGAGCGGCGTCAGCCGCACCATCTGGCAGCGCGAACGGATGGTCGGCAAAAGGCTGCCCGGCGCATGCACGATGAGGATGAACAGCGTGCGGCTCGGCGGCTCCTCGAGGTTCTTCAGCAAGGCATTGGCGGCGTTGGTGTTCATGTCGTCGGCCGGATCGACGATCACCACCCGGTAGCTGCCGTCATGCGAGGTCAGCGACAGGAAGCGGTTGACCTTGCGGATCTCGTCGACGGTGACGACGGTCTTGAAACTCTTGGTCTTGTCGTTCAGCGGCCGGGTCAGGTGCAGCACGCCGGGATGCGCCCCGGTGGCGATCTGGCGAAACAGCGGTGAGGCCGGATCGGGAACGGCAAACATGTCGGGCGCCTGGTCGAAGGCCGGATGCTTCAACAGATGGTGCGCCAGGTGAAAGGCAAGCGTCGCCTTGCCGATGCCGACCGGCCCGGCAAAGATCAACGCATGCGGCAGTTTTCCCGAGCGATAGGCGGCAGCGAGCATCGCGGCCGCCTGCTCATGGCCGACCAGGCGCAGCGTCTCGGACGGCTCCGGTACACCGTCCAGCGTGTCGTGCTGCTCGGGAGCGATGCGTTCGAAGATCATGCGGGCGCCGCCTGTCGGTTGCGCGCGGGCGCCCTCGCCTCAAGTGCGGCGAACACCACCGCGGTGATGACATCCTCCACCGCAGCGGGAGGCGCCGACGCGTCGATCACGATGCAGCGGTCCGGCTCGGCGGCTGCGATCGCCAGGAAGGCGTCACGGCGGCGCTGGTGGATGTCCAGCGTCTCCTTTTCGAAGCGGTCCGGACCGTCCTCGGCGCCACGCCGCGCGGCGGCGCGCCGCAAGCCCTCAGCGGGATCAATGTCAAGGATGAGCGTCATATCGGGCATCATGCCGTTGATGGCGACCTCCTCCAGAGCTTCCATGAAAGCCGGATCGAGGCCGCCGGTGACGCCCTGATAGACGCGCGACGAATCCAGGAAACGGTCGCAAAGCACGATGGAGCCGCGCTCCACCGCCGGCCGGATGACCTGCTCGACATGGTCGGAGCGTGCGGCGGCAAACAGCAGCGCCTCCATCTTCGGCCCGAAAGGCTCGGCGGCGCCGGACAGGAGCACGTGCCTGACCGCCTCGGCGCCGGGTGACCCCCCGGGTTCGCGGGTGAGGAGGACATCGTATTTCTTGGCGCGCATCTTCTGGGCCAGCCGCTCGATCTGCGTCGACTTGCCGGCGCCCTCGCCGCCTTCGAAGGTGATGAAAAATCCGCTTGCCAATCGAAAGGCCTTTGTCCTGCTTTGCGCTGGTGTCTTAGTCCGCGCCCGAGAAAAGGTCCACGCCGCAGGAACTCAACGCAGCCAGCCTACGGCCAGTTCCCTGGCGGCATCAAACGCTCGTTGCGGCAGTGTGCCGACGCCAACCGATTCGGCGGCGAAAAGCGGTGTTTCCTGGCTCAGCGTGTCGCCGATCCAGACGCGCAGCGCGCCGACGGGCTGTCCCTCCTCCACCGGCGCCGATACCGGCCCCTGATAGACGATCCTGGCGGTCAGCTTGTCGCGGTTGGCGATCGGCAGCAGGACGTCGATCGGCGCCTTTGCCTTCAGCGCTACGCTGGATTTGGCGCCGCCGAACACCTGGGCCTCGCCGACCACTTCGTTGCTGGCGAAAATCTCGGTCTTCTCGAAGGAGCGGACGCCCCATTCAAGCAGCTTGCGCGCTTCCTCGGCGCGCTCGCGATCGTTGGCCAATCCGCTCATCGCCGCGAACACCCTGGTTCCGTCATGGCTGACCGAGCCGACGATGCCGAAACCGCCCGCCTCGCTCGACCCGACCGCCAGCCCATCGGCACCGATGCCCATGGCCAGCAACGGGTTGCGGTTCTTTTGCGAGATCTTGTTCCAGGTGAAATCGGCCCGGCCGTAATAGAGATAGAGATCCGGATATTCGCGCCATATATGCAGGCCAAGCTGCGCCAGTTCGCGCACTGTCGTCTGCTGGCCGTCGGCCGGCAGGCCGGTGGAATTGACAAATGTCGATTTCGGCAGCCCGATCTGGCGCGCGCGATCGTTCATCTGAGCGGCGAAATTCTCTTCCGAGCCGGCCATGCCTTCGGCCAGCACCATGCAGCCGTCATTGGCGGCCTGTATGGTGACCCCCTGGATCAGGTCCTCGACCCGCACCGCCGATTTAAGCTTGGCGAACATGGTCGACGTTCCCGACGGGGCGCCGCCCTTGCGCCAGGCATTCTCCGAGACCACGAAGGTGTCGTCGAGGCTCATGCGCTTCGACTTGATGGCGTTGAAGACCATCTCCATGGTCATCAGCTTGGCCATCGAGGCCGGCGGGATCGGTTGGTCGGCATCCTTGGAAAACAGCACCGTGCCGGTTTCGGCATCGATCATGAAAGCCTGCGTGGCCTTGGTCTCGAAAAGCTGCGCGTTGGCCGGAACCAGCGCGGCAAGCAAGAAGCCAAGGCCAAAAAGCCCGGCAAAAGGGTGGAAAAGGCGAAATCGCATGAAGAGGCTCGACCTGTTAGCCGGCAGAAACTTGCCGCAACGCTATCAGGCTTCTTCCCGGCGGATCAACCGCGCAATCACAAAACCGGCGTGCCTTTGTTGGTCAGTTGCGCACAGCCAGCGCGTCCGGCGCGCCATGCGACCATGCCGCGCGCAAGAGGTCGTCGACATTGCCGTGGCCATCCGGATAGAGATTGACCGCGTACCAGTCATTGCCGTCGAGCTCGGTGCTCTGGATTTCCGTCCTGCCGAAGGGTTTTAGGGCCGCAGCCACCCGCTTTGCCTCGGCGGCATCGTCGAAGGAGCCGGCGGCGACATAGTCGGAAACGGCAGGCGCCGCCTGCGGGTTGGATTTCTTCCACGATTGCAGGATGTCGGCTGGTGACATGCCCTGGTCATCGAGTGCTGCAAAGACGTCGGCGCGCTGCACGCGTGCATCCGCATAGGAGAGCGAAGCCACGGCAAAGGGCGATTCCGGGCGCTGAGGCACGATCGGCCCGAATTCCGGCAGCGTCACATCGCTTGAGCCCGGTGCCTGCATCGACATCACTGGCTGTGTGTCGGAATTCGTCAACTGACCAGGAAACGGCACTGCGGCAGGTGGTGCGCCAACAGATAGGCTCGGCGAAGGTCCGTTCATCGCCACCATGACGCCGGTCGGCAAGCCATCGGACGGGTCCGGGCGGTTGTTGCCCGGGCGATAGGAGGCGACCAGATATTGGTCGTCGTCGCCGTCGAGCGGCGCGCGGCCGATATATTCCACTTTGACCCTGGCCGTGCCGACCTTGGCATAGTCGAGCATTTGCGCGGCGCGTTCCGAGACATCGATGATGCGTCCCTCGTGATAGGGGCCGCGGTCGTTGACGCGCACGATGACCGAGCTTCCGGTCTCGGTGTTGGTGACACGGGCATAGCTCGGCAGCGGCATGGTCGGATGCGCCGCGGTCAGATGGGTCATGTCGTAGACTTCGCCATTGGCTGTGAGACGACCGTGGAAGGCATCGCCATACCAGGAGGCGAGACCGACCTTGGCGTAGCGCTTGTCTTCCTTGGGGTAATACCACTTGCCGCGCACCTGATAGGGTTTGCCCAACTGGTCGCGGCCGCCGCCGCGCCGCATGTACTGAACGCGCGGGCTGGCCTTCACGCCGTATTCGGTCTCGGCAAAATATTCCTTCGAGCGAGGCTTCTTGTAGACCATGGCTTTCGGCTCGGACTGCGGCGACGCGCACGCGGCCAGCAACGCAGCCGAAAGAGCGCACAACACCAAAGCAGGAGCGCGACGAAGACGCCGATGCGTCGTGGTCTGCATGTTTTCCGATGTCCCTACCGTCTCGACACAGGCGCCGCTTCTAGAATTTCGGCGGAGCCAGATGAGCAATGCCTGCGACGCGCCAATCCCCATCCCTTGTGCGCAGGAATTGTTTATCAGCGTATTAATCGATTGTGTCCGGAACCGGGCAGGAATGTGGCGGAGTTCTTGGGTCGGTCGGGCCTGTGGAGAGGCGTTCGAGACGGTAGTGTGCTGAGAGTTCTGCAAATTCGCTGAGAGGGGGCGGTCATGGCAGGCTGGTGATTGTTCACGTCACCTGATTCCCGCGAAGGAACGCCACCATGACCAAGACTGAAGTTAAGACCGCCAGCGCTGCCGTCAAA